>JAYSQA010000232.1:0-18543 GCA_043721775.1 Rhodobacterales bacterium
TTTCTTCCATCGACCACACCCAGCGAGGGTATTTGCACTGCGAGGACGGAGAAGAAGCGTGTTTCTGACTGTCAGGGTTGGTGTTGATTTCGGGCGCGCTTCACCCGACGATGTTGAACTCGGGGCCGAAGGGGTACCGGGTGATGTCCTCGTTGCCGCATTCGGTGATGATCAGGATGTCGTGCTCGCGGTAGCCACCGGCTCCGGGCTGGCCCTCGGGTATCGTCAGCATCGGTTCCATCGAGATTACCATGCCGGGTTCCAGCACAGTGTCGATATCCTCGCGCAGTTCAAGGCCGGCTTCTCGGCCGTAGTAATGCGACAAGACGCCGAAGGAATGGCCATAACCGAAGGTGCGGTATTGCAGAACCTGATGCTCTTCGAAGAAGGTGTTCAGCTTGGCGGTAACCTCAGAGCATTTCGCCCCGGGGACCAAAAGGCTCATGCCATACCGATGGGCCGCCACGTTGATATCCCAGATGCGCTGTGATGCCGGATCAACCTCCGCCACGAACATCGTGCGTTCAAGGGCGGTGTAATAGCCAGAAATCATCGGGAAAGTGTTCAGCGACAGGATATCACCGCGTTTCAGCTTGCGCGATGTCACCGGGTTGTGCGCGCCATCGGTATTGATCCCGGACTGGAACCAGACCCAGGTATCGCGGTATTCGGCATCCGGAAAGCGCTTGGCAATCTCCAGTTCCATGGCGTCACGACCGGCCATGGCGATGTCAATCTCGCGCAGGCCCAGCTTCACCGCTTCGTGGATGGCGAAACCGCCAACGTCTGCCACGGCGGCACCGTGGCGGATCAGCGCGATTTCGGCGGGTGATTTCATCATCCGCTGTTCCATTGCGCCTTTTGAGATGTCCACCCCGCGTGCGGGTTTCAGGAAGGCGGCCAATTTTTCGGACTGCACCAGCGTCAGGTGATCGGCCTCACACCCGATGACCCGGCCCTCGCCGGTGACTGACGCCACCGCGCGCCAGTAATTGTCGCGCGCCCAATCGGTATAGGTGATGTTGTCGCCATGGCAGCGCCGCCACGGCTGGCCCGCGTCGATGCCCGCGCTGATGGTGACGGACTGCGAGGCGGTCACAACCAGCCCATAGGGACGCCCGAACGAGCAGTACAGGAAGCCGGAATAGTAGGCGATGGAATGCATCGAGGTGAAAACACAGGCGTCGATGCCCTGCATCTCCATCAGATCGCGCAGGCCTTGCAAGCGGTCATCGTATTCTTCGGGCCCAAAGGGCAACACGCGGTCGCCTTGATGGAAACGGTATTGCTGCGGACGGTTCGTCATAGCAGACCTCATCACGGGGGTCTGGCAAAGGGACCCCGAAAGGTCCCGGCGTACAGGACGAAAGCGGGTTCAACCCGCAAGCCATGGGCGCACACAAATCTGATGCCCCTTGGAACGACGCCATCGTCCCGGCCGAGTTTTACAGTGCCAGAAGCGCCAGCCAGCGCAAGCCGGAAAGCGGCATTCAACGTCGCGAATACGCAGTGCTGCCAGGCTTTGGCGCAAAGGTGCTACAGAGCGCGGGATTGGTGTACCCGTGGTGTGCCCGCATTGGAATTGAACCGACGGCGGCTGAACTTGAGGCAAGTATGTGCCGATTTTGAACTAAAAGCGGGCCGAAGTTAAGGCAACTACGGCCCGAAATTTATGCAAAATTAGAGGGTTAGCCGCGTGAAGCCAGGCGGGCTTGCAACGATTTGGTAGCGAGGGCGTGTGATCTTGCAAACAGGAGTTTGTTGGCGGCAACTGGCGTTGGGTGGTGTAAGTGAATGTCTTCTTTCGTGATTTCTACGAACACGACGTCTGGCCAGATTCTGGATTCGGGCGAACTGGGGTTCGTGGCCCCGAATGGCTCTATTCTGGCACCGATAGGCTCTGCGGTGACGATGTCGGACACGGCGACGTTGATTTCATATGGTGCGATGGCGTCCGCCACTGCTGCGGGAATTGCGTTGAATGCGGTCACCGACACCAGTGTGACGATTGCCCAGACCGCCTCGGTTGTCTCGGGCGGGGTAGACCTTTCGGCTATCGCAGGCACCTTCGCAGGCTTTTTCGCGCTGCACAACGCCGGGACGCTCAGTGGCGGGCAGGGTGTCAGTCTGGCGGCGATGGCGGCGTCATCGCAGGTCAACATCGCCAATGACGGGGCCATTCAGGGCCTTGGCGTCACGGTGGGGTCAGCGCTGGCGCTGGCGCTGAACCAGACATCAAGTGCCGTGATTGCCAACACCGGCACGCTCAGCACGGCGGGCATGGGGGCGACGGTCAGCGCCACCGGCAACGGCACGGTCACGCTGACCAACACCGGCAACATCCTGAACGCTTCAGACGTGCAGGCGGCGATTGCGGTGGACGGCGGGTTGACCCTGCGCAACGCGGGTCTGATCGAGGGCAATGTCAGCGCAACCGGGTCGGCCAACATCTTCAACTCAGGCCGGATCGAGGGCAACATCACGCTCAATTCCTTCAACGATGTGGTGCGCATCAGCGGCATCGTGATGGGCGATGTCATTCTGGGCAATGGTGTCAATGTCTTCTGGCTGACCGGCGGGCGGATCATGGGCAAGGTGATGGGGGGGGCAGGGGACGACACTTATCACGTCGACCGGACCGATGTGATGATTGATGATCTGACCGGCGGGGTGGACAAGGTTTATGCCTCGGTTGATTTCCGCCTCAGCGACCGGGTAGAGCAACTGTACCTCAGCGGATCGCGCGGGTTGGTTGGGATTGGCAATGCGCAGAACAACGTCATCGTCGGCGATGCTGGCGATGACACGTTGCGCGGTCTGGGCGGCAATGATGCGATCAACGGGGGTGATGGCAACAACCGCATCCTTGGCGGCTTTGGGCAGGATACGCTGGTCGGCGGTGAGGGCGACGACACCCTGGACGGTGGTTCTGGCAACGACGTGATCCGGGCAGGCTATGGCAATGACAAGCTGCTTGGCGGGTCCGGCGTCGATCTGGTCAGCTTCGAGATGATCACCAGCCCGGTCAAATATGACATGACCGCCAACAAGGCCTTCTTCACAGACTCTGGCGTGCTGGGCATTGTCGGGTTCGAGGCGGTGCTTGGCACGCTGTACGGCGACGACCTGACCGGCGGCACCGGGGCAAACACGCTGACCGGTGGCGGCGGTGCCGACAAGCTGAACGGCGGGGCGGGCAATGACACGCTGATCGGCGGGGCGATGGGCGATACTATGACCGGCGGCACCGGCGCGGATGTGTTTGTCTACAACTTCACCGCCGACAGCGCGCTCGCCATCGGCATTGACCGGATTGACGGCTTTCTGCCCGGGTCTGACACCATCAACCTGTCAGCAATTGACGCAGTTTCGGGCGGGGCGGACAACGCCTTCCTTTTCCTTGGTGCGGCGGATTTCACCGGCAATGCCGCCGAGGTGCGCTATGTGCAGGATCAGCAATCCGGCACCACCCTGATCGAGGTGCGTCTGGCGGGGTCCGTTGTCGATGACATGCAGATCCTGCTGGGGGGGTTGATCACGCTGACGGAAGGATGCTTTGCTTTGTAACTGCCGACCAAAGCCTGAAACAAAGGCTGCCTTTCTTGTGACTTGGCCCGCCTTTGGTCGGTTGAAAGCGCGGGCGCGCCCGTTATTCTGGCTTTGGGACGGAACGATTGGCCAAGCGCATCGAAACGGAGAAGCTATGAAACTGATGACAACTCTGGCGGCAATCGCCCTTTTGTGGGGGGGTGCGGCCAAAGCGAACGACTTTGCCACGTCGATTGAACAAGCCTATGCGGCTGCGGGCTATACCAACATCGTGGTTGCGCAAAAGCACGGCGATTGGCTGGTGACCGCCGATCTGTCTGGCGTGACCAAGACCTTTCTTGTGAACGCCAGCACGGGAACCTCGACAGCCGTTGACCCGACCCTGCCGGTGGCCGGTACTGATGGCGTTGCCCATGACGCGGGCGACGACTTGGGCAACGACACGGGCGTTGATGGTGTCGCCGAAGCTGCGGGCGATGACAACGGTGTGGATGGGGCTGCCGCCGACGTGGGCGATGACAACGGCACGGATGCGGCTGACGATACTGGTGACGATACTGGTGGCGGCGAAGGCAGCGACAATGGCGGTTCGGACGACTGAAATCTGCGGCAGGACACAGTCAGAAGGTGGTGCGCCCCGCGCACCACCTTTTTCGTGCTGTCTGGTTTTCGTGCTGTCTGGTTTTCGTGCCGTCTGGTTTTCGTGCCGTCTGGTTTTGGTGCCACCTGACTTTCGGTGCCGCCTGACTTTCAGTGAGCCTAAACCAGGCCTGCGAAATCAGCGGCCGAGTGGCGCTCGGGCAGATGCGGCTCATCTCCGAAGGACTTGTTCACGATGCGGCCCCGCTTGACCGCAGTCCGCGCCTCGATCACTTCGGCCCAGCGTTTGAGGTTCGTGTAGCTGGCGACATCCAGAAACTCGGCCGAGTTGGCATAGCTGCGGCCCAGAACCATCTGACCATACCACGGCCAGACCGCCATGTCAGCGATGGAATAATCGACCGCCAGCCATTCATGGTCGGCCAGATGGCGGTCCAGCACATCCAGCTGGCGCTTGGTTTCCATCGCATAGCGGTTAATGGCATATTCAATCTTTTCCGGCGCATAGGCGAAGAAATGGCCAAAGCCGCCGCCAAGGAAGGGGGCCGACCCCATCTGCCACATCAGCCAGTTCAGCGTTTGTGTGCGGGCAGGACCCGAGGCGGGCAGGAAAGCGCCGAACTTTTCCGCCAGATGGATCAGGATGGACCCGGATTCGAACACGTGCAGCGGTTCGGGCCCCGAAAGGTCCAGCAGGGCCGGGATTTTCGAGTTCGGGTTGATGGCGACAAAGCCCGAACCGAATTGCTCGCCCATGGAAATGTTGATGGTGTAGGCGTCGTATTCGGCGTTGTGCCCGGCCTTCAGCAATTCTTCGAACAGGATGGTGACCTTGACGCCGTTGGGCGTGGCGAGGGAATACAGCTGGAACGGATTCTGGCCCTGCGGCAACACCGCGTCATGCGTGGCACCGGCAATGGGACGGTTGATGTTGGCGAACTGGCCGCCGTTGGACTGATCCCACGTCCAGACTTTCGGGGGGATATAGGGCGAGGTCATAGCGGGCTCCGAATGGGGGGAAGGTCAGGCTAGGGTCGCACTGGACAAAGGGCAAGGTCAGCCTTGCGGCCAAGGCTGGTCGCGGCCCGGAAAGGCCACGTTTGCCATCGGAAACTGCCCAATCAGGTCGCGGAAAACCCGGCCCAGCGCCGGTTCCATAGCGACGTCCCGCGCCCAGTAAAAAGCCACGGCATCATGGCCCGCCCCGTCGGCAAAGGTGTCCGGCGGGTTGAGGTAGCAACAGCCAAGACAGCGGCTTTCGTCGTCATTCATCACGGTATAGGCAAAGGAATGGCCAATGGTGAACTCGCGCTGGTGCCAGGCGAGGTCGATGAGGTTTTCCTCCAGCGTCAGGCCGTCAGGCCAGGTGGCGCCGGGCTCCATCGCACCGCGCAGACGGAGGGCTGCGGCCATCACAGCGTCGAAGTCTTTCACCGCGTCATGGATGGTCAGCATGCGCAGATGAAAGCCCGGGCCATCGGCGCGGGCCGGGGGCGTGAAGCCCTTGGGGACGATTGGCCGTTTGTACATCGTGGCAACCTTTCCCTGAACCCGTGGCAGCTTAACGTAGCCGGGGTCAGTGCCGAAGCGAATTCAAAGTCGCCCCGTTGTCAGACTGGCCCCGTTGTCAGACTGGCCCCGTTGTTAGACTGACCCCTCTTTCAGACTGGCCCCTTTTTCAGACTGACCGCGTGATGCCGCCATCGACGCGCAGGTTCTGCCCGGTGATATAGCCTGCGCCCTCCGATGCCAGGAAGGCGACAGTGGCTGCGATCTCTTTTGACGTGCCATAGCGGCCCATCGGCACCGATTGGCGGCGCGCATCCGTGGCGGGCAGGCTGTCGATCCAGCCCGGCAGTATGTTGTTCATCCGCACGTTCTTGCCCGCAAAGTCATCGGCGAAGATCTTGGTATAGCTGGCCAATCCCGCCCGGAACACCGCCGAGGTCGGGAACATCGCCGAGGGTTCAAACGCCCAGGCGGTCGAGATGTTGATGATGCTGCCGGCACCTTGCGCCACCATGACGGGGGCTACCAGCCGTGCGGTGCGGATGATGGGCAGCAGGTAAACCTCCATCCCGTTGTGCCAATCCTCGTCGGTAATCTCCAGTATCGGCGCGCGCGGCCCATGGCCGGCCGAGTTCACCAGCACGTCGATCCGGCCATAAGCCGCCATGGTCGCATCGACCAGCCGCTTGATGTCGTCATTGCTTTGGTTCGACCCAGTGACGCCAATACCGCCCAATTCCGCCGCCAAAGCCTCACCCTTGCCCGAGGACGACAGGATGGCAATCTTGAAGCCGTCCGCCGCCAGGCGCGCCGCCGCCGCCGCCCCCATGCCAGAGCCGCCCGCCGTGATCACAGCCACTTTCGTCATGATACTCTCCTGAATTTGCGCGACCTTGCCAGCGTGGCAGGCCCGGGGCAAGCGACCTGGCCCGCCTTTGTCCTGCCGGTCCCTATTTGCCCGGCGCTGGCGCCCCGCCTTCAAAGCGGTTGCCGTGCAGGTAGTCGCAAGGCGCCTCTTGCATCTGCAAATGCAGGCCGTTGCCGGTGTAGGGATGGGCGCGGGCAAGGTCTTCGTCAAAGTCGATGCCAAGGCCGGGGGCTTCTGGGGGAAGGATATAGCCGTCCTCCCACGTCAGGGTATGCTTGATCAGCGCCAGATGGAAATCGCCGCCCGTCTGGATGGTTTCGGCCATCAGCAGGTTCGGGATAGACACCGACAAATGGATATTGGCCGCCCATTCCACCGGACCCGCATAAAGATGCGGAGCGATTTCGGCGTTGAAAATCTCGGCAATGGCGGACAGCTTCTTGGCCTCCATGATGCCGCCCAGACGCCCCAAGGCGGGTTGCAGGATCTTCACCCCACCGGCGCGCAAGAGGGTGCCGAATTCGGTCTTGGTGGTCAGACGCTCGCCAGTGGCGAGGGGGATGCGGACATGGCGGGCGACTTCGGCAAATTCCAGCAAGTTGTCCGGCGGGATAGGCTCTTCGTACCACAAGGGGTTATAGGGTTCCAATTCGCGGCCCAGACGAATGGCACCTGCGGTGGTGAACTGGCCATGGGTGCCGAACAGAAGGTCAGCCTTGTCGCCCACCGCCTCGCGGATTTTCTTGCAGAACAGGACTGATCGCGTGATGTCCGACATCGCCGGTTCATGGCCGCCGCGAATGGTATAAGGCCCGGCGGGGTCGAACTTGACGGCAGTGAAGCCTTGGCTCACGGCTCGCGCCGCAGCCTGCGCGGTCATGTCAGGATTGACCCAGAATTCGGCGGCATCCTCGCCGGGTTCCGGGTACAGGTAGCTATAGGACCGCACCCGTTCGTTCATCTTGCCGCCCAGCAAGGCCCAGACCGGCCGGTTGCGCGCTTTGCCCAGAATGTCCCAGCAGGCAATCTCCAACCCTGAAAACGCGCCCATCACGGTCGGATCAGGCCTTTGTGTGAACCCTGACGAGTAAACCCGCCGATACATCAATTCCACATTCTCGGGGCTTGTGCCTTGCATATGGCGTTCAAAGACATCCTCGATGACGGCAATCATCGCCTTTGGCCCGACGGTCGAGGCATAGCATTCGCCATACCCGACAATGCCGTCATCGGTGGTAAGTTTCGGGAAGATCCAATAGTGCCCGCCCCAGCCCGGCGCCGGGGGTGCGACGACGAAAATCTCCAGATCTTTGAGCTTCATGGCAAGGCCTCCCTTTTGCCACAGCCTAAAAGGCTCTAGCGCAAAGATATGGCAGCCTGCGACGTCAAATGTCGCAAAGGGGCGCTGCCCCTCGGGCTTGCGCCCTCACCCTTGGGTATTTGGGCAAAGAGCAAATGAGACGCGCCCCCTACCCTTGCTCTTTGCCGAATACTCGCGGGAGGGTCTGGGAGGGCAGCCGGCCCTCCCAGCGCCAGCCCAGCAAACCGCCATCAGACATGCCCAATCCCGGCAAGAAACCCGCGCAGAAGGGCCGCATAGTCGGCGGGCTTTTCCACCATCGGCAGATGGCCCGCGCCGCGCATCAGGTGGAAACGGTGGCCGGGGATCAGTTCGGCGGTTTCGCGGACAAGGTCGGGCGGGGTGGTCCCGTCGTTTGACCCGGCGATCGCCAGCACCGGCAGGCGCAGGCTGGCGGTGCTGGTGTAAAAGTCGGTGCCGCCGATGGCTGCGGCACAGCCCGCCCAGCTCTCTGGTGACGTGCTGGTGATCAGGCGGCGCAGATAGGGCATCTGCGGGTTTTCCTGCCAGCCTGGGCCCAACTGGCGTTGCAGGGCGGCGGGGGCATAGGCCTCCAGACCCCCGGCGCCAGTCTGGGCGGCGCCAGTCTGGGCGGCGCGGATCTGAGCGGTGCGCTCGGCCCACTGGACGGGCGAGCCGATCCTGGCTGCGGTGTTCGACAGGACCAGCCCGCGCACCAGGTCCAGCCGCTTGATCGCCAGCCCCTGCGCCACCAGCCCGCCAAATTAGACCCCGATGAAGACCGCGTCCCTGATCTCGAAATGGTCCATCAGCCGTTCAGCATCACGCACCAAGGCCCCCATGGCATAGGGTGCGGGCGGCACATCCGACAGCCCATGGCCCCGGTGGTCATAGGTCAGCGTGCGGTAGCCCGGCAGATGGGCCAGGACACCATCCCAGATCGACTGGTCCGTCCCCAGCCCATGTAAGAAAACCAGTGCCGGGGCCGAAACCGGGCCTTCCAGCCGCGCATTCAGGCGCAGATCAGACAGATACACCAGCATTGTTCGATGACTTCATAGGATGTTGGTAGGATGGGCAATCTGCCCATGTTTCAGCCGGAAGTTCGTAGGATGGGCAATCTGCCCATGTCTTGGTTCGAAAATGACAGGGCATCAGGCGTAGGCCAGCGCCATGCGGAAGGTATCCGGGTCGACATTGCCACCCGAGGCGGTGCAGATCACTGTCTCTGGCAGGTCGGCGCGGAATACTGCCGCCGCCAGCGCCACGGCACCGCCGGGCTCCACGACAAGCCGCAGATGGGTGAAGGCCAGCGCCATGGCACGCAGCGCCTCTTCGTCACTCACCACAAGGCCCGGGCCACACAGGCGTTGCAGGATCGGGAAAGGTATCAACCCCGGCTGCGGTGTTACGATGGCATCGCAAATCGAGCCCGAGGCCGCCCCATTGCGCAGCACCCGCCCCGCCGCCAGTGACCGGGCGGTGTCGTCGAACCCCGCCGGTTCCGCCGGTCGCACCCGCAATCCCGGGTAAGGCTCCAGCGCCATCGCTATCCCTGCCGTCAGACCACCGCCGCCGCAGCAGGTAATCACATCGGCTGCCGCAATCCCCGCCTCTGCCGCCTGTTCGGCAATTTCCAGACCGACGCTGGCCTGGCCCGCAATGACCAGCGGCGCGTCATAGGGCCGGATCAGCGTCAGGCCCCGGGCCTGCGACAGGGCCAGACCAATGGCATCGCGGTCCTCGGTTGCGCGGTCGTACAGGATCACCTCGGCCCCATAGGCGCGGGTGTTGGCGATCTTCACGGCGGGGGCATCGTAGGGCATGATTATAACGGCAGGCGCTCCCAGCAGGGCTGCGGCATGGGCCACGCCTTGGGCATGGTTGCCGGACGAAAACGCGATGACGCCTTGGCGCAGGGCTTCCGGTGTCAGTGCCGTCAAGGCCGACCATGCGCCGCGAAACTTGAAGCTGCCGGTCCATTGCAGACACTCGGCCTTCACAAACACCCGGCGCCCGGCAATCCGGTCCAGCAGGGGCGCATTCAACAAGGGCGTGCGCCGCACATGGCCCGCAAGGCGCTGGGCTGCGGCCATGATCATCGCAAGGTCAGGGGTATCCGTCATGGCAGGGCCTTTTGAAAGGCGGTCAGCGCCGCGATGCTTTCCGGTTCGTCAAGAAAGGGCACATGGGCGCGGTCCGCAACCTCTGCCACGATCAGGCCAGGGTGGCGGCGGGCCATCTCTGCCAGGGTCGCATAGCTGAGCACGTCCGAATTGGCCCCCCGGATCACCGCTATCGGCAACCCGCCGCAGGCATCAAACAAAGGCCAGGCGTCGCCAGTCATCGCGGCCAATGCTGTGGTGAAGCTGTCGCGCAGGGTGGGATCGTAGGTGATCTGCAAACCGTTCTCCGCAGGTTTGGCGTGTTTTTGCGCCTCTTCCAGCCAGCGCGCGCCGGGGACATTGGCAAAGCCTATGGCGCTGCGGGCAATGGCCTCGGCAAACTCCGGATAGGTCCTGGCGCCGGGGTTGCGCCCGATATAGGCCGCGATCCGCTCCAGTCCTGCCCGGTCCACATCGGGGCCTATGTCATTCAGGCACAGGCCCAGCAGCCGCTCCTTGGCCAGATGCGCCAAAAGCATCCCGATCAGCCCCCCGCGTGACGTACCAAGCACGGCAAAGCGCCGGATGCCAAGATGGTCCATCAGCGCCAAAGCGTCCTGCGCCTCTTGCAGAACCGTATAGCTTGCGGCCCCGGTCCAGGAAGAGCCACCCCGCCCGCGATAGTCCATCCTTATGATCCGGCCGCCCAGATACGGCTTGGCATAGGTAAAGTCGGCCATGGTCCGGGTCAGGCCGGGCAGGCACAGGATCGGTGTCCCCTCGCCCTGATCGGCGTAGGCAAGGCGGGTTCCGTCGGGAAGAATGAAATGGCGCATGCGACACGTAAGCAGGAAAGCCGCCGTTACGGAAGGGGCGCTTGCCTGTCATCAAGGTCGGGCATAAGAAAACCTCCGACGAACAGGAGTGTTTTATGGCGCATCTTGATACGCAAGACCGGGCGAAGTCGCGCAAGGTCGGGGCATTGGCGGGGCTAGGTCCGTTTCTGGCGCCGTACCGGGCGATGATCGTGGTGGCAGGGCTGGCGCTGGTGCTGACGGCTTCGGTCAGCCTGATATTGCCTATGGCAGTGCGCCGGGTGATCGACGGCTTCGGCGTCGAGCGCGCGGCCATGCTGGACCAGTATTTTGGCGGTGCGATGGCGGTGGCGGTGATCCTCGCCGTCGGCACCGGCGTGCGGTATTACTTCGTCACAAGGCTTGGGGAACGGGTGGTGGCCGATATCCGCCGCGCCCTGTTCGACAAAGTCATCGGGATGAGCCCGGCCTATTTCGAAAAGATCCTGACAGGTGAGGTTCTTAGCCGCATCACCACCGACACAACGCTGATCCTGTCGGTGCTGTCGTCTTCCGTATCTGTTGCCATGCGCAACGTGCTGACGCTGGTGGGCGGGCTGATCCTGCTGATGCTGACCTCGACCAAGCTCGCACTTCTGGTGATGCTGATCGTGCCGGCCATCGTGGTGCCGATCGTGGTGCTGGGCCGCCGGTTGCGCGCCTCGTCGAAAGAGAATCAGGACCTGATCGCGAAATCCTCGGGCGAGGCATCCGAGGCGCTGTCAGCGGTGCAGATCGTGCAGGCCTTCACCCATACCGATGCGACGCGGGGAGAGTTCGCCACCGTCACCGAAAAGGCCTTCGCCTCGGCGCTGAACCGGATCGGGCTGCGGTCGGTGATGACCTTTGTGGTGATGTTTCTGGCCTTTGCCGGGGTGGTCAGCGTGTTGTGGATTGGCGCGCATGATGTGCGGTCAGGTGCCATGACGCCGGGCGAGTTGGTGCAGTTTGTCATCTATGCCGTGCTGGTGGCCGGTGCCGTGGGCGCCCTTTCGGAAATCTGGGGCGAGTTGCAGCGCGCGGCAGGTGCCACCGAACGTCTGGTCGAGATGCTGCACGCGGTCGACCCGGTGCAGGACCCGGTGGCCCCGGTGGTGCTGGCCCAGCCTGTGCGCGGCGCGATTGCGTTTCAGGATGTGCGCTTCTTCTACCCCTCGCGCCCGGACGCCCCGGCACTGGACGGTGTTTCGCTGACGATTGCGCCGGGTGAAACCGTGGCGCTGGTAGGCCCTTCAGGTGCTGGCAAATCCACCGTGTTCCAACTGCTGCTGCGGTTCTTTGACCCCGCCTCGGGCCGGATCACGCTGGATGGCATCGACCTGCGCGACATGGACCGCGACGCATACCGCAAGGCCCTTGCCCTTGTGCCGCAGGATTCGGTGATCTTCGCCACCTCGGCCCGCGACAACATCCGCTTTGGCCGCCCCGAGGCCACCGATGATGACGTCGATGCCGCCGCCCGTGCCGCCGCAGCACACGACTTCATCATGGAATTGCCCCTGGGTTATGACACCTTCCTGGGCGAGCGTGGTGTCATGCTGTCAGGTGGTCAGCGCCAGCGCATCGCCATCGCCCGCGCCATCCTGCGCAACGCGCCGGTTCTGCTGTTGGACGAGGCGACTTCGGCCCTCGATGCCGAAAGCGAGCGGTCGGTGCAGCAGGCGGTTGACCGGCTGGCGCAGGGCCGCACGGTGCTGGTGGTGGCGCACCGGCTGGCCACCGTGAAACGGGCGCACCGCATCGTGGTGCTGGATCAGGGAGGCGTCGTCGCCGTGGGCAGCCATGATGAATTGGTGGCGCAGAACGGGCTTTACGCCCGTCTGGCCCGGCTGCAATTCACCGACGGGGCCCCAGGCGCGCTTTAAGGTCCGCCAGAAAATCCCTGACGGCGCGGGGCAGGCGGCCCGCCTCAAAGGCGGCCAGCCCGGCCTCGGTTGGCGTCTGGCCGATGTTCAGCAAGGCCAGCAGCCGCTGCCGTCCGGCCTCTTCCGCTGGCAGCAAAGGCAGGCGGGCGGCGCTGACCAAAAGGGCGTGATCCTCGTGCAGGCGGCGCAGGGCGCGGAAGGCGGTGTCCATCGGTGCCATAAGACTTGCATCCTGCCGCCAGCTTTTGCCCGCAAAGACCTCTTGCACCACGCGCTGCCCCGCCCCCAGACAGTCATAGCGCA
Organism: Rhodobacterales bacterium; assembly: GCA_043721775.1. Lineage (GTDB taxonomy): Bacteria > Pseudomonadota > Alphaproteobacteria > Rhodobacterales > Rhodobacteraceae > Stagnihabitans. The sequence continues at coordinate 12,975 of JAYSQA010000232.1, forward strand.
CACACCCGGCAAAGCCCGCCGCCGCCAGCCCGGCATGAATGCTGCAGGCGTGGCCCGCCAGATGGCGGCACGGCTCCCCCCCTGCCTTGTCAAAGCCAAACGCCACGCCCGCATCAAAGGGCAGCATGACACAGCACAAGGCCGCGCACGCCGCACAGTCAGGTGTCAGGTCAACCTCTTGCATTTGCTCTTTGTCCAAATACTCTGGGGTCCGGGGCTAGCCCCGGCGGCCTGCGACAGGCACCGACCCCAACCTTAATGCGGAACTTTCGCGGCACGCAACCGGGCGCTTGGCAAATCCTGCCTTTGCCGCCATCCTGTACGCAAGCCCCCGCAAGAGTGGGCCCCAATGGGAGGACTGAATGGGCACGTTCCGCAACCGGCAGGATCTGCTGGCCATCGAGGCCGAGGGGGCCTGGCCGCTGCCCGACACCCCGCGCACGATCCATGATTTTCTGGCCCGCGCCGCTGCCGCCCATGGTGGGCGCAAGGCGGTCAGCTTTCAGTTGACCTCTGGCCCGCAGGACAAGACGCAAAGCCTGACCTGGACCGAATTGCACCGCTTTGCCGTGCAGGCGGCCAATCTGTTCCGCAGCCTTGGCATAGGCCCTGCCGATGCGGTGGCCTATATCCTGCCCAACAGCCTTGAAACCGTGGTAACCCTTTTGGGCGGGGCCATCGCCGGGATTGTCTGCCCGATCAACCCCTTGCTGGAACCCGCCCAGATTGCCGCCCTGCTGCGCGAGACGCGGGCCAAGGTCGTCGTCACCCTCAAAAGCTTTCCCCGCGCCGATGTGGCGCAAAAGGTGGCGCAGGCGCTGGTCGAGGCGCCGGGCGTGAAAACCGTGGTCGAGGTTGACCTCGCCCGCTACCTGCCCTTCCCCAAATCGTTGATTGCGGGCTTCATCCGGCCCAAGAACCCGGTGACCCATGCGGCCAAGGTTCTGAACTTTACTGAAAGCCTTGCCCGCCAGCCCGTCAAACTGGCCTATCCCGACCCGCCCGAAGACCGCGTTGCCGCCTGTTTCCACACCGGCGGCACCACTGGTCTGCCCAAGGTGGCGCAGCACAAGGTGTCGGGCATGATCTACAACGGCTGGCTTGGCGCCAGGCTGCTCTTCCGCGAGACGGATGTGGTGATGTGCCCGTTGCCGCTGTTCCATGTCTTCGCGGCTTACCCCACACTGATGTCGATGATCGCATCGGGCGCGCATGCGGTGTTTCCGACCCCTGCGGGCTACCGGGGCGAGGGGGTGGTGGACAACCTGTGGAAGCTGGTCGAACGCTATGGCGCGACGTATCTGATCTCCGTGCCGACCGCACTTTCGGCCCTGATGCAGCGCCCGGTCAATGCGCGGATTTCGACGCTGCGGGGCACCTTCTCAGGCTCGTCCCCGCTGCCGGTTGAGTTGTTTAGACGCTATGAACGGGCAACCGGCGTGCAGGTAATTGAAGGCTATGGTCTGACCGAATGCACCTGCCTTGTCGCCGTCAATCCGCCCGATGGCACCAAGAAGATCGGCTCGGTCGGGCTGCCTTTCCCGTACACCCGCGTGCGCATTCTGGCCGCTGACGGCGAGGGGCTGCGCGACTGCGGCGTGGATGAGGTGGGCGAGATCTGCGTGCTCAACCCCGGTGTCATCCCCGGTGGCACCTATCTGGAGCCCTCGCGGAACGCCAACCTGTTCGCCCCGGGCGGCTATCTGCGCACCGGCGATCTGGGCCGGATTGATGCCGAGGGTTATCTGTTCATCACCGGTCGCGCCAAGGATCTGATCATCCGGGGCGGTCACAACATTGACCCGGCGCTGATCGAAGAGGCCCTGGCGGGGCATCCGGCGGTGGCTTTTGCCGGGGCGATTGGTCAGCCCGATGCCCATGCCGGCGAATTGCCCTGCGTCTATGTCGAACTGGTCGCCGGAGGCACAGCCACGCCCGAGGCTTTGGCCGACTATTGCCGCAGCCATATCAGCGAACGCGCAGCCATCCCGAAACATGTGGAAATTCTGGCTGCCCTGCCCAAGACGGCGGTGGGCAAGGTGCTGAAACCGGACCTGCGCAAACTGGCCATCGCGCGGGTGTTCAATGCAGCCCTGGCCGAGGCCGGGCTGTCGGCCCGCGTCCTGAACGTGGTCGAAGACCGCAAACGCGGCCTTTTGGCGCGGTTGTCGGGGCGGGTGGTCGGGCAGGAACCGCAGGTGCGCGCCCTTTTGGGGGCCTTCACTACCCCTTGGGAATGGGCGGACTAGGGGCTGGTGTCTTTGCAAGATCGCAACGCCTGCACGAACAGGGAACCAAGATGTGAGTTTTCCATTGCATGAATCAGATCATTGGCCCAACTCTGCATAAAATAGCGTCAGTCGGGAGGGTTAAGATGAATTTTGGCGTGGTCACCTGTATGGCCTTGGCGTTTGGAATGGCGGCAGTGCCTGCCCTCGCTGACCGTTCGGATACGCTGTATTCTTATAAAAGCTGGCAGGTCGAGGGCGTGACCTTCGATGATGGCACCTATGCCTGCCTGGCCGAAGTGTCGGACCCCGGCGAAAGCTTCTCGATCTGGACCTTCCCGGATCAGACGATCCGGTTGCAGTTCTATTCGCAAGACTGGGATTTCGGCGACAATGACTCGGCTGATCTCGAGGTCGAGATTGACAGCCGCGGTGCCTGGACGGTGCCGGGTGCGACGCTGACCAAGAATTCGGTGCTTTATGATCTGCCCGACCAGAAGGAAAGCGTGAATTTTGTGCTGGAAGTCGCCAAGGGCAACACGCTGCACCTGCGCGATGCCAACGGCGGCGGGGTCAAGGATTACTCGCTGGCGGGCTCGAAAGCCTCGATCAGCAAGCTGATTGACTGTAGCACGGCGATTTCGGGATCAACCAACCCGTTCAACTGAACCGCAGCGACTTTGGCGGCCAAGATTTTTCGACGAAAAATCTTGGCCTGTCCGGTGGTGGTGTCACAGGGTGGTGGTGTCCATCCAGATTGTCACCGGGCCATCGCTGTTGAGCGACACATCCATGTCGGCGCCGAAGATGCCCTTTTGCACCGGGATGCCTTCGGCGGCCAGCTTGGCCGTGAAGTGCTCGTACAGCCGGTTGCCGTCCGCCTGGGCTGCGGCATGGGAAAAGCCGGGCCGGTTGCCGCGCAGGTCGGCGGCAAGGGTGAACTGGCTGACGACCAGCGCTGACCCCGCGATATCGCGCACCGACAGATTCATCTTGCCCGCGCTGTCCTGGAAAATCCGCAGCTTGGCGATCTTGGCGGACAGCTTGTCAGCCTCGGCCTCGGTGTCGCCCTGCATGGCGCAGATCAGGATCAGAAGGCCCGGGCCAATCTGCCCGGCGATCTGCCCCTCCACCATGACACTGGCGCGTGAGACGCGCTGAAGAACCGCTCTCACAGGCCCGCCTTCACAGGTTCATTCTCACAGGTCCGCTCAGTGGTCCGCCTTCACAGTTCTGCGCGCCACGGCGGGTTGGCCCCGGCGCGGCTGACGGTGATGGCGGCTGAACGGGTGCCAAGCGTCAGGGCGGCATCCAGTTCGGCATCGGTGATGGTGGCAAGGCGGGCCTTGGTCAGGGCACCGGCCTCGTACAGCGCCGTCAGGGCCCCGGCGTTGAAGGTATCGCCTGCGCCGACGGTATCGGCCACGGTAACCTTTTGGGCGGCCACAAAGCGGTCTTGGGTGGCGGTGATGGCGCGGGCCCCGGCAGCGCCTTCGGTGATGAAAACCACCTTCGGGCCTTGCGCTACGATGGCGCGGGCCAGCGTGGTCAGATCACCTGCGCCGGACAGCCAGTGCAGGTCCTCGTCCGACAGTTTCACGATATCGGCGCGGGCGATCATCCGTTCGATCCGCGCGCGGTACGGGCCTTGCTTGCCTGCGATGAAGCCAAGCCGGATGTTGGGGTCAATCATGGTGACACGGCTGGGTGCCTCACGCGCCTGCAACGCTTCATAGGTCGAGGCGGCAGGGTCGTTGACCAGCGAGATGCCGCCGAAGAACAGGGCGTCCACCTGGTCATGCAACGCGGGAAGCTGGTCTTGGGTCAGCAAAAGGCCCGCGGTGTTTTCGTCGTAAAAGGCATAGGTCGCCTGACCGTTCACCAGTTTGACAAAAGCCACCGTGGTCGGCCGGGCCGAACGGGCGCAGTGCTGCGTATCAACCTTGGAGGCCGCCAGCGTATCCGCCAGAATCTCGCCCAGCATGTCGGTCGAGATGCCGGAAAAGAAGGCCGAAGGCGCTCCAAGCCGCCCCAGCGCGATGGCCGTGTTGAACACCGCCCCGCCAGCATAGGGCGCAAAACAGGCCTCACCTCCCGTGCTGGTACGCGGCAACATGTCGATCAAGGCTTCGCCACAGCTGAGAATCATTTCACCCTCCCGAGGTTTTCAGCGACATTATCCGAAAGGCAGCCGTTAGCGCAAACAGTCGGCAAAAGTAGGATGGGCAATTTGCCCATGTTACCGGAAATAGGGGCGCAGGGCGGTGCGCACGCGGTCAAGTGGCGTGGCACCTGACAGGTCTGGCACAAAGGTCTGGCCGGTAATCGCCTCGTAGGCTTGCACATAGACCGCCGAGGTCGCCTCGATCATCGTGGCGGGAATCTCGGGGATTGCGTCCTTGTAGGGGTCGCAGCGCGCGGCGACCCATGACCGGATCACGTCCTTGTCGAAACTGGGCGGGCGAGACCCTGCGTCAAAGGCCGCCTCATAGCCCGAGGCGATCCAGTAGCGGCTGGAATCGGGGGTGTGAATTTCATCCGCAATCAGGATGCGGCCCGTGCTGTCGAGCCCGAATTCATACTTGGTGTCGACAAGGATCAACCCGCGCTCGGCAGCCATCTTCTGCCCGCGCGCGAACAAGGCGAGAGCTGCGACGGAAACCTCATCCCATTGCGAGGGTGTGAGAAGGCCCTGCGCAATGATCTCGGTTTCGGTCAAAGGCGCGTCATGGGCACCGTCGAAAGCTTTCGAGGTGGGCGTGATGATCGCCTGCGGCAGAACCTGATTGTCGCGCAACCCATCGGGCAGGGTGTGGCCATACATCTGCCGCCGGCCCTGCTTGTACCGGGTCAGGACAGAAGTTGAGGTGGTGCCCGCCAGATATCCGCGCACGACAACTTCGACCGGCAGAATTGTCAGCCGTTTGCCGATCACGACGTTCGGGTCTGGGTATTCAAGCACATGGTTCGCCATGATGTCCGACGTGCGTTCGAACCAGAAGCGGGCAATCTGGGTCAGGATCTGACCCTTGTACGGGATGGCGCCCAGGATGCGGTCGAAGGCGGAGATCCGGTCAGAGGCGATCAGGATGCGGCGGCCACCCGGGTTTGCAGCATCGGGGGGCAGGTCATAACAATCGCGGACTTTGCCGAAATAGGGGTTCGGCAGTTCGGGAATGCGGGCATCGCTGAGAACGCGCATGGGGCCTCCGGTCATCACAGACCCTCCCTTTGCCCGGCAGGAGGGCGAGAGTCAACCGAACGGGCGCTCGGCGGACCGGGCTGGGGGGTTTCACACCCCCCAGACCCCCCGCGGGATATTTGTGCCAGGATGAAGGGCA
>JAYSQA010000233.1:0-21058 GCA_043721775.1 Rhodobacterales bacterium
CCCGGTGTTCGATTGCGCCACATCGGCCGCCATCGCGATATAGCTGCCAAAGCCGGATAGGAAGGCCATGCCGCGCGCCTGACCGGCGGGGGGCGCCACGCTCCAGTTCACCAGCTTTTCCAGCGCCTGAAGCACGCCAAGTGCGCGAGGGTTGCCTTTTGTGCCGCTGACCATCGCCTTGCGGAAGGCCATCGGATCTTTGCCGCTCAGAAGCGCCAGCTCGTCGATGGCACTTTCGACGGCAAAGGTGTTGTAGCTTTCGCCGACCGAGCGCCAGTAGCCCAGACGCACGTCACAAGGCAAAAGCGGCACGTATTCGATCCGCCTGGCCCCCATCTGGTACGGGATGCCAACAGCGCCCGCCACTGCACCGGTGTCCTCAGGGTTATTGCCCTGGAGCGAACCGCGCTGGATGTTGATCGAGGGCGAGACGTTGCGGTAGATCAGGTTGCTGATATAGCCCGCTGAACCCAACGCAGCCCGCACCCGGATCAGGGCAGAGGGGCGGTAGTAGTCGTTCTTGAAGTCTTCCTCACGCGACCAGATCAGCTTGACCGGCACGCCCGCCTGTTTGGACAGGCTGACCGCCTCGGCCACGTAGTCGGTCTCGAACTTGCGCCCCAGACCGCCGCCCATCAGCGTGGTATGGACCGTCACAGCCGAAGAGGGTAGCCCGGTAAGCGAGGCCGCGAGGCCAGGAATGAACTGCTGGCCTTGCGTCGGGGCCCAGATCTCGCAGGCGGTGGCGGTGACGTTGGCGGTGCAGTTCATCACCTCCATCGTGGCATGGGCCATGAAGGGCAGCGAATAGGTGACGTCAATCGCCTTGGCCCCGGTGCCGATGGTTGGGGCTCCGACGGCTTCGGCGACAAAGGCGGTTGCGGTGGTGGATTTCAGCAGCAGTTGCGCTGCGGCGGCCAGGGCCACCGTGTCGGCGGCGTTGGGGTTGGCAGGCACATCCCAGGTGACCGAGGCCGCAGCGCCCCGGGCCGCCCGCATCGCGGACCAGGTGTCATTGGCAATGACGCCAACCGCTGTGCCAAGGTTGTACAGCTTGAAGCCACCGGAAGTGGCGGGCATCGTCTTGACCGTGCCGCCCTGCACCGGGCTATGGATGGTCGAGGCGAACTTCATGCCCGCCACCTTCACATCCATGCCAAACACGGCCGCACCAGTGGTCTTGGCCGGAATGTCCAGCCGCGGCATGGTCCGGCCGATGAAGCGTGTCGTAGTCCGCAGATCCGCCGTCGCAGGCGGCGTCAGGGCCTGCGCCGTCACTACCACATCGGCAAACCTGACGCGTTTGGCACCCTGCACCAGCGTGCCGCCCTGGCCCAGTGTCCATGTTCCGCCATACTGCTTGGCCGCCGCCGCCCGCAATGTGTTGCGCGCAATCGCCGCCGCCAGCCGCAAGGGGCCGTACCAGCCCCGGGTCGAGGTGCTGCCGCCGGTAAGTTGCGCGCCAAACAGCGGGTTGCCGTAGGGGTTTGGCCACTGGGTCGAGGCCAGGGCATGTTCGGCCCTGACCTGCGGCCAGTTCAGGTTCATCTCTTCGGCCACCAGTTGGGCCAGCCCGGTCAAAATACCCTGCCCCATCTCGCTGGAGCCCAAAACGACGGTGACGATGTTTGAGGCATCAATCTTGATATAGGCCCCGATGGCCCCTGACCCGGCCCCCACTGATCCGGTGGCCGCCATGGCCCCCTTGAGCCCCGGAGTAAAGGCAAAGGGCACGACCAAAGCCGCAGCCCCCGCCTGCAAAATCGCGCGCCGCGACAGGCCGCTGCTTGCGGTCTGGTCCGCCGTCGCTTGCGTGATGCCGTCTGCCGCCTCGTCTAAATTGCCGCCTGCCGCCTCGTGAAGATCTTTCATCGCAATAGTCCCTGTTCTGGTGTGCCGGGGTTTTCTTGAGCCGGGGTTGGGTTGCGCCGGAGTTGGGTTGCGCTGGGGTCAGAGCGTTTTGACAGCGTCCTTGATGCGGGCATAGGTGCCGCAGACGCAAAGGTTGTTGAGTTCGGGGATGATGTTGGAGCCGTGGTTGTTGGCATTCATCGCGCCGGTGGTGGCAACCAGCATGCCCGACTGACAGAAGCCGCATTGCGGCACCTGATGGGCGACCCAGGCCGCCTGCGCCTTAGCACCGTTCGTGGTGGCCGCCAGTCCCTCGACCGTGATGATCTTGGCGCGCGCGGCTTCCGACACGCTCATGTCACAGGACTTTTCCGGTTGGCCGTTTACCAGCACCGTGCAGGCACCGCACACCTCGATGCCGCAGCCGTATTTGGTGCCCGTCAGGCCCAGATAATCGCGCAGCACCCACAAGAGCGGTATATCCGCACTGGGAACCGTCACCGAATGGGCCTGCCCGTTCACGTTCAACGCATAGGTCGGCATCGTGGTCTCCGTTCTTGGGAAGGTGCGGTCCGGGGAAGTGGCACCCTACAGGTTGCGCCGCCCTTTGAAGCCCCCCTTTAAGCCGGGCCGTTCGGTTTGGCTGATGCCATAGGATTAGCATGGCAGGACGCGGCCCGTCGCGGCGCATAATCCGGAAAAGTCTAATCCTGCTATCTAGTTAGGCCGGGTGATAGAGGCTTAGACCTAAAGTTTAGGGGCCGAAAATGCCGGTTTAGAGAGGGCTTTTGCAGGCTTCTGCGCGATGCTGCACAGAAGGCGGGAACGTGCAGGCAAAATCGACGCTGACGAACCTGACCTTAACGCCGGTTTAATGGTACCGGAGGCCCGGAGGCAGCACGGCGCGGCCAAAGGGCGCCGGGTTTCAGGCCGCCAGCGCCATCACCACCAGCCAGGGCGCCAGATGAACGCCGAAGGCAAGCCGGTGATGGCGATTCGCCCGGCGGATCAACGCCGCGATCAACGCGGTGACCGAAGCGGCGAGAACGTAAAACGGCAAAATCCCAACCGGCAGCCAAGCCGCACCAGCAGCGATCAGCTTGACATCGCCGCCACCCAAACCGCGCTGACCGCGCAGGCGAAGGAATATCCGTTGCAGCACCGAAAGCCCGGCCCAGACCCCTGCCACAGCAATCAGCCGGGGCAGCAGCGGTACATCAAAGGCGGCGTGGATCAGGCCCAGCGGGATCAGGGGCAACGAAAGCCGGTCCGGAATGCGATAATGGCGCAGGTCAATCGCAACAATCGCCGCCGCCGCCGCCGCCAGCGGTGCAAGCAGCGCCGCCTGAGGCCAGCTTTGCCGCATCGCCGCCAATCCAAAGGCCAGAACCGCGCAAGCCAGCATCGCCAGCCGGTCTTGCGGACCAAGCCAGTCGGCGATCTGGCGAAAGGACAGTCTTGAGGCTGACGGTGTCGTCATGGCACCGAAGGCATCCTGCGCGCGGATGCACCCGGAACAGGCACAAGCACAGGCGATTCAGCGTTAAGGTCCGTTGCGCTTGGATCAACGGCACCGGGGGCCATCGCGCCCATAACCGGCGCATTGGGGTCGGACTGTGTGGGATCACCGGCAGCAGGATCGGGCACGCCAGTCGCCGGGATACCTGAACCCTGCCCCTCCGGCACGGGACCGACCGTCGGATCGGCCTTATGCAGGGTCAAGATAACCTCGCCGTCTGGCCCCATGAACAGGGCGCTGTCGGGGCGGGCCTCTTCCAGATGCAGACCAAGCGCCGCGTCGCCGGGCCGCAGGAAGACGACCGGACCGCCCTGATCATCGCCAAGGTAAACTCCGCCCGGCCACGGGCTGGTCACCGTGCCCATCAGCACCGGCTGCGCAGGACCCGCCGCAACTGGTGCGGAGGCGGCGGTCTGGGTAGGAAAGGCCGCCTCAGGCAGCGGCTGCGGCGTGGCTTTGGTGCGGGTCGGGTCAAACAACGGGTGGTCAAACAGGGCGGCAAAATCCGCTTCGGGGCGTTGCGAAAGCGGGTTCAGGGGCGCCGCCACCGCTGGTTTTGTCACAGCGGGCGCAGTGGCAGGGGTCAGGGCCGGACCCGGCGGCCAATAGTCCCATACCACCGCCGCCGCCAATGCCAGCGCCACGGCCCCCAAAAGATAGGGTCGCAAGCTCATGGGGCCACCTTTCCGGTATAGGCCGACAGGTCCATCTCGACCGAAAGGCTGCCGCCATCGCCCTGACCTGTCACCCGCAGGGCATCGACAAAGATCAGCGGCTGGGCCTGTTCGAACGCAATCAGGGTTTGCATCAGGCCAGCCTCTTGCCCCGCCAGCCGCAGGTTCAGGCGCAGACGGGTCAGGGCGCCTTCCACCTCGGCCCCGCGCGCCTCGATCTGCTGGACATCGGCGTTGGTCACCAGTTGCAGGACCCGCGCCTGCAAGGCCGAGGCCGCCAGCCCCGCCGTGGCCCCCGGCACCAGCAACTCTGCCGCCTGCACCACGGGTTCCGTCGGGCGACGGTCCTGCGCCAGTTGCAGCCGGGCCTGCGCGTCATCCGCACTTTGGCTGGCTTGCACGGCAAAGGCCATTGGCAGCACAGCAAGGGCCAAAGCCACGGCCAGGGGGACCAAAAGCAGCAGCAGTGCGCGGCGCAGGGTCATGGCGTCACCAGCTTGCCACGGATCGTGAATGTATAGCTGCCGGTGTCGGGGTTGCGCGCCGCAGGTCCGGCGAAATCAACCGCGGCAAAGGTTTTGTCGGCGGACAGGGCCGGGATGATCGCCTCGGGGGCGGCGGTCTGGCCGGACAGTTCAAAGCCGTCCAGCGTCACGGACAGCGTGGTGAGATAGCTGTCATGCGGCAGCGCCGCCGCCAGATGCGACAGGGCCAGGGCTACGCTTGCGCCCTTGCGGGGCAGCAAGGCCAAGGCGGCCTGCGCAGGCCCCGCACCTTCCTTCAACCGGGCGGCCTGGCGGGCAAGCGCCGCCTCTGCCACCGTGCTGCGGTCTTGTGCCTGCATGGCCATCTGCACCCCAAGCGCCGCGCCAGCCAGCGCCAGACCGGTTGCCAGCACGACCGACACCGCAATCCGGTCGCGCCAGCGCCGCAGTTGCACCGTGTCGCGGCGGAAAGTGAAGCCCGCGCCGACCACCTCGGCCAGACGCCCGCCTTGCCGGGCCAGGGCCGCCTCGGCCTCAATCACCGGGCGCAGGGGGATCAGCGCCAGATGCACCGCCCCGCCCGATACACGGGCATCCCACAGGCAGGCGTCTTTGTCCCATGGCGACAAAGCTTCCACCCGTGCGGCAAGCCAGGCAGCGTTAGGTGCGGTCTCGGCTTTGGGCAGGTCAAGGCGCTGCTGCAACAGGTTTTGGACGGCCAAGACAAGCTGCACCGCTTGCCCCGGTCTGACCGGATCGAGGCTTTCCACCGAGTGGCTTGCCTGTGCGAAGCTTGCCTGTGCGAGGCTTGCCTGCGGCACGCGGACAAGGCCGCGCAGCCGGGCAGGAACCGCCTTTTGCAAAGCCAGCGCCAGAACCTCTGCCGCATCAAGAAGCCAGTTCGCCATTCAGCTTGCCCCCTTCAGCGGTTCAGGCCAGCCCATGGCCAGAATGTGCAGGCGGTGGTCGGCACCTGCAAGGGCGGAAACATGGGTCCACAGCCTGCCGTTGGGGTCAGAGGCATCCAGCACAGGGTCCGCCACATGCAGCGAAATCTCGTAAAAGCCTTTGCCCGCCCCCAGACCCGCGCCGGAAAAATCCACCTCGGCGGCACTGGCGGGCACCGCTACCCCGCGCAGGGCCAAGGGTGCGCGGGTGATGTCGATCGTCCCGGCCTTGCCCAGCAGGGTGACATAGGGGGCAACCTTGACCCACAACTCCTGATCCCTGGCAAAGACCTTCGCCACCTGCGCCGTGTTGGCAAAGGCCATGCTGTTCGCAGCCCCCCGCGCCGAGGCCAGCGCCAAAGCCAACCTCAGCGCCTGTTCGGGCGAGGCGCCAAGTGCTGCCAGCGCTGCCGCCACCACGGGCTGTCTTGTGACGTTTGGGTTGATCAATCCCGGGGCTGCCATGATCCGTGCCACGACACGGCCGCCCGGCAGGTCAAGGATCACGTCGGCGCCGTTTTCAGCCAGATCGCTGGCGGGCAGCCTTGCGCCAAGGCTGGCTAGGGCGGAATCTATCAGCACCTCGCGCCGGAAGGACGCCCGTTCGGCGGACAGGGTAGACAGATCACTTTCCGACACCCGGATCACCAGCCCGGCCAAAGCCGCGAGCAAGGCCAGCGCCACCAGCACCATCAGCAGGACCGCACCCTGTTCCCCCTGCCGCTTCATCGGAACACCCGTCATGGGAATACCCCGAAGGCAAGGCTGCACTTCGGCCCCGGCCCCAGCGCGCAATCGGGTTCCATCAGGTCGGGGAAAGCCGCCGCCAGTTCAACCGTTTGTGGCGCGTTCAACGCCACCAGCCCGAAGGCACGCGGCAATCCTTGCGCCGTCCAGGCGCGGAGCCATGCGCCCTTGTCGTCAAGATAGCGAAACTCCCAAGCCCCCGGACCGTGCCAGATCGCTTGGCCAGGGCCCGTAGGCCCCGGCCCCCCGGCCAGCCAGACGGCCTTAGCCCGCGTCAGGTCGGTGCCATCCACGGCAGGGCGCAGATCAAACTTCAACACCGCGGGCGCACCGCCAGACCGCGCAACCGCTGGAAAGGTAACGCTTTGCGGCTGGCCGTGAAAGAACACATTCCCCTTTGCATCGCGCAACAAAAGCCCGTGGCGTGCATCGCCGGACAGAACCGCGCCAGCCCTTGCAAAGCCCTCGGCCGCTGCCGCCACCGACACCGCCTTGGTCGCCCCATTGGACGCAATGTGCAGCGTCGACAGCACCACTGCCACGACGGATACGCCCAGCGCCAGCGCCACCAGCGCCTCGATCAGGGTGAAGCCGTCCTCGTCGCCTCTCATCGGACATGCTCCAGCCGGGAGGCGGCAATCTGCGGGCCGCCAGTCCAGGTGACGGCCACCTGATGCAGCACAAGGCCCTGATCGGGGGGGGCTATGGTCGCCACCCACCCCAAAGCGCCCGCCTGACCGCGCCCCACTTCGCCGGTGACCAACAGCCGCCGGGCAAGGTCTCGGGCGGCGGTTTCCTTGATCATCCGGTCGTTGACGCGGGCGGATTGGGTGAACAGGGTCAAGGCCGCCACCACCGTCAGGCTGGCGATGGTCAGCGCGGCCAGCACTTCCACCAGGGAAAACCCCGCTTCAGGGCTGCAAGGCTCCGGTGACTGGAACCACAACCAGACGGTCTTCAACCCCCGGCGACAGCACGCGCAACAGGCCGCCGTCGCTTGACCCATCCGGGCCGAAGATGATGGCCTTGTCGCCTGCGCTGTTGGAGGCGAAGACCTGATGATCCGGGGCCATCGCCAGGATATTGCGGCCCGCCACAAAGCTGTGGCCATCCTTGCCCGCCATGACGGCAATGATCCGGTCGCTGCGCATGGCATCGGCGCGCACGCCCCGGACGAAGGATTGCAACGCGGCCCGGTCGATCCGGTGCTGACCGGGCAGGCCTTTGCCCACGACGAGGCCCGCGGCCATCGCCATGATCGCCACGACCAGCAGCATTTCGGCCAGCGTGAAACCGTCCTCATCACGCGAAGCGTCACCCGACGCGTTGCCGAGAGGGTTGCCGGAAGCGTTGCGGGAAGCGTCACGAGAGGTGTCACACGAAGGGCCACGGGAAGGGTCACGGGGCGAGATCGGCATTGTCGCCCTCGCCACCTGCCTTGCCATCGGCGCCAAAGCTGCGCAGCGTGTAGGCGCTACCGTCGGTGGCAGAGGTGTAGTCGTAAGGATTGCCCCAAGGGTCTGCGGCCACAGCCTTGTCGAGGTAAGGCCCCGCCCAGCCCGCAGCCCCGGACGGCGCTTTGGCCAAAGCCGCCAGCCCTTCGGTGCTTTGCGGATAGCGGCCAAGGTCAAGGTGGTAAAGCTCCAGCGCCGTCTGATAGGCCGCGATCTGCACATGCGCCGTCTTGACCTTGGACGCACTCATATAGCCGATCACCTTGGGCCCGACCAAAGCCGCCAGAAGTGCCAGGATCACCAGCACCACCAGCAGTTCCACCAGCGTGAAGCCTGCTTCCCTATCGTCCTTGGTCATGGCATTTCCCTACACAAACAAGTCATTGACCGACATCAGCGCGCCGATGACGGTATAGATCAGCCCGCCCACCCCGACCGAGATCAAAAGGATGATCGCAGGCTCCAGCAGAACCAGCGCCCGGTCTAGCGCGATCCGGGTCTTTTCCTCGAACACCGTTGCCGCTTGGGTCAGGCTGCGCCCCATGTCGCCGGTTTCCTGCCCCACGCGGATCAGGCTGGACAATAAGGGAGGCACGCCCTTTGCCTCGCGCAGCGGTTGGGTGACGTCTTGCCCGGCACGCAGGGCGTTCTCCATCCCCTCCAACAGGCCCGACAGATCGCCCGCAGCGGTGGAGCGGCGGGTCAGCCGCAAAGCCTCGGCCAAAGGCAGGCCCGCTTCGGTCAGCATGGCGAGAGAGCGGGTCATCTCGGCCAGCCGTGCGGTGATGATCAGGTTGCCTATCACCGGCAGCCGCGACGCCACCGCCGCAATCGCCGCCTGCACTGCTGGCATCCGCAGCAGCAGCGCCAGCAGCGTCAGCACCACCGCCACCCCGGCCCCGGCCAGAACGGCATGGCCGGTCAGCCAATCCGACATGTCGATCAAACGCCTTATCGAGGCATCCGCGCCATCCGCCCTCGGTTCTGGCGGCAGCACAGACCGCATCGGCGGCACCACGGCCAGCGCAATCAAGGCCATGGCCGCCAGCGCCACCAGCAAAAGGAACCCCGGATAAGCCAGTGCCGAGCCCAGCTTGCGCTGCAAGGCCTGCGCCTGTGCCCGGCCAGCGTGCAGGCGTTGCAGGACCATCGGCAGGGTGCCGGTACCCTCGGCAAGGGCTATCAGCCGCAGGTAAGCCTCGGGGAAGACCGCGCCCTGCCGGGTCAGCGCATCGGCAAGGCTGGCCCCCGCCCGCAACTCAGCCCGCACCGCCAGCAATACGGGATGCAGACGGCTTTGCCCGGCCTCGGTGGCCAGCAGGTCAATCGCCCGCCCCAAAGGCACGCCCGCGCCGATCATCCACGACAGTTCCTGCGTGAAAAGCGTGATGTCGTCGGGCGTCGGGGCTGATCGGAACGGGTTAGCCATCCTGCACCACCCGCAAGACCTCTTCGACCGAGGTGACGCCTTCCAGCACCCGGCGCAGGCCATCGGCCATCAGGGGCTGCATGCCTTCGGCCAAAGCGGCCTGATGCAGGGCAGAGGTGCCTGCGCCAGACAGAACCCTGGCCCGCAAAGCTTCCGTCAGCGGCATCACCTCAAAAATCGCCTGCCGCCCGTAATAGCCGGTCCGCCCGCAATGGTCGCAGCCTTGCGCGGTGTGGTGGGTGGCGGGCAGCGCCGGGTCGTGGCTGCACAGGCGCTGGATGTCGTCGGGGAAGGGCAAAGGGCCAAAGGCCCTGATCCGGCAATGGCGGCAGAGAAGGCGCACCAGCCTTTGCCCGACCGACAGGCGCAGGGTGGCGGCCAGAAGGTAGGGTTCCACCCCCATCTCGGTCAGCCGCACCACCGCCCCCGCTGCCGAGTTGGTGTGCAGCGTCGTCAGCACCAGATGCCCGGTCAGCGACGCCTGCACCGTCACCCCTGCCGTTTCGGCATCGCGCACTTCGCCCACCAGCAGCACATCAGGGTCGGCCCGCATGAAAGCCCGCAGACCGGCCGAGAAGGTCAGGCCAATCGCAGGATTCACCTGCACCTGCGAAATACCGGGGATATGGTATTCCACCGGGTCTTCAATCGAGATGATCTTGCGGCGCGGGTCGTTCACATGGCCCGTCGCAGCCGCCAAAGTGGTGGTCTTGCCGCTGCCCGTAGGCCCGGTGATCAGGATCAGCCCGTGGGAATTGGACAAGGCCGCCAGCACATCCACTTGCGCCCGCGCCGACAGGCCCAGACTGGCAATCGTCGGCAGGTTTTGCCGACCTGCCAAAATGCGCAGCGCGGCCCCCTCGCCATCGACCATCGGCAGCGTCGCCAGCCGCAAATCCTGCGTCCGGCCCGCTATCACGGCGCGGATCGGACCATCCTGCGCCAGACGCCGCTCGGCAATGTTCAGTCCGGCCAGGATCTTAAGCCGCGCCACCACCGCGCGGCCCGTGGCGGCGGGCAAGGACGCGACCGGGCGCAGCATCCCGTCAACCCTTTGCCGAACAGCCATATCCTGCGGACCGGGTTCGAAATGCACATCGGTCGCCCGCGCCTCAACTGCCTGCGCCAGCATCCGGTCCAGAAGCGCTATCACCGGCGCATCCAAAGCGCTGTCTTGTGGATCATCCTGCGCCGCTTCCACCGCATGGACTGCCGCACCCGAGGCCAAAACCTCCAGCCGTGACAGCAGGGCGGGTTGCGAGGCGACCAGCAGCGTCACCTCGCCCAAGGCGGCGCGCAAGGCAGACACCGCGCTGTCAGAGGGGTCGGCCACCGCCACCCGCCAAAGCCCGTCAGCACCGCGCCCCAAGGGCAGCATCAGGCTGCGGCGCAGGAAGGCGCGCGACAGGCCCTCGGGCACGTCGGCCACGGCGGGCCAATCGGCGTCGGCCACCAAGGACAGGCCATGGGCGGCGGCCCGGCGGCGGGCAAGGGCCAAAGGGTCCTCTGGCGCGCTTCCCGCCGCAGAGGGTGCCGCCGTGGTCATTGCCCGCTCATCTGCGGCATGCGGGCGCGCAGTTCGGCGGCTGCGGAAGCGGCGTCTTGCTGGTTGCGCACGACATGGGGGGTGATGAAGACCATCAACTCGGTCCGGCCCTTGCTGTCACTGGCGCGGCTGGTCAGAAAGCCGAACAGCCGGTTGCGCCCGTTGGTGTCCTGCGCCGAGATCAGCCCGCCCAAGGCCACGGTCTGGCTGTCATATACCGCGACCCGGGTCGAGATTGACCTTTGCCGCAGCGTTGGCGTCAGCGTGGCCGCCCCGGTGCCGTTGTTGACCACCGCCGACAGTTCCTGACTGACCTGAAGGTTGACAAGGTTGGTCTGGCTAACCCGAGGCGTGACCTTCAGGATCACGCCCGCGTCGCGGTATTCGACCGAGTTCACCGTGGGCGCACCGCCGGTCTGGGTTGACACCACCTGCTGCGTCACGATGGGCACCTGTTCGACCACCTTGATCTGCGCCTCTTCGTTTTCAAACGCGGAAACCGAGGGGGCCGAAACCACCCTGACCTTGGTGACCTGGCTTAGGTCATCAATGATCAGCTTGGGATTGATGCCGTTGCCCAAGACCAGATTGAAGCCGGGGGCGCTGGGGGAAATCGTGGTAGAGTTGCCATTGGTGGCGATGAAGCGGGCGTCGTGGCCTTGCAGATACGCCTGCACGCCCATCGCGGTGGCGTCGTTCAGGGTGACCTCGATCAGCAGCACGTCGATCAGCACCTGCACGGGTGGGCGGTCAATGGCGGCCAGAAGCTGCAAGGCCTGCTGGCGCACCGGGGTAGCGCCCCGGATGATGATGGTGTTGTTGCCATCATCGGGCGTAAAGCGCGTGTCGCCCCCTGCCGGGGCCGCCACCGCTGTCACCGCCGCATCACTGGCTGCGGGCACGGCCACGCCATCGGCGGCGGGTGCCGTTGGCACCGGGGCAGCAGCGCCGCCACCCTCGCCAAAGGTGGCCTGAAGGATGCCTGACAGGTCAGACGCCTTGGCGTATTGCACCTGATACACGGTAATGTCGCTGCCCGCGGCGCCGCCGGTACGGTCAAGCTGGCGGATCCAGGTCATTGCCTTTTGCAGGTCACGCCCATCATGGGCCTGCACCAGAATGGCATTTGACCGTTGCAGCACCTGCGTGGACCAGCCCGAAGCGCCGGGGTCATTGCTGGCCACCACGGCCAGATCAGCGGCCACCTGCGTCGCAGGGGCGTTCTGAAGGAAGGCGATGCCGGCATTCGGACGGGCCAGCAGGTCAACGTCCAGCGTCTGCACCATTGACAGGATATTGGCCCGGTCCGCAGCCGTACCGCGCACCAGGATCATGTCGTCATTCTCGGACGCCCGGATAGCACCTTCGGGGGCGGCAAAGCCATCCAGCAGCGCCAGCATCCGCTTGGCCCCCAGATGGCGCAAGGGAACGGCGGTGAAGCCAAATCCCTCGGCGGTCATGCTGGCGGTCTGGCCCGCGCCGTCCAGCGCCTTGATACGGAACCCCTTGCCCTCGCTGACGAGGATCAGACCATTGGCCTGCAAGGCATTCTCGAAGATCATCAGCAGATCAGCACGCGGCACCGTCCCGCCGGTTGCCATGGTGACGCTGCCGGTGGCGGACGGGTCCAGCGAGTAGGGCACTTGCAAAATGTCGCCCAGCAAGGACTGCGCGGCCACATCGACGGCCACGCCTTGCAGGTTGACAGTATAACCCTGCCCCACCGCCTGTACGCCCGGCAGAACCGCCGTGCTGTCGCCGTTGTCGTTGAAATACACCACCTGCGTCGGCTGCGCCCCACCCAGCATCCCCGCCGTACCGGGCCGCCCGTTGCGAGCCGACAGGTCCAGCCGCGCCAAAGCCGCCGCATCGCCGGTCAACCCGGTGCCGCCCCCGCTACCACCCGTGCCACCGCCCGCACAAGCTGACAGCGCCCAAAGCACCAATAACAGGGCAACACCCACCAAAGGTTTCCCAAAGACTTTCATTGGCAAGCTGGCCCCTCTGCACATCTCAAGCCGACATGCCTATGGTGTGACCAACCCGAGGGCAATGATGCAAGTCAATTCCTCTTCAACAGGCGTGCCGCCCGCTATAATCTCAGTCCAACGGATATAAACCGCAGGTATAGGCCGCAAAGCGGGTATGCCGTCGCAAACCGCCGGTGCGCCCCGCCCGTTCAGCACTGGCACTGCCCCTTGGCCCGCGTTAGGCTGGCCCTGCATTCATCCCGTGAGGCCCCATGCCTGTGATCACCTGTATCGAAGACCTGCGCCGCCTGCACAAACGCCGCGTGCCCCGGATGTTCTTCGATTATTGCGAAAGCGGGTCCTATACCGAACAAACCTTCCGCGAGAACGTCAGTGATTTCAGTAAGTTGCGCCTGCGCCAGAAGGTGGCGGTCGACATGTCGAACCGCACCATCGCAGGCTTCATGCTGGGGCATCCGGTGACGATGCCGGTGGCTTTGGCCCCGGTAGGCTTCACCGGAATGCAATCGGCGGATGGCGAGATCAAGGCCGCCCGCGCGGCAGAAGCCTTTGGCGTGCCCTTCACCCTGTCCACCATGTCGATCTGTTCGATCGAAGACGTGGCGGCGGCCACCAAAGCGCCGTTCTGGTTCCAGCTTTACGTGATGAAGGACTGGGATTTCGTGGGCGCGATGATTGAACGGGCCAAGGTCGCGAAATGTTCAGCGCTGGTTCTGACGCTGGACCTGCAAATTCTGGGCCAGCGCCACAAGGACCTGAAGAACGGCCTGTCCGCGCCGCCCAAGCCGACGATTGCCAATATCCTTGACATCGCCACCAAATGGCGTTGGGCTTACGGCATGGCGCAGACCAGGCGGCATTCCTTCGGCAATATCGTGGGCCATGCCAAGGGGGTCAAAGACCTGTCCTCGCTGGGGTCGTGGACGGCGGAACAGTTTGATCCGCAACTGGATTGGGGCAAGATCGCCCGCATCCGCGACATGTGGGGGGGCAAGATCATCCTGAAAGGCGTGCTGGACGAAGACGACGCCCGCCGCGCGGCGGATTTTGGCTGCGATGCCATGATCGTCTCCAACCACGGCGGGCGGCAACTGGATGGCGCGCTGTCGTCCATCCGCCGCCTGCCCGGCATTGTGCGGGCGGTTGGTGATCAGGCCGAGGTCTGGCTGGACAGCGGCATCCGTTCGGGGCAGGACGTCTTGAAGGCGCTGGCCATGGGGGCCAAGGCCACGATGATCGGGCGCAGCTACATCTACGGCCTTGGTGCCATGGGGCAAGCCGGGGTCACGGCAGCGCTTGAGGTGATCCGCAATGAGATCGACACCACGATGGCGTTGTGCGGCGAGCGTGACATCGGCAATTTCGGCGCGCACAACCTGCTGATCCCCAAGGACTTCGAGGGGGATTGGCGCGAAACACCGGCCCGGCCCTAGCGGCGCAGGCCAAGACCTTCACAGCCCAGGCCGCGACAAAGGAAGTGCCCCATGCCCCCGGATCAACCGCCCCTTACCGCCGCAGCACCCGACTTTGGTGTTTTGATCCGGGCCGAGAATGGCGATGTCGTCACGTTTGACGCGACGGGCCTGACGTTGCGGTTGTCTGACACTGTGGTGGCCGAATTGCGCGGGCGGTTGGGCTTGGGCGCGGCACCTGCGCCGCTTGATCCGGCAGAGCATCTGGGCGATGTGGATGCGTGGGATGTGCGGCGGGTGGGGGAGTGGCTGCATTTTACTGCGCTGCTTGACCCCGATGGCCCAGCGCGCGGCTATCAGCGGCTTGCAACGGGCGGTGACCTGATTGCTGCGGCTCCGGGGCCGCTGTACGGGCTTTTGTCGATTGGCGGGGCGCGGCGGGCGGGGTTCAATGACGGACCTGCGGCCTTTGCCCATCATATTCTGGCCCCGGGCGACGACATTGGCGCAGTGGGCACCGAGGGGACGGCAAAGGTTGCAGCCTCGGCCCTTCTGAAGCACATTCCGCACCGCACGCGGGATGCACTGCTGGCGGATGTGCTGTTGGGCTGGCGGCGGACAGCGCTGCGCGGCTTGCCGTTGTTCATGGCGCGGGCCGAAACCGATGGCAGCGCCAGCGTGGCAGCGCTGGCGCAAGGGCTGGCCTACCGGAATTTCTGCGCCGCGTTGGATAGTCTGGTTGCCGCTGCGGCCTCTTTGGGAAAGCGGGCGCAGGTTCTGTCGGTGGGCTTGGATATCTCGCTTGAGGATCAAACCTCTTCATCTGCTGATTATGCAACGGCGATCCGCGCCCTGATGAGCCAGATCGAACGGGATATGGCGCGGCGCGGCCTGCAACGCCCGCATTTTCTGATGACCTTCGAGGCGGGAACGCAGACCGTGTCCTCGCACCCTGCGATGCAGGGGCAGTGGGAACTGGCTTGGTCGCACGGCAACCACAGCTTTGCCTTCGCAGCCCCCGGATACATGTTTGAACAAACCCGCTTTGGCCGTCCGACAGCCCTTGCCCGCCAGCGTATGGCCGAGATGGACGCCCATGCCCTTGTGGCCCTGTCGAACCGGCAAGAGTGGCTGTGCCCGTTGTTCCTGCTGGCGGAATATCAGGGGTGCGACCTGCGGGTGACCGCCCGGGCGATGGGTGATCTGGTGATTGACCCGGCCCTGACCGCCGATCCGGCCTGCGGTTTCCGGCTGACCGGAACGCAGGCGCAGATCACCGGCCTTCGCGTGGCCGAAGATGACCGCCAGGCGCTGATCGTGACCTGTGACCGCGTGCCAGAGGGTGGCGCGCTGCACTATGCCCACGGCGCGGCCGTTGGCACCGATGCTTTCCCGGCCAACCGGGGTGCCATTCGTGACAGCTGGGCGGCGCACAGCCAGACCGGCAGCCCCCTGCACCGCTGGGCCCTGCCCGCCGTCCTGCCCGTGCAACGAGGGGCCGCGAGATGGTGTTGATCTATCCCGGCCCGCTGCCGCGCGGTGCCCTGGTGCGCGAGACACCGGTGCGAGAGACTTTGGGGCGCGAGACTTTGGGGCCTGCGGCCAAACCGGCTTTGGCCTCGGGCCAGCCGGTTGCCGATGTCTGGCTTGACGCCGCCACCGGCGTCAGCCTGTCCGGCGCGGGTCGGGTTCTGGGCTGGACGTCGCGTGGCCCCCGGCCTGCACAAGCGCGGCCCGTGTCCGGCAACGTCACCGGCACCGGCTTTCTGAACGATCCGCCCGCGCTCCATTTCGTGGCCGGTGAGAATGGCGGCTTCAGGCTTTCTGACGCGATTGCCGATGGCGCAGCCCTGACCTTCGGCCTGATCGTCACCCCCGACCTGCCCGAAGCGCGCACCCTCGTGTCCCTGCAACCGCTGGCGCATGAGGATTACACCTTCCTGTCGCTGGATGGCATGCACATGCGTCTGGCCCGCCGGGATGCCGACAACGCGCTTGCCCTGACCTTGCCTGATGACACAAGGGGGCCGCTGCTGATCGTGTGCGCGCTTGGCGGTGACGAGGTGCGGCTGTCGGTCAACGATGGTCCGGTCCTGCGCGCCAGCTTGCCTGCGCAAAGCGGCCCGGCGGACCTTTTCATCGGGTGCCGAAATGGCAGGAAGGGCATGAAGAACAAGCTTGGCGGCTTTGATCTGTCAGACGTCATGGTTTGGCCGGGGCAGGACTTGCTGTGCAGCACCACCCTGCCGCCCACCCTGATCGCCCTGTGGGAAGACCGGTGCCGCCGTGGAGTTTGACCGCCAGCCCGCGTTTGACGGCAAGACTGCGTTTGACGGCAAGACTGCGTTTGACGGCCAGCCCTCCTTGGACGGCAAGCCCGGCTTTGACCGCAACGCTGTTCAAGGCTCCAGCATCTGTGTCATCTGGATTGATGACATGATCGACATCTTCACTTGGCGGAATGCCTTTGGCGTCACGCTTCAGACCCCCAACATCGACCGGCTGATGGTGGAAGGCACCCGTTTTGCCAACGCCTACGCCACCGTCCCGCTTTGCGCCCCCTGCCGGGCCGAGCTTGCAACCGGCCTTTCGCCTTTCCGCACCGGGTTGGTTGACCTCAACCGCTTCTGGCGCGACGCCCTGCCGCCCACCGCGTCCTGGGCCTATGACCTGCGCCGGGCGGGCTTTCGCACCTTCACCACCGGCAAGACCGATGCCAACTACAAGCCGATGCCGCAGGACTATGCCCGCCTGCTGTTCCATGAGGATGTCGAGGCGCTGGATTCCGGCCGCAGGCGCGGCGTGCATGCCTATCTTAACAAGGGGCCGGGGATTGAAGGGGTAAACCACCCCGACGACGATGGCAGCTGCGATGCCACCTTCTACGATCACAAGGTGGCCCAGAACGCCATCGACCACCTGACCCGCGCCGACCCTGCACGCCGCCACCTGATTCAGCTTGGCTTCAAGCATCCGCACTATAACCTGACCTGCCCGGACCGCTTCTATCAGGCTTACGACGTGGCGCAGGTCCGCTGGCCCGCCTCGGCCCATCCCGATGACTATCACGGCCCGCAACCCGGCATGGCGGTCTATGAAGCCGCCTATATCGCCAACGGCCAGTGGACGCCGGAAAAGGCCGGGGATGCGGCCTGGCGCCACGTCGTGCGCGGCTATTTCGCCGCCTGTTCCCATGTCGACCATGAAATCGGCCGTTTCATGGACGCCTTGCGCGGCTCGGCTTTGGGGCAGACCACGACGGTGATATTGCTGTCGGACAACGGCTTCAACCTTGGCACCCATGACAGTTTCCACAAGATGAGCCAGTGGGACAGTGCCGCCCATGTGCCCTTGGGGATATGGCATGCCGCAATGCCGGGCGGGCAGGTGATTGACTGCCCGACCTCGCTGCACAATATCCCCAAGACCATCATGGACCTTGCCGGTCTGCCGCCCCGCCCCGACTGGGTGTCAGGCCAAAGCCTGCTGCCGTTGATCAACCCGGACTTCGGAACCTATGACCGCGCCAAATCGCCTTTGACCGCCGTTTTCGGCACCCTTTCCGTCCGCCCCTCAACCCCGGGTCACGACCACTTGCGCTACTTCCGCTATCCCAACGGCGAAGAGCATGTCTATGACGTGCTGCGCGACCCGGGCGAGACGACCAACCTGGCCAGCGGCCCTGACACGCCGTCCTTGCGCGCCGAACTGGTGAAGGCGGGTCTTGACCTTGGCCTTGACCTGCGCGGCTTTGAGGTACCCGAGGATGGCGTTCACGCCATGTTGGCGATGGACGGCTGTGTCGTGCTGGCGGGGGGCCATGCTGACAACGATTATTGGGCATATGGTGAGGCTGCCGAGAAGATCGTGGAACAGCCCCACGGTGGACATGACACGCTGTGGTATCTGGCAGGCCCTGACGGCTATACCCTGCGCGTGCCCGCCAACATTGAAGTCGTCCGCATGGCCACCGTCACCGCCCGGTTCGAGGCCGGATCAGACACCGGCGCTGCCGAGGGCAAAGTGGTGCTCATCGTGGCCCACCCCGACAGTGCGATCACCTTTGAAGCCTCGGAACGGGTCAGCATGCATGTCACGGGGTCCAACCGGGGCGATGTGATGGTGGGTCCGGTCTATGCCGGTGCCACCTTCATGGGCGGCGCAGGCGATGATCTGCTTGTGGCGCAATCGACCCGCCGCAATGACCGCCACGCCTTTTACGGTGGTGCCGGCAATGACACGCTGAAGGGCGGCCATGGTCGTGACACACTGGACGGCGGACCGGGCGATGACGTCATCACCGGCGGCGACGGCTTCAATAAGCTGTACGGCGGCTTTGGCAATGACCTGATCACCGATGGGGAGCATTCCTCGGAAATCCACACCGGGCCGGGGCGCAACCGCGTCATCTCGGGCATGGGACGCGACCGGATTTTCGCCGGGCCGGGGGAGAACACCCTTTGTGGAGGGCCGGGCGGCAACACCTATTCGGTGGCATGGGGCGGTGTTACGACGATCACCGACTGGAGCCCGGAGGATTGTCTGGTCCTGCAAGGCTGGCCCGGCGATCCGCAGGTACAGCTTGACCGTGGCGGTGTGCTGATCAGCCTTGGCCTGACGTTCATCCTGCTGGACGGCGTCAGCGACACCGAAGTCGTCAGGGCAAGGATGTCGCAGGCCTGATTTCAGGCGGTTTGAAAGACGGCATGTTCGCCAATATCTACGCTGACTTCGCCCCGCACCAGACGGGCGTAGAAATCAAACAACGTCTCGGTGCCGGTTTCTGGTGTGACTTCGGCATCATAGCGGCTGGTGTCAGGGTTCAGCACCAACATGGATTGGGTCGCATAATAGCGCCCGATCCTTGCCAGTTCAGCCTTGACGCGCAGTTTCGGTGAAAACCGCCCCAAGGTGCCCAGCACCCCGATGATCCCATCCAGAAACCCCACCGGCACGCTGCGGAACTTGGGCTGTTGCCCCAGCAGACGAAACAGCTCGTCGCCCTGCTGACGCGGGGTGATCGCTGGACCGGGGCCACCAATCGGCAGGATGCGGTTGGTGCGCGCGGGGTTGCCCAGACAGTCAGCGATAAAACGGCCAAGGTCGGCATCGCTGACAGGCTTGCAGGCGGTCAGGCGGCCATCGCCGAAGATCAGGAAGGGTTTGCCTTGGCGGACCCGCCCGACCTGCCCGGACAGCGACTTGAAATAAGCCGTCGGCCGCACGACGGAATAGTCCATCCCCGAGGCCACCAAAGCCGCCTCAAACGCCAGTTTTGCACGCTGAAACGCGAGCAAGGGCCGCTGTACGCAGATCGCCGACAACAGCACGAACTGCCGCATGCCCGCCAGTTTGGCCAGCCGCAAGGCATTCATATGCGCCTGATGATCCACAGCCCAAGCGTCCTTCGGGCTGCCGGAACGGGACGCGAGACAGGACACCACCGCATCAAACCGCTCACCGGCAAAACCGTCCCGCGCCAGTGATGTGGCATCGGTGGCGGAGCCGTTGCGCAGGATCAGAACTTTCGGCAATCCCCGGCGCGGGTCTTTGGCGGTTGGGCGGATCAGGCAGATGACCTCGTGCCCCTCTGCCAGCAAAGCGGCGGCGGTTGCCCGGCCAATGGTGCCGGTGCCCCCCAGCAAAAGCACGCGCTGACGGTCAGACATGGGCGGGGTCACGGCCTTGCAGGGTTTCAGCGACTTTGCCCCAGCCCTCGGCCAGATAAATCCTCAGCCAGGGCGTATAGCGCAAAGGCTCCGCCTGCACGCGGCGCGTCAGGTCGGGCAGGGAAACCCAGGCAGTTTCCATCACCTCATCGGGGTTCGGCTCGATGAACAACGCTTCCGATGCTTGCGCCGCGAACAGATCGACCACCTCGTGTTCGATCAAGTCCGGCCCCACTTCGGCGCGGTACTCGATGCCTCCGGCGCGGCGCAGCGCAAGACCTGTGATGCCCAGTTCCTCTGCCAGCCGCCGCAGCGCACAGG
The DNA here is from genome assembly GCA_043721775.1 of Rhodobacterales bacterium. Taxonomy (GTDB): domain Bacteria; phylum Pseudomonadota; class Alphaproteobacteria; order Rhodobacterales; family Rhodobacteraceae; genus Stagnihabitans. The sequence continues at coordinate 20,046 of JAYSQA010000233.1, forward strand.
CCAAAGCCTCTTCCCCCCAGCGCGGATGGGTGCAGCAGGTGTTGGTCCACAGGCCAGGCGTGTGGTATTTGCCCAAGGCCCGGCGCTGCAACAGCGTCTTGTCGCCGCTCATCACAAAGACCGAGATCGCCAGATGCTTCAGCCCGCGCCGATGCACCTCCAGCTTTTCAACCGGGGTAAGGGTGCCATCGACCCAGGCTGGAACCATCTCGCTCATCGTCTCTCCGTCACGCGTGCTCTGGCGCAACCCAGCCCATCAGATGCCGGACATTCCTGAAGCCGGTCTTCAGATGCGCCAAGGGCCTGGCATTGACCAGCTTCTTGTTCATATAGGCGTCGAAAGTCAACTTCTGCACGTCGATGTCATGGCACAGGGACACAAACCGCTCCCGCCGCTCATCCGACTTGTAGTAGGCGTCCTGCATGGACCTAAGGACCTTGAAGACGGTGCCATGTTCCTTGATGAACAACTGGCGCGCCAGTTTCAGCTTGGACACCCGACCGGCGGCAAGGCAGGCCTGCGCGGCGGTCGCGGCAACCCGCCCCCCCACCATGGCGTAATAAATCCCCTCACCCGACGAAGGCGCCACCACCCCGGCGGCATCACCCGCCAGCACAACATCGCGGCCATTATCCCAGCGGTCCATCGGGCGCAGCGGGATCGGAGCCCCCTCTCTGCGGATCGTCTCACTGCCCGAAAGACCCGAGGCGGCGCGCAGGTCGGCGGTGGCCTGCTTCAGGTCCACCCCGTCAATCCCGGTGCCCATGCCGACGCTGGCATGTTCGCCATGCGGGACGACCCAACCGTAGAAATCCGGGGAAATCTTGCCGTCATAGATCACGTCGCAGCGCGTGGGGTCATAGGTGTTCGACGCCACCGGAGCCTTGATGATTTCATGGTAGGCAACGACGTAAGGGACCGATCCGAAACTATCTGTGTGAATTCAGTAGGTTGTGATTCTGTTCGGTAGCAACACTGAACGGAGATCACGATGGCCTGGACTGAACTCACC
>JAYSQA010000234.1:0-16753 GCA_043721775.1 Rhodobacterales bacterium
CCAGGTGGGAAACGCGCGCAATATTGCATTCTGGGTGGTTCTGTTGGTGCTGGTGCTGGCACTGTTCAACCTTTTCAACAGCTCCAACAGCTTTTCGGCCCAGACAGTTTCGTACTCGGACTTCATCGCGAAGGTGAACACGGGTGATGTGAAGTCTGTCACGCTGGATGGCGAACAGATCAGGGTGACGGCCAAGGACGGCAGCCATTACATCTCGATCCGTCCGGCGGGCGAGGCGGTCACCGACCGGCTCCTGGAAAAAGGCGTCGACGTGCGGGCTGATGCGCAAGAACAATCGGGCCTGATGACGATCCTGACGGCATGGTTGCCGTTTGTGCTGCTGATCGGCGTGTGGATTTACTTCATGAACCGGATGCAGGGCGGTGGCCGTGGCGGTGCTATGGGCTTTGGCAAAAGCCGGGCCAAGCTGCTGACCGAAAAGCAGGGCCGCGTCACGTTTGACGACGTGGCCGGCATTGATGAAGCCAAGGAAGAGTTGGAAGAGATCGTCGAATTCCTGCGAAACCCGCAGAAGTTCTCGCGCCTTGGCGGTAAAATTCCGAAAGGCGCTTTGCTGGTTGGTCCGCCCGGTACGGGTAAGACCCTGCTGGCCCGCGCCATTGCGGGTGAGGCGGGTGTGCCGTTCTTCTCTATCTCGGGGTCTGATTTCGTGGAGATGTTTGTGGGTGTGGGGGCTAGCCGCGTCCGTGACATGTTTGAACAGGCCAAGAAGAACGCGCCTTGCATCGTCTTCATCGACGAAATCGACGCTGTGGGTCGTGCCCGCGGTGTTGGCATGGGCGGCGGCAATGACGAACGCGAACAGACGCTGAACCAGTTGCTGGTCGAGATGGATGGGTTTGAGGCCAACGAGGGCGTCATCATTGTGGCCGCTACCAACCGCAAGGATGTGCTGGACCCCGCCCTGCTGCGTCCGGGCCGCTTTGACCGACAGATCCACGTACCGAACCCTGATATCAGGGGCCGTGAGAAAATTTTGACCGTCCACGCCCGCAAGGTTCCCGTCGGTCCAGATGTTGACCTGCGCATCATTGCCCGTGGCTGCCCCGGCTTTTCTGGTGCTGACCTTGCCAACCTTGTCAACGAAGCCGCGCTGATGGCCGCCCGCTTTGGCCGCCGATTCGTGACCATGGAAGACTTTGAGCAGGCCAAGGACAAGGTCATGATGGGGGCAGAGCGCCGCAGCATGGTCTTGACCGACGAGCAGAAGGAAAAGACGGCTTACCACGAGGCTGGCCACGCCATCGTTGGCATCAACCTGCCCAAGTGTGATCCGGTCTACAAAGCCACGATTATCCCGCGCGGTGCTGCCTTGGGAATGGTGGTTTCCTTGCCGGAAATGGACCGTCTGCAAATGCACAAGGACGAGGGCAAGCAGAAGCTGGCCATGACCATGGCAGGCAAAGCGGCTGAGATCATCAAGTACGGCGACGAGGGTGTATCCTCGGGCCCGGCAGGTGATATTCAGCAGGCCTCGTCTTTGGCGCGGGCCATGGTGATGCGTTGGGGCATGTCGGATGTAATCGGCAATATCGACTATTCCGAGGCACATGAAGGCTATAACGGCTCGACTGGTGGCTTCTCGGTCTCGGCTGAAACCAAGATGAAGATCGAGGAGGAGGTCAAGCGCCTGATCGACGAGGGCTATGACGTGGCCCGCAAGATCCTGCTGGAGCAGAATGACGCGTTTGAGGCGCTGGCGCAGGGCCTGTTGGAGTACGAAACCTTGACGGGCGACGATATCCGCAAGGTCATCGCGGGCCAGAAGTTGGGCGGTGATGATGACAAGACCACGGGCGGCGGCACCACCTCGGTTCTGTCGATCCCAAAGACCCGGATGAAGATCGTCAAGCCGGGGATCGAGCCGGAGCCTACTGCGTGAGCTTGACGCCAAAGACCGACTGGAACCCCGAAACCTACGCAAGGTTTCGGGGTTTGCGTTTGCGGCCCTTGCTGGACCTGCTGATGCAGGTGGGCGGACTGCCGCAGGGCGATATCGTGGACCTTGGCTGCGGTAACGGCGCTGCGTCAGCGGCTTTGAAGCAGCGTTATCCGAAACACGCGCTGACCGGCCTTGATGCCTCGCCCGCCATGTTGGCCGAGGCCAAGGGCTATGATCGGCTGATTGCGGCGGATGCGGGTGGATGGCAGGCCGATACACCACCAGCGCTGATCTTCTCTAACGCCGCGCTGCAATGGTTGCCCGACCACGCCACACTTATGCCCCGCCTTGCCCGAATGCTGGCCCCCGGTGGCGTGCTGGCGGTGCAGATGCCGCGCCAGTATATCGCCCCCTCGCACCGCTTTCTGCGCGACATCGCGGCGGCGCTTTACCCTGACCGCTTCGATTTCGCCCGCTATGAAGCTCCTGTGCAGCCCGCGCAGGGCTATTGGCAGATGTTGCAGGGGCTGGGAGAGGTTCAGGCTTGGGAGACCGAGTACCTGCAACGCCTTGATCCGGTGGCCGAAATGCACCCCGTCCACGCCTTCACCCAATCCACCGCCATGCGCCCCTTCGTTGACAAGATCACCGGGGCCGAGGCCGCTGCCTATGCCAGCGCCTACGATCAGGCCTTGACCTCGGCCTATCCGCTGTTGCCGGATGGGTCTTGCCTGATGCCGTTCCGCCGGGTGTTCTTCACGCTGAAAGTCTGACCATGCCGATCCTCAAACCGACCGCCTTTTATGGCAAGATCACCTTTCTGGGCCGGATGATCGGCCAGTATGACCTGCTTCGCGCCGAACCCGGCGACAGGCTGACCGCAACCTTCGCAGGCATTGAGGGCGAGACACATGCCGGCCTGTCAGTTCCCTCTTGCAGTCGGATGACTGCGCAGTACCCCGAAAGCACGCTGGTGGCCAACACCCGCCAGGTCTCGGTCCTGTCGGCCGAGGAACTGGCGCAGATTGCTGAAGGGATGGGACTGGACAGCCTTTCGCCGACCTTGCTGGGTGCTACGATGGTGGTAATGGGCATTCCCGATTTCAGCCATATCCCGCCCGGCAGCCGCCTACAGGGCCTTAGCGGTGCGACCTTGGTGGTCAACCTTAACAACCGGCCCTGCACCATCCCCTGGCGCGCCATCGAGGCGGCGCATCCGGGCTTTGGCAAGCTGTTCAAGCCAGCCGCCGAAGGGCGCCGGGGCGTGGTGGCTTGGGTCGAGCGTGAAGGAGACTTTGCGCTTGGTGACACGGTGCGCCTGCACGTCCCGGACCAGCGCCCCTGGAAACACCTGGCCGAGGCGCGCAAGGCGACGACTGTGAAAGCCTGACGGCCGCAACGACCCAGTTCTGCGTCTTGCCAGAACTGGGCAGGCGTTTGTCAGCATTTGCCCAAGGTTGCCGACCTTGGGCACCGCACTTTCAGAATATTAAGTCGGCGTTGGTGATGGTCGGGATGCCTTGCAGAAAGATCGCGAAGTTCGCGGCGTGGTCGCCATCGGTGTCGCCTTCGACAAGGATGCCGCCGGTGACAACGTGAAAATGCAACGCGCCTGCCGAACTTCCGGTGAAGGTGGCGGCATGGACGATTGGGCTGAAATCGTCGTTCACTTCGGCGGTATTTGTATTGGCATCAATGGCGTGCAGGTTGATCTTGTCGGCTTCAGAGTGGTGGAAGTCTGTGATCGTGTCGCGCCCGGCCAGAAGGGTCGTGCTGTCGGCGGCCGAGGTGAAGATGAAGAAGTCCTGCCCGATATTACCCGTCAGCATGTCAGCGCCGGACGCGCCGATCAGCGAATCCCGTCCGACCCCGCCCGTTATCACGTCGTTGCCAAGGCCTCCGGTCAAGCTGTCCACGCCCGCGCCGCCGCTGAGCGAATCGTTGCCCGCGCCGCCGCTCAGGATGTCGGCCGCCGCCCCGCCCGAAAGCAGATCGTCGCCGCTGCCGCCAAACAGCCGGTCGCGGCCGTCTTCCCCCAGCAAGGTATCGTTGCCAGTGCCGCCAATCGCCGTGTCATTGCCACCGCCCATTTCCAGACGGTCATTGCCCGCGCCACCGTCAAACAGGTTGTTGTAGTAGCCAAGCGAGATGCTGCCCTTGACCGTGTCGATCAAGATATCGCCAAACCCCGAGCCGAACACGTCACGGAAGGTGCTGATGCTGTCGCCCTCGGCGTCGCCGCCGATGCCGATTGTGGTTGCGCCGTGGGTGATGCTGATCTGCACGGCCGCTATGGACCCAAGGTAGGGCACGGTATCGCCCACATCGTCGCCGCCTGAAAGCGTATCGGCCCCGGCACCGCCTTGTATCGTATCGACGCCGGCACCGCCGGACATCGAATCCGCGCCGGCGTCGCCGAACAGCATGTCATTCCCGGCCCCGCCGCCAATAACATCCAATCCGCTGCCACCATAGACCGTGTCATTGCCATCGGCCCCGCCAATCGTGTCATTGGCGCCAACCCCGGTGCGGTCCTGGTCGCCATAGATCACATTGGCCAATTCGTTACCAACGATAACATCTACCGAGTCGCATCCGCGCACGTTTTCGATAGCGCCATGAACATGCAGCGTACTGGTCTGGTTGCCGGTGCCCGGGTTGGTGGTATACGAACCCGCAGCGTCATTGGCCGGATTGTTGTTGGAATAGTTCAGCCGAATGTCGGTTGCTACGGTATAGCTGCCCTTGATCACCAGCCAGTCGATGCCGGTGCCATCGTCCGTCACATCGACAAACTTCCCACCGGCCGCAAGAAGTTCAATCTCGTAGATATTGTTTGCCACTTGATACGTCCCTTTACACAAAAGCCCCCGCCCAAACTTCTGCCATGCTACACAGGGCGTCGCCAGTTTGGAAATCCAATTCGCAACTTGGGCTGCGCAGATTGCGTGACTTCAGAGCGAACGTTCCATTTTCGGAATATTTTCCGCTTTCATTCCATTTTTTCCGATCGGAAACCTGCACTGGCGAATTTGATGCGGCCTTGGTCGGAAAAGCGACTTCCAAATGTCGCATCCTTCGCTATCACCATGGCCAACAGCCCCTTTGCCCACCGGGAGTGAGACATGGCCTTCAAGACCGATATCGAGATTGCACGCGAAGCCACCAAGAAGCCGATCATGGAGATTGGTGCGAAGCTTGGCATCCCGGCAGAGCATCTGCTACCCTATGGCCACGACAAGGCCAAAGTGGGGCAAGAGTTCATCAAGTCGCTGGAAGGCAGGCCGATGGGCAAGCTGATCCTGGTGACGGCGATCAACCCGACTCCGGCTGGCGAAGGCAAGACCACGACGACTGTTGGTCTGGGCGACGGTCTGAACCGCATTGGCAAGAAGGCCATCGTCTGCATCCGTGAAGCCTCGCTTGGCCCGAACTTTGGGATGAAGGGCGGCGCTGCGGGCGGCGGGTACTCTCAAGTCGTGCCGATGGAGGAGATGAACCTTCACTTCACCGGCGATTTCCATGCTATCACCAGCGCCCACAACCTGCTGTCGGCGATGATCGACAACCATATCTACTGGGGCAACAGTCTGGACATCGACGAGCGCCGCGTGATGTGGCGCCGCGTGATGGACATGAACGACCGCGCGCTGCGCGATATTGTGGTGAGTTTGGGCGGCGTGTCGAACGGCTTCCCGCGTCAGACCGGTTTTGACATCACGGTTGCGTCGGAAGTCATGGCGATCTTGTGCCTGTCCAACGACCTTGCCGATCTGCAAGAGCGTCTGGGCAATATCGTTGTCGCTTACACCCGTGAGAAGAAGCCGATCTACTGCCGCGATATCAAGGCCGATGGCGCGATGACCGTCCTTCTGAAAGACGCGATGCAGCCGAACCTGGTGCAGACGCTGGAAAACAACCCGGCCTTCGTCCACGGCGGCCCGTTTGCCAACATCGCGCACGGTTGCAACTCGGTCATCGCCACCAAGACCGCGCTGCGGTTGGGCGAGTATGTGGTGACGGAAGCGGGCTTCGGTGCAGACCTTGGGGCTGAAAAGTTCTTTGATATCAAATGCCGGAAAGCTGGCCTGAAGCCCTCGGCTGCCGTGATCGTCGCAACGGTCCGGGCGATGAAGATGAACGGCGGCGTGGCCAAGGCTGATCTGGGGGCTGAGAATGTGGCAGCGGTTCAGGCCGGTTGCCCGAACCTTGGCCGCCACATTGCCAACGTCAAAGGCTTTGGCGTACCGGTGGTGGTGGCGATCAACCACTTCTTCAGCGATACCGATGCGGAAGTTGAGGCTGTGAAAGTCTATGTTGCCGAACAGGGCGCCACCGCGTTCCTGTGCAAGCATTGGGCGCAAGGCTCTGCCGGGATCGAAGATCTGGCGCATCATGTCGTGGCTTTGGCCGAAAGCGGCGTGGCGAACTTCGCGCCGCTGTATCCCGACGAAATGGGTCTGTTCGCCAAGATCGAAACGATTGCCAAGAAGATCTACCGGGCGGATGGCGTCGATGCCGACAAGTCGATCAAGGATCAACTCAAGACCTGGGAAGCGCAAGGCTATGGCCATCTGCCGGTCTGCATGGCGAAAACCCAATACAGCTTCACCACCGATCCGAACACCCGGGGTGCGCCGGTAGGTTTCACCATTCCGGTGCGCGAAGTGCGTCTGTCGGCCGGTGCGGGCTTCATCGTGGCGATCTGCGGTGAGATCATGACGATGCCGGGCCTGCCCAAGGTGCCCTCGGCTGAGGTGATCCGCCTGAACGATCAGGGCTTCGTCGAAGGCCTGTTCTAAGGTCTGACAGCGCCTCGCCACCGTCCCCACAAGGGACGGTGGCTTTCTTTTGCGATGGATTGAGGAGACGGACATGGCGGCCAAAGTCATCGACGGCAAGGCATTTGCGGCGGGTGTGCGCGCGCAGGTGGCGGATGCTGTGGCGAAACTGAAGGAAGAACAGGGGATTACGCCGGGTCTGGCCGTGGTGTTGGTGGGGGAAGACCCGGCCTCGAAGGTCTATGTGAAGAACAAGCATGCCTCGACGGTTGAGGTTGGCATGAACTCGTATGAGTATCGGCTGGATGTGGACACCGCTGTGGCCGATCTGCTGGCGCTGATTGCGACGCTGAATGCGGACCCGGCTGTGCATGGCATTCTGGTGCAGTTGCCGTTGCCGGGGCATCTGAATTCCGATCTGGTGATCAATGCGATTGATCCGGCGAAGGATGTGGATGGGTTCCATATCTCGAACGTCGGGCTGTTGGGCACCGGGCAGAAAAGCATGGTGCCCTGCACTCCGCTGGGGTGCCTGATGATGCTGCGCGATCATCTAGGCAAGCTGGCCGGGCTGAATGCAGTTGTGGTCGGGCGGTCGAACATCGTTGGCAAGCCGATGGCGCAACTGCTGTTGGGCGATAGCTGCACGGTGACGATTGCGCATAGCCGTACCAAGGATCTGGCGGCGGTGTGTCGTGGGGCGGATATTCTGGTGGCTGCGGTCGGGCGGCCCGAGATGATAACGGGTGATTTCGTCAAGCCTGGTGCGACGGTTATTGATGTGGGCATCAACAGGATTGAGAGAAACGGCAAGGGCAAGCTGGTGGGTGATGTGCATTATGAAAGTGCGGTGGCGGTGGCTGGGGCGATCACGCCGGTGCCGGGCGGGGTGGGGCCGATGACGATTGCGTGCCTTTTGGCGAATACCTTGACGGCGTGCTGCCGGGCCAATGGGCTGGAAGAGCCGAAGGGTCTGACCGCGTAACATGGGCCGACGGCCCATCCTACCTGAAACTGTCTGAGGTGTCTGGGGCCCGGTTCGTTTGAGCCGGGCCTTGTCGCATGGGGCGCAGCAAGCAGGTGGCTCCGGTCAGGACCGCGAGGGCGTTGGGTTGCATCAAGGCTTGCAGGTCGGGGTGGTCAGCGAACAGGCCTCCGGTATAAATGCCGTAGGCGGGCAGGATCACGCGAGTGGTGTCGATCAGGAAGCAGGGAGCGGTGCGGCCGGGAAGGCGGGCCTTGGGGTGGTAATGTCCTGATATTTCATAGGGCTGTGCCGTAGCGATATGACGGAAGGTCAGGCCCTTGAGCCGCAGTTCGGCCTGATGGGTGCCGCCAAGGCTGACGGGTCCCGTGTCATGGTTGCCCTCGATCCAGGTCCATTCACGCCCGGCTTGCAGGCGGATGAGCCAGAGGCGGTCAGATTCCGCCATCGCGTCCGCCGCCGTCAGGTCATCGAAACTGTCGCCGAGGCAGATGACGTGGCGCGGCCTGGTCCCTTCAAGGTCGGCATCAAGGTGGGTGAGGGTGGCGCGGGTTTCGTAGGGCGGCAGGAGCGCTCCGCCCCGGCGGGCGAGGCGTTCGGATTTGCCGAAGTGCAGGTCGGAGACGACCAACAGGCTTTCATCGGGCCAGTGGAGGGCGCCGGAGGGTAGGGCCAGCAGATGGGCTGGGCCGAGGTGGAATGCGTAGGACATTGGGCGGGCGTGCCTCCGGCGGGAGTATTTTGGCAAAGAGCAAATACAAGGGAAAGGCTAACGGAGGGAAGGGGTTGCGTTCGACGTCGGCCCCTACAAAAGGCCTGCGTCGCGCAGCAGTTGGTGGGCGGCGTCGGAGGCGAGGCGTTCGCGGCCTTTGCCGTGGATTGGGACGACGCCGGGTTCCAGCATCAGGGGGGCGGCCAGGGGGGTGATGTGGGCCAGGCGGATCAGGTCGATGCGGGAGCCTACGCGGTCCAGGAGGGATTCTATGCGGCCGAAGTCGACGAGCCCGCGCAGGGCTTCTTGCCGGGTGATGTCGAGGAGGAGGTGGCCGGGATCAAAGCGGCGCAGGGTGTCGTAGAGGATGTCGGAAGAGAATGTAGCCTGGCGACCCGACTTGCGGCGGCCCTGGTTGTTACGCTCGATCAGGCCGGCGATGATGGCGGTGTTGCGGAATGTGCGTTTCATCACGGCATTGCCCGCCAACCAGGTCTCCAGGCCGTCGCGGAGGCGGGTCTTGTCGAACAGTGTTGTTTCTTCAAGGGGTTCAAGGCCCCAGATCAGGGTGGCGTAGTCGGTCGCGACAAAGCCCAGGGGGGCGAGGCCTGCGGCTTCCATCTCTTTGGTGACGAGGAGGCCGAGAGTTTGCTGGGCATTGCGACCGGCGAAACCGTAGATGCACAGGTGTTCGCGTCCGTCATGCGGGAAGGATTCCAGCAGCAGGCGGTCAGGTTCGGGCAGGCGGGAGACGTCGCGTTGGTGGGCGAGCCATTGGGCGGTGTGTCCGGGCAGGTCGGGCCAGCTATCTTGTTGGAAGATTTGCAGAATGCGTTCGGAAAGCTGGGTTGAGGTCGCGAATTTGGTACCACTGAAGACGGCTATTTTAGGGGGGCGGCCGGGGTCGCGGGTCACCTCGACAGTAAGTTCGCGAAGACCGGAAAAGCGAACCACCTCACCCCCGATCAGGAACGTGTCGCCGGGGGTGAGGGAGGCTGCGAAATACTCTTCAATCTCGCCAAGCGGTTGGCCACGGCCTTTGAGAGTGACTTTCAGGGTTTCGATGTCGATGATTGTGCCGAGGTTCTGGCGGATCAGGGCAGCGGCGCGGGGATCGCGCAGGGTCCATTTGCCTTGGCGTACCATCAGGCGTTGCCAGCGGTCATAGGCTTTGAGCGCGTAGCCGCCGGTAGCCACGAAGTCGAGGCAGGCGTCGAACTCTGCTGCTGTTATAGTGGCATAGGGGCCGGCGGTGATGATTTCGCCGTAGAGGGTTTGGGCGTCGAAGGGACCGGCGCAGGCGGTGGCGAGGATGTGTTGGCACAGGACGTCGCGGGGGCCGGGGCCGCGCGGCTCGCCGTCAAGGGTGTGGGCGCGGGCGGCCTCCAAAGCGGCTTGGCATTCGACGACTTCGAAGCGGTTGGCGGGAACCAACAGGGCCTTGGAGGGGGCGTTGTAGCGGTGGTTGGCGCGGCCGATGCGCTGGACCAGGCGCTTGATATTCTTGGGCGCCCCGACCTGAATGACCAGATCGACGTCGCCCCAGTCGATGCCGAGATCGAGAGAGCCGGTGCAAACGACGGCACGCAGCTGGCCTGCTGCCATGGCAACTTCCACGCGTTCGCGTTGTTCGCGAGAGAGGGAGCCGTGGTGGATGCCGATGGGGAGGCTATCCTCGTTGGCCAACCAAAGGTTATGAAAGAAGATTTCAGCCTGGGCGCGGGTGTTGTGGAAGATCAGGGTGGTGGTGTGGCGTTTCACTTCGCTCAGGATGGCAGGGATGGCGTATTTTCCGCCGCCGCCGCTCCATGGCGGCGGTGTGTCGGTGGTCAGCATCTGGATGTCGGGGTCTGGGCCGGGGTCGGCTACCAGAATTTGTGTTTGCGAGCCCAGAAAGCGGGCGAGGGCGGAGGGATCTTCGACGGTGGCGGATAAGCCGATGCGTCTTAGGGTGGGGGAAAGCGTTGTCAGGCGGGCGAGTTGCAGCATCAGTTGATCGCCGCGTTTGCTTTCGGCCAGTGCGTGGATTTCGTCGATTATCACCCGTTGTAGGTTGGCGAAGATTTTCGGGGAATCCTCGTAGGTCAATAATAACGCCAGGGATTCTGGCGTGGTCAGCAGGATGTGAGGCGGGTCGGCGCGTTGCCTGCGGCGTTGGGTGTAGGTGGTATCGCCGGTGCGGTCCTCGATCCTGACGGGCAGGTTGGCGCCCTCGATCGGGCGGCGCAGGTTGCGGCGGATGTCGGCAGTGAGGGCTTTGAGGGGCGAGATGTAAATTGTGTGCAGGCCTTGATATCCATTGGATAATTCGGCGAGGGAGGGGAGGAAGCCCGCGAGGGTCTTGCCGCCTCCGGTGGGGGCGATGAGGAGGGTGGAGGGGGATTGGGCCATTTCCAGCATGGTGAGCTGGTGGGGGTGTAGGGTCCAGTTTTGGGATTGGAGCCATGTGAGGAGGCTGTCAGGGAGTTGCATGGGAACCAGGATAGGCGGTTTGGGGGGGAGGTGCGAGCGGCGTGTTAAGGCGCGGAATTTGCGGCGAGAAAGGCCTGGGTTGATGATAGGTGAATGGTCATTCTTGCGTCTTCTTCTGGTCCTTCTTCCGTCTTTACGCGGGGGAAGATAGGTCGGCGGTTTGGGAACGGCCGGCGGTGTTAACCTTTGGCAGCGAATCGGGGGTGAATGCGGGCGATTTCGTTTTCCGGACGCGGGATCATGCGCAGATTGCCCATCCTACCTCGTTACGGGACTGGGCTGCGGAGTCGGGGCGGGCCCCGACCTACATGGTGTTCAGGGCGGCGGCTTGACGGATCAGGGCTTGGAAGGCGGCGGCGTTGATCGGGTCGCCTTCATGCAGGTCGATGGCGCGGCGGGTGGTGCCATTGAGGCTGGCGTTGAAGAGGTGGGCGGGGTCGTCGAGGGCGGCGCCTTTGGCGAAGGTGAGTTTGACCGCGGCTTTGTAGGTCTCGCCGGTGCAGATCATGCCGTGGTGATACCAGACCGGGACGCCGCGCCATTTCCAGTCCTCAACGACGTCTGGGAGGGCTTGGTGGATCAGGGTACGGAGGTGGTACAGGAGGGCGCCGCGCCAGTCTGCAAGCTCGGCGATGTGGGCGGTGATCTTTTCGGCAGCAGAGGGGTCGAATGGGGCGGCGGGGGACATGCGGTTGCCTGTGGTTGGGGCGGGCTGACGCAAGTTTACTGGTTGGAGGGCAGTCCGTCGAGCGGTGGGTGAGTTGGGCCGGGAACATGGGCAAATTGCCCATCCTACCTATTGGGAGGTCGGGCTTGCGGCTTGCGCGGAAAGTGGGCGGCTTCCGACCTATGCTGTGGGCAGGGGGCTGGTTGCCCAGCCAAGGATAAGAATCATGCCAGACGGCAAATTGTGGTGGACCCTCTGAACCGGGGTAGATTTGTGGCCAAGGAATTCGCAGAAGGCGGCGAAGTCCTGGAACCAGCGATGATCGGGCGTGAAAGATGGTAAGATCATGGCGGCGCTGTCGGTTTTGAAGCGGGTGGCCTCGATCACGGCGGCAGCAGTGCGGTGGAAGAGTTGATAGCGCAGAGTGGGCGGTGGCGGATAGGCGCACCCAATGAGATTGCAGATTGCTGTCAGGCGGGTAATCTTGTCGCAGGACGCTTGGGTCAGCGAGTCGCCTAGGTGGGGCCGAAAGGCTCGGCCACCTTGGCCTCGACGGCGACGGCGACGGCGATGGTTTGGCCACCGGCTTTCACCAGGGCAAAGACATCGCACTGGCTGTCGCGACCTTTGCCGGGCATGGCGACCTTGTGTTCCGGAATGGCAAGGAGGAGTTCGGCATCGGGGCCGAGGAGGAGGGCAATTTCGGGCGGCAGGCCGTGTGCGGTTTCCCAGGAGATGGCGGCTGACAGGGCGGAGTATCCGGCCCGCCAGTGTTTGTCGGGATCAGCGAGAAGGTGGCACCAATCTTCCGGTGATTGAGTGGGAACGAGGATCTTGCTTATCAAGCGGTCTTTCTAAGATTGGTGCGACAGATATTGGAACGAGTGTAGCGGGGCTGTGTGGCCAAACATGGGCAGATTGCCCATCCTACATGTCGCCTTTGAGGTTGCGGGGTTTGGGCGGGGGGCATATTCGGGCGGGATGAAAATACTGTTCCTTGGCGATGTGATGGGCAAGACCGGGCGCACCGGGGTGGCGGAGCGGTTGCCTGCGCTGCGTTTGGCTTGGGGGCTCGATTTTGTGGTGGTGAATGGGGAGAATGCCAGTGCGGGGGCGGGGCTTACTCCGGAACATGCCAAGCTGATCCTCGCGGCGGGGGCGGATTGCGTCACGTTGGGGGACCATGCGTTTGATCAGAAGGACATGATGTCCTTCATCGAGCAGGAGCCGCGGATCATCCGGCCTTTAAACTTTTCCAAAATTGCTCCGGGGCGGGGGGCAAAGGTGTTTGAAGCGACGCAGGGGCGTAAGGTATTGGTGACGCAGGCGCTTGGGCAGGTGTTCATGAAGCGGCCGTTTGATGATCCGTTCTCAGCCATGGAGGCGGTTCTCAAGACGCATCCGCTGGGGGGCATGGTGCAGGCGGTGGTGGTGGATATCCATGCCGAGGCCACGTCCGAGAAGATGGCGATGGGGCATTGGTGTGACGGGCAGGCAAGTTTGGTCGTGGGGACGCATACCCATGTGCCGACGGCGGATGCGATGATCCTGAACAAGGGCACGGCCTATCTGACCGATGCGGGGATGTGCGGGGATTATGACTCGGTCATTGGGATGGAGAAGCTGGAGCCTTTGCGGCGGTTTATCACCGGCATGTCCGCCGGGCGGTTTGAGCCTGCGGGCGGTGAGGCGACGCTGTCGGGGGTTTATGTCGAGACGGATGACCGGACGGGCAAGGCGCTGAAGGTTGCCATGATCCGGCAGGGTGGGCGGTTGCCGCAGGCGGCACCGTGACCCGCTGGCGGAGTGTTGGGGCGCTGGTGCTGTTGGGTGTAGGCTGGGGTAGCACGCAGCCGTTGGGCAAGATTGCCGCCTCAACCGGGCATCCGCCGTTTGCGCTGATCCTGTGGCAGACCGTGATTTGCGTGATCGTGCTGGGTGGCTTGACGCTGGTGCGGGGCAAGCGGCTGGTGTTGACGGGCCAGGCATTGGTGTTTTACGTCGTGGTGGCGGTCTTGGGCACTTTGGTGCCGAACCTGGCGTTTTACGTCTCAGTTCATCGGTTGCCAGCGGGGATCATGTCGATCCTGATCTCGACCATTCCTTTGATGGCCTTTCCGCTTAATCTGGCGCTGGGGGCGGACCGGTTTGAGGGCAAGCGGCTGGCCGGGCTGCTGCTGGGGCTGGCGGGGGTGGCGATCATTGCGGCACCGGGGGCGACATTGGCGCCGGAGATGGTGGCGTTTTTGCCACTGGCGCTGGTGGGCCCATGTTTTTACGCGATGGAGGCGACGTTCGTGGCCCGCTTTGGCACCGTCGGGATGGACCCGATTCAGGCGATGTTTGGCGCGTCAATCGCGGGGGTGGTGTTGTGCCTGCCGTTGGTCTGGCTGACGGGGTCCTGGGTCAGCCCGATGCCGCCCTGGGGGCAGGCGGAGGGGGCGTTGGTGCTGTCTTCGGCCCTGCATGCCTGTTTATATGCGGGCTATGTCGGCCTCGCGGCGCGGGCCGGGGCGGTGTTTGCCAGCCAGTCGGCTTATCTGGTAACGGCGGCGGGGCTGTGCTGGGCGATGCTGCTGCTGGGAGAGCGGTTCTCGCCCTTGGTGTTTGTGGCAATGGCTGTGATGCTGCTGGGGTTGGCGCTGGTGCAGCCGAGGGCGCGGACGGCCTGAGGTGCGCCCTTCGACCAGTACCGGAGGGCTGCGCGCCCTCAGGACCTCTGGCGGGATATGTGCGCCAATATGAAAAGGGGCACAAGCTCGCGCTGGGGGCGGGCTCGCGCTGGGGGCGGGCTTGCGGCGGGGGCGGGCTTGCGGCGGGGGCGGGCGCTGGTGTAGAGGACGGCAGCACAAAAGCCGGGGATTACGGGTCATGTCAGGACACAGCAAGTGGTCGACCATCAAGCACAAAAAGGGCAAGACTGATGCGCTCCGCTCGAAGATGTTTTCCAAGCTGAGCAAGGAAATCACCGTTGCGGCCAAGATGGGGATGCCTGACCCGGACATGAACCCGCGGCTGCGGCTGGCGGTCAAGGCGGCCAAGGCGTTGTCGATGCCCAAGGATGTGATCGACCGGGCCATCAAGAAATCGCAGATGGGCGATGCGGCGGATTACACGGAAATCCGCTACGAGGGCTACGGCGTTAACGGCATTGCCATCATCGCCGAGGCGCTGACCGACAACATGAATCGCACCGCGTCGAATGTGCGCAGCTATTTCACCAAATGCGGTGGAAATCTGGGGCAGACCGGGTCGGTCAGCCACTCGTTCGACCTCGTGGGCGAGATTTCTTATCCAGCCAGCGTGGGCTCTGCCGACGATGTGATGATGGCGGCGCTGGAGGCTGGGGCAGATGATGTGGAAACAGACGACGAGGGCCACTGGATCTATTGCCAGATGGAAGACTTGGCCGCCGTCTCGGACGCCATGGAAAAGGTGTTGGGCGAGTCGACAGAATCCAAGCTGGTGTGGAAGCCGCAGACCCTGACGGAAGTTGATCTGGAAACCGCGCAGAAACTTATGCGGCTTATCGACATGCTGGAAGAGGATGACGACGTGCAGTCGGTCACCCACAACTTTGACATTCCCGAGGATGTTGCCGCATTGTTGTAATCTGTCATCGTCTTGTCACGCAAACGAGTTATTGGCTTTTGGATGAAGCCGGGGGCATTGCCGAAGGGGTCTTGCAATGATCGAACAGGACGGGGCAGAGTTCTTTGATCTGCTGCCAGAGCCGGAAGCGGCGCCTCAGACCGGGCCGATGTTCACCTACTCGACCCCGCAGATGCCGTGGTTCCGCCGGACGATGATTCGAACCGTGGAACGGTTGAGCGGGCGCGTCGGATTCGAGCGGCTTTATCGGGAGTGGCGCAAGAAACCGCGCGATGCTGAGGCGACAATCTTCACGGAAGCGATCCGCGAACTGGGGCTGACGCCGGATACAACGGCCGAGGAACTGGCGCGGATTCCGGCGACGGGGCCGCTCTTGGTGGTGTCGAACCATCCGTTTGGCATCATTGATGGGCTTTATATAGGGCACCTGATCGGCTCGGTCCGCAAGGATGTGAAGCTGATCTGCCATTCGCTGCTGTGTCAGCCGCGTGAGGCGCAGGGCGTGCTGCTGCCGATCGACTTTGGTGCAGGGCCTGAGGCGCGGCGCACCTCGGCTGAGACGCGGCGTCGCGCGGTGGATTGGCTGGACGCGGGCCACGCGTTGATCATCTTCCCTGCGGGCGGGGTTGCCACGTCAGTCACGCCGAATGCGGCGACGGCGTCGGATTTCGAATGGCATCCGTTCGTGTCGCGTCTGGCGCGACGGGCTGGGGTCAAGACGCTGGCGCTGTATGTCAGCGGGCGGAATTCGCGGCTGTTTCAATGGGCCAGCCATTGCTCTTATGGCCTGCGGGTGGCGCTGATCTTCTTTGAAACCCGGCGCAAGATGAACCGCCCGGTGACGGTGCGGGTGGCCGAACCGGTGGCATGTGAGACGATGGGCAAGGCAGATGTGGTGGGTTGGCTGCGGGCCCGCACCTATGCCATGGCCGAGCCGGGCGGGCCACAGGCAGAGGATATCTTCGTGTTCCCCAAGCGGATCGTCGTCTGATCACAGGGCCTTGGCGGCCTTTTGCAGGGCTGCCGTCAACGGTGCCATCGCGAATGGTGCCAGGCGATTGAACCGCCAGTATAACTGTATATGCACCGGGTCTTGCGGGCTCAGGTTGACCAAAGTGTCTTTTGCCAGATGGGGCGCGACCAGCCCCTCGGGATTGATGGCCCAGCCAAGGCCGCAAAGGCGGGCCTCGACAAATCCGTGGCTGGAGGCGAGGCGGTAGTTGGGCAACGGAAAGGCCGCGCCGGTCTGGCGCGCCGCCCATTGCGCCTGCAACTTGTCCTTGTCGTTGAACCGCAGAGATGGCGTAAGCGTCCGGCCTGACTGCGGTTATCGGGCGTTCCATGGCAGCGGGTCATTGATCCGATTGATCTTGTGGTCCGCAATGCGGGCCAGGGTGGCGGCAAGCCACGCTTGGGGATCGACGCCATTGAGTTTGGCGGTTTCGATCAGGGTGCAGGCGATGGCGGCGGATTTTCTGCCGGTTTGTGATCCGACAAAGAGGTAAGTTCAGACCTCATTAATCCGCTTGTTTTCGGGCTGTCTCACGGCTTCACTCTTTGCATCATGGGGGGTGTCAAATGATGATCTTTACTGGCTGACGGATGAGCAGATGGCGCGGTT
>JAYSQA010000235.1:0-4092 GCA_043721775.1 Rhodobacterales bacterium
CTGGTGAGCGTCACATCGGTGGCCGCAAGATTGCCGCTCAACTGCGAGACGCTGCGTGCTCCGACAAGGGTTGCTGCCACACCGCGCTGCGCCATGACCCAAGCCAGTGCAATCTGAGTCGGTGTTCGGCCCTGTTCGGCGGCCACCTCTTTCAGGATCACCAGAATTTCCCAATTGCGACCGCTGAACTTGCTGTCGCCGAAGGGACTGGCACCGCTCAGCCGGCCAGTGTCGGCGGCATCGTCCTGTTTGTATTTGCCAGTCAGAAATCCACCGGCCAGCGGGCTCCATGGCATGACTCCCATGCCGCCTTCCCGGGCTGCGGAGATATGCTCGGCTTCGATGTCGAGGGCGACGAGGGAGTATTCAACTTGCAGCGCGATCGGACCCGGCACACGGCGTTCAGACGCGATGGCAGCCGCCTTCATCGCGAACCAAGCGGGAATGTCAGAGAAGGCATAGTGGCGGATCTTCCCGACCCGCACCAGATCGCCCAGCGTCTGCACGATCTCTTCGACCGGGGTGATGCGTCCCAGATGTGCATCCAGCAGAGGTCGATGCAATCGGCGCCCAGACGCCTGAGCGAGGCATTCAGCGCCCGGTGGATGTTCTTCGACCCGGCCCCGCCTGCGTGGGGATTATCGGCACGGTCCTGATTGGCCGCCAAAGCGCTGCGCGCGCCATTGAAGCCGAACTTGGTCGCCAGCACGATCTCGTCGCGCGATCCAGTGTCCCTGATGAGCTTGCCGACGAATTCTTCGCTGACGCCGCCGGAGTAAATATCCGCCGTGTCCACGAAGTTGCCACCCGTTTCGCGGACGGCATCAAAGATCGCGCGGGACCCAGTCTCATCGACGCCCCAGTCGCCCGAGCCAAAGGTCGTGGTGCCGAGGCAGAGCGGGCTGACGACCAGATCGGATCAGCCGAGGGCGCGGTAGCGTGAAAGGGACATGATATTTCCGCTATTTCATAGTGACTGATACGAAACATATCGGCCGCTTGTACTGAGGTGTCAACAGCTTTAGTAACGATCACTATGAAACAGACTTCGATCCCGCCCCGCAAGACCGGCCGTCCCTTGTCATTCGACCGGCAGGATGTGCTGGAAAAGGCCATGCTTGAGTTCTGGGAAAGCGGGTATGAGACGACGTCGATTTCTGATCTGACGGCGGCGATGGGGGTGACGGCCCCCAGCCTATACGCCGCTTTCGGCAACAAGAAGCAGCTCTTTCTGGAAGCGATGCGCCGTTATGCGGGTGACCGCGCGTCATTGGGGCAGACGATGAGCGAGGCGCCGACAGCGCAAAAAGCCGTCGCCGAGATGCTGCGGGCGGCGGCTGTGCTTTATACCGGCGACACCACACCGCGCGGTTGCCTGCTGGCCAGTGCGGCGGCGACGGGATCACCGGACGCGGCAGAGGTGCGTGCTGCGGTCGCAGCCGAACGGCGCGAGGTGCGCAACATCATCGTGCGCCGGATCGAGGTGGATATCGCCCAAGAACACCTGTCGCCGGACACACCCGCCACCGTGCTCGCCGATCTCGCCATCGCCGTCACGCAAGGCATGTCCATTCTGGCTCGCGACGGCGCAAATCGGCAAAGTTTGCTGGCCGTCGCCGAGGCAGCAATGACCTGTTGGGCCATATCCGAGGTGTGAGCGCAGCCAACTTTCGCCGCTCAGGATATGATCAACCTGGGCTCGAAGCGGCCATGCGGCGACGCAGCATGGGGTCAATGGGGCTGGGCAGAGCCAAACCAACCTGTTCGGCCCAAAGCTGGCGCCCGCCCCGTTTGAAATGCTGCGGCGCAGCACGTCGAAGCCGCCAGTTGAAGATCGATTGGCATCCTTGAGGCCTGACTGCAAGTCCACACGCTGATATGGACTTGCGCAAACAGATCGAACAGCACATCAAGATCTTGCGCCAGACAACTGACCAAGTAGCGCTGAAACGCGAGATGGCGAACTCTGCAGAACCTCAGCTTCGTCCTTCCATTGCACTGCAAGCCCGTCGCCAGTTCAATGGAAGCCAAGCCCATCTGCCGGAAAATCCGGGTTATGCCCGAAAGTTGGTGACGGTGTGATCAGGCGGCTTTGATTTCGGGCTTGATGCCGTCGCGGAATTCAACCCCTTCGATGATCTCGGGCGGGCGGTTGTGACCGTCAGGTTTGCGCCATTTCTTCCTGGCTGAGAGCATCAGCTGATGCGTCATCGCCAGGGCGGTCTGGCGGCTGAGGCAGCCTTTGGTTTTGGCGGTTCGGTGCCGGTTCGGTGGCAAAGGTGCGGATCATCGGGTTGCTGGTCCGGATGTGCTTGCCAATGCCCGGTCGGGAAGTCGTAGAAGGCCAGCAGATCGGCGCGGTCCCTGGTCAGGCATTTGACGGCGCCTTGGTATTTCACACCGTAGGCCGCGATGAAGAAATCGAAGGCAGCATTGGCCCCGTCCTTGGTCTCGGCCATCCGTTGTTCGGGCAAACGATCCCCCGGATCGTTTCCTGATCCTCCAACTCCTTCAGATGCGCCTTGGCCTTGGGCTGCACCGATTTTGGCATGGCGTTCAGGAGGTTGGCAGTCTTGTGGACCCAGCAGCGCTGAACCCGGGTCATGCCGTAAACCTCGTGCAGCGCGGCCCGGAACCCCATGGCGCCGTCGCCGACAGCCAGCTTGGGCGCGACCTCCAGCCCCCGGCGTTTCGCTTCGCAGATCTGCGCTTCAGGTCCACGAGCAGTTCGCGCCAGCTTTGGGTGCTGTCGCGAAAGCCACAGGCCAGGCCCGGCACATCCTTGTTGCCCCATTCGTCAGCCCCAATAATCACCAGCTTGCATTGACGAGCCTCGTCCATTCTGGGGCTGAAGCAAACACCGTCGGCCCGGAAACACACATGGCGCCGCGCTGACAGATCGCGCTTGGACCAACGTTCGCAATCGTCCCACCAATCCGCCTTCTGTCGGGTGATGGTGCTGGCCGACAGGCCCGGCGCATCCGGTTCCAGCAGGGCCGCGACGGCCGCGGAGAAATCGGCGGTCCTCGCGTCGCGAAAACGGTCCCCCGGATCGTTTTCTGATCCTCCTCACCCTGCAGATAAAGCCAGGGCAGCAGGTCCTCAATCGACTTGGCGCGCCGCAGACAGGGCGGCAGGAGCGTCGAGGTGAACTTCAGCCGCCCGCCCTCTGGCGCCCGATCCCGCACCCGGGGCACCGGCACCTTCACCGGCACCTTCACCTTCACCTTCACCGGCACCTTCACCGGCACCGGCACCGCACCAATTCCGGTCTGCACCTCGCGCTCGGGCAGATGACCATGGCGGACCAACCGCCTGCGACCTGCGGCATCGGTCTGATCAGCATGGGCCATGAGAAACGCGTTCAACCCGGCCTCAACCGCCTGCGCGATCAGATCCCGCGCGCCCTGGCGCAACAAATCCGGCAGCGGTTCAGGCGAAAATCCGTCTGGCGCGCGAAACGCTGCAACCGTATCCTTCGTCAGGTGGCATATCCTTTTCACTGCGAGAACTGCGGCGCTCCCTTTCTCTGCGAGAACTGCGGCGCGTCAACAACGCCTTGATATGCCACCCAATCCCCCCGTCACCAACTTTCAGCGATAGCTCTGGCGCACCGCAGGACTATGTTGCAGCCCATATGTAGTTCAATTTAGCGAGCGCCAACAGCGACCCATCGGCTGCGCAAAATCCGGACCGAGTGGCTTCAAAGATGACCCCTGTGGACATATCCGAGGCACAGCGCAGAGCCAAAGTTTGCTTGGCATCGAACTATCAGGATTGCGACTAGGGGTGGGTTGCCGCATCAAGAGCCAAGTCAGCTTTCCAAATGATTGCAAAGCTCCAGGGTGTTCAGTCCCGGCATTTGATGGATCGGGTTTAGGTTGAACCTTTCGGGTTCGATTGTCCAATGAAGGCTTATCCCTTTGACTCCGGCGACTACCACATGTTGTGCTGATCTGCCGCTTGCACTGTGTGGTCTTCGGGTGTTTGGAACTGCGGCATTGGCCTTGGGGCACAGGACGTCGCGTTCTGCGACAGGTTCCGTGCGGCCTCAGGCGCGCTGATCGACGAAATCGCGATAGGTTGCCGGCC
>JAYSQA010000236.1:0-13883 GCA_043721775.1 Rhodobacterales bacterium
CGGTTTGTGACAGCAAGGGCCGGCCGGTCCAGATGTATCTGAGCGCCGGTCAGACCCGCGATTTCACCGGAGCCGCGGGGCTGCCGGGGGCCCTGCCGCCGGTGAAAGCGTTGCTCGCGGACCGGGGCTATGATGCCGGCTTGTTCCGTAACGCATTGATTTATCGCGGTATAACCCCGTGCATCCCGTCAAAGAAAGAACCGCAAGGTGCAGATCGGGCACGACGCCACCCTTGATAAGAAACGTCACAGGATCGAGAACATGTTCGGGCGTCTGACGGATTGGCGCAGAACAGCCATGCGCTTTGACCGGCGCGCCGACATCTTCCTGTCCGCCTGCGCCCTCGCCGCGATCATGCTGTTCTGGTTATGAGTCCTGAGCCCAGGGGGGCCCGCTGGGCTATTCAACCTCCGCCTGGCCAGTCCACTTCCCATGGCCGACCTGATGCGCTAGCAAGCGCCATCCAACAGGGGAGACTTTCATGAACACGGATATCAAGCGGTTAGGCGTCGGGGCGCGGATGTCAGAGGCTGTGGCCTATAACGGCATCGTCTGGGTCGCCGGACAGGTTGGCAGGCCGGGCGATACGGTGGCTGAACAGACGCGCACCTGCCTGGCCGAGGTGGACCGCATTCTGGCAGCGGCAGGCACCGACAAGACCCGCATCCTGTCCACCCAAATCTGGCTGGCCGATATCGCCACCTTTGGCGAGATGAATGCGGTCTGGGATAGTTGGGTTCCGGCAGGACATACCCCGGCGCGCGCCACCGGCGAGGCCAAGCTGGCGACGCCGGATTACAAGGTGGAAGTCATCGTGACGGCGGCTTTGAAGTAACCGGAAAACCGGAGAGGCGCGCCTCTCCGCCGTTTTTAGAGAAGACCGGGGGGGGCGCGCCGTCCCGCCGATTCTTGGAGAAGACCGGGGGGAGGCGCGCCTCCCCCCGGGGCCCCCAGCTTTGGGGGGCGGTTCTGCCAGCGTGGAAGCAGGGGTTTCACACCCCCGCACCCCCGTGGGATATTTGTGAACAAATGAAATCAGGGTTTAAGGAAGGCCACAAGGGCGGCGGTGGAGCCGTCTTTGCCGGTGGTGGGCTTGTGGCCCTCAAGGATGGGTTGCAGGGCGAGGGCGAGTTCCTTGCCGAGTTCAACGCCCCATTGATCGTAGGAGTTGATGCCGAGGATGACGCCCTCCACAAAAACCCGGTGTTCGTAGAGCGCTATGATCTGGCCCAAGGTGAAGGGGGTCAGTTGCGGGTAGGCCAGCGTTGTGGTCGGGCGGTTGCCGGGGAAGACGCGGTGGCGGGCCTGACGATCAAGTTCAGCGCCGGTCAGGCCTTTTTTGGCCATGATGGCGGTGGCTTCTTCGAGGGAGCGGCCGCGCAGCAGGGCCTCGGATTGGGCGAGGCAGTTGGAGACGAGGAGCAGATGTTGGTGAGCGAGGTCGGGTTCATGGCCGATTTTCGCCACAAGGAACTCGCACGGCACCGGGCGGGTGCCTTGGTGGATCAGCTGGTAGAAGGCATGCTGGCCGTTGGTGCCGGGTTCACCCCAGACCACGGGGCCGGAGTTGTAGGGCAGGTCCGCGCCATCCATGCTGACGCGCTTGCCGTTGGATTCCATTTCCAGCTGTTGCAGGTAGGCGGGCAGGCGCGACAGGCGCTGGTCATAGGGCAGCACGGCGCGGGTGGGATAGCCGCAGATCTGGTTGTGCCAGATGCCGACCAAGGCCAGCAGGACGGGCATCGAGGTCGCCAGAGGCTCGGTCAGGAAGTGCTGGTCCATGGCACGTCCTCCGGCGAGGAACTGGGCGAAGGCCTCGGGGCCCACGGACAGCATGACGCCAAGGCCGATCGGGCCCCAGAGGGAATAGCGGCCACCGACCCAGTCTTCGAACCCGAAGACCAGGGCCGGGTCGATGCCGTAGGCGGCGGTTTTGTCAGCGGCGGTGGAGACGGCGCAGAATTGGGCGGCGGGGTTGGCGACCGATGTGGACATCCAAGCCTTGGCGGTGTCGGCGTTGGTCATCGTTTCAATCGTGGTGAAGGTCTTTGACGCCACGATCACCAGTGTGGTTTCCGGGTTCAGCCCCTTCAGCGTGTCGGCGATATGGGCGCCGTCGACGTTGGAGACATAGTGCAGCCTTGGCCCGTCACCGTAAGGCGACAGGGCGATGGTGGCCATGGCAGGCCCCAAGTCTGATCCGCCGATGCCGATGTTGATGACATCGGTGATCTTGCCACCCTGGCCCGTGAACGCGCCAGAGCGGACGTCGACCGCGAAAGCCACCATGCGGGCGCGGATGGTGCGGATGTCGGGCATCACATCGCGACCGTCGACCATGATCACCGCATCGTCCCCGGCGCGCAGGGCGGTGTGCAGGACGGCGCGGCCCTCGGTTTCATTGATCTTTTCGCCTGTGAACATGGCGTGCCGCTTGGCCGCAACGCCTTCGCTTTCGGCCAGCGTCAGCAGCAGCCCCAGGGCCGTTTCATCAATGTTGGTCTTGGAGAAATCCAAGAGCATCTCTCCGGCGCGGGCCGAGAAGTGGTGCGCCCTTACCTGATGATTGGTGGCCTGATGATTGGTGGCCTGATGTTTGGTGGCCTGATGTTTGGTGCCCTGATGTTTGGTGCCCTGATGTTCGGTGTCGGAGCCGAACAGCGACAGGATCTTGCGGTCAGCCACCTTGGCGTGGTGCGCTTTCAGGGCAGCGAATTTATCTGACATGTGGGTTACTCCGCCCAGTGAACGGTTGCATGGTCAAGGACCACCCGAATGGGGGCCTCGGACGGGGTCAGGGACTGGGCGCGGGCCAAAGCCTCGCGCTTCTCAGACCCGGTGATCAGGATGTGGATGTGCTTTGCCGCTTGCAGGACGCGGGCTGACAGGGTGATGCGCGGCTCTTCGGCGGCGGCGGCGCGCAGGGCCATCAGGATGGGGGCATCTGGGGAAAGCGCCTGCGCCAGCTTGTCGGCACCGGGAAAAAGGCTGGCGGTGTGCATGTCGGCGCCCATGCCCAGCAGCAGAACGGTGATCGGCAGATGGGGGGCGATGCCTTGCGACAGGGCGTCAAGCTTGTCCTCGGGCTGCGGCGCGTCCGCATAAAGCGGCACCAGTGTCGCCCCCGAAGCCTTGCCGCGCAGCAGGCGTTCGCGCAGAAGGCGGGTGTTGGAGCGCGGGCTGTCTTCCCCGACCCAGCGTTCGTCGTTCAAGAGAACGGCGACGCGGGGCCAGTCGAGTGAGGTGTCCGACAGCGTGTCGAACACCGGGCCGGGAGTCGTCCCCCCGGGCACCGACAGGGTCGCCGGACCCTGCGCCAGCGCTGCGCGCAGTTCAGCCGCGATGGTGCTGGCTATGCCAGTCATCAGGGCCTCGCGGCTGGGGTAGGTTTGCAAGATCATCCCTTGATCTCGCGCCAGCGGCGACCGTCCTTGTGCAACAGCATCAGGGCATCTTCCGGGCCAGAGGAGCCCGCGTCGTAGTCTTGCGGCTTGTCGCCACGGGCTTCCCAGCCTTGGATGACCGGATCGGTCCAGGCCCAGGCGGCATCAACCTCATCGCCGCGCATGAACAGGGTCTGGTTGCCACGGATCACGTCCATGATCAGGCGTTCGTAAGCGTCCGGCACATCCTCGGCATCCGTTCCAAGCGCGTCGGCAAAGGTCATGTCCAAAGGCACCTGCGTCAGGCGCATACCGCCCGGACCCGGTTCCTTGATCATCATCATCAGGTTCATGCCCTCATTCGGCTGCAACCTTATCACCAGCACATTGGCCTTCCAGCCCTTGGCATCGTCAAAGATTGAATGCGGCGGCTCCTTGAAGGTAATCGCAATTTCCGAATACCGCGCCCGCAGCCGCTTGCCCGTGCGCAGGTAGAACGGCGTGCCCTTCCAGCGCCAGTTCGCCACATTCACCTTCAGGGCGATATAGCTTTCGGTCTTCGAATTCGGGTTCTCGGAATGCTCGATATACCCTCCCTCGCCGCCGCCTGCGACGTACTGGCCGCGCACGATGTCATTGACGGGCACCGGTTCCAGCGCCCGGATCACCTTCAGCTTTTCATCACGCACGGCGTCGGGGTCGAAGTGATAGGGCGGCTCCATCGCAATCAGGCACAAGAGCTGCATCATATGGTTCTGCACCATGTCGCGCATCGCACCGGACTTGTCATAGTAGGCGCCACGGCCTTCGACGCCGACGGTTTCGGCGACGGTGATCTGGACGTGGTCGATATACTGGGCTTTCCACAAGGGTTCAAAGAGGATGTTGGCGAAGCGCACAGCCATCAGGTTCTGGACGGTTTCCTTGCCAAGGTAATGGTCGATCCGGTAAATCTGCGCTTCCGTGAAGTACTTGGCGAGGGTCGCATTCAGGGTCTGCGCGGTGGCAAGGTCACGGCCAAACGGCTTTTCCACCACAACCCGGCTGCCGGCATCGGTGATGGCGTGGGCATGCAGGCGTTCGGCCAGATCGCCGAACAAGGCGGGTGCCACCGAGAAATAGAAGGCCCGCACGACATTGGCGCGCAGGGTGGATTTCAGCCTGGTCCAGCCGCCTTCCTCTTTTGCGTCGATGGCGACATAGTCGATGCGGGCCAGGAAGGCCGCAATCGTCACGTCGTCCTGCCGGTCTTTGGGGACGAATTCAATCAGCGAATCGTGGATCATGGTGCGGAACTGTTCGTCGCTGTTCTTGGCACGCGCCGCCCCGATGATCCGGCTGTCGGCGTTCATCTGGCCTGCCATGAAGCGGCGGTACAGTCCGGGGAATATCTTGCGGCGGGCCAGATCGCCCGTACCGCCAAAGATCACAAGGTCGAATGTATCAACCGGGATGACACGGGAAACCATGAAAAGACCTCGCTCGCAGACGCGCCGTTAGCGCTAACGCGGAGGTTCTACCCCCGATGATCGCAAAAGTCTAGCAAGTGCAGAGGGCAGAGGGAAGGAAAGCCTTCAAACCGTTTCGAAAAGGGTTGATGCTTGATGAAGGACCGGACGCAATCGGTGCAGGCTGGCACCAAAGGCATGGCAAGCATGACCTGCAATGCCTGGCCCGGTCAGTCCTGACCATAGGCCCGCACCAGGGCCGCCATGTCCGGGCTGGCCTCGCCCAGACCCTTGGCCACGCCCAGCCTGTCAGCCTCGGCCCGGTTCTGGCTGACCTTCCACTTGCCCGCAAGGCTTGTGATGTCAATCTGAATGCCGAGGATGCCGCGCATCTGCGCCCGAACATAGGGGCGAGGTGCGTCGCTGATCGCCCATGGGTGGACCAGACGGGCCTCGTGGTATCGGTCAGGGCGGTGATCTGAGCCTCGATCCACTCCACTTCCGACAGCACCCGTGCGATACCCCGCGCCTGCACCATGACGTAATTCCACGTCGGCACGACTTTGCCGGTGTCCTGCTTGGTCTGGTAATGTGAGGGGCTGATACAGGCTTGCGGCCCCAGAAACATCACCAGCACCGGCCGGCCATCCAGCGCGCGCCACTGCGGATTGGCCCGGGCGAAATGGGCCTGAAGCTGACCCAAAGGGCCAAGGCCCCGCTGGACCATGAAAGGGCAAACCGTTCGCTTCCAGCCCCTGCGCGCCGGTAGAGATCAGCAGCCCGAAGGGATGTGCCACGATCAGATCATGCTGAACCTCAAGACGGTCTTCGCGGTGGGCGGTGGGCGTCGGGCTGGTACATGGCGGCCTTCGAGTGCGGTTTGGGCGTGGGAATGACATATCCGGCCAAGGCTGCGCCGTCCACCCGTGATAGCAGGCCCTGCGCCCAAACCACGATCCGGGTTGGGACAGGTCACAAGATGCCGGGGAACCCGGACCACGCCTCCAACCGCCCAGTCATGCAAGCTTCATTGCCGGTTCACGGCGCGGTCATCAACGCAGCGCAGGTCTCCGCCACTTCGGCCCCATCACCTCGGCTTCTGACCAAAGGATATTCCCCATGCTGTCGCGCCGCCATTTCCTTGCCTCTTCCGCTGCCCTTACCCTTGTCGCCGCCACCGGTGCCAAGGCGCAGGACAAGAAAACCCTGCAAGTCTTCTTCGACGGGGATACCAATATCTCCGGCTGGTGGAACGATACCCTCAAGCCGACGTTCGAGGCCGCCAACCCCGGCCTGACCTTCAACGTCACCATCACGCCTGGCGTCGCTGACGGCAACGGCACCATTGCGCAGCGTGCCCTCGCCGCCATGCAGACCACGACCGACCCGCAGGTGGACCACTTCGAAGAGATCGAGCCCGCCTTGGTTGCAGGCACTGTTGAAGCTGGCCTGTGGCTGGCGATCGACGAAAAGAACGTCCCGAACCTGAAGCTGGTCAACCCGGCTGCGGTGGAAACCCCGATCCGTCTGCCCTATCGCGGCAGCCAGGTGCTGATCGCCCATGACAGCCCGAAAGTCGCCAACCCGCCCAAGACCTTTGCTGATCTGGTCGCATGGGCCAAGGCCAATCCGGGCCGCTTCACCTATGGCCGCCCCGACAAGGGTGGCTCGGGCTCCAACTTCGTGATCCGCGCCATCCATGAAGGCAACGGCAAAGACCCGTCCCTGTTCACCAAAGACAACTTTGACGCGGCCAAAGCTGAAGAGATGCTGCAAAAGGGCTGGGCCATCCTGAAGGACCTGCACCGCTTCACCTTCGGCGAGGGCACCTACCCGGCTGGCAACACCCCTGCCCTGCAACTTTTGGCCCAAGGCGCTGTCGACATGTTCCCGGCATGGTCGGACCAGGCCCTGCAAGCGCTGAAGCAAGGCGTTCTGCCCGAGACGGTGAAGCTGGTTCAACTTCAGGATCTGGCGCTGTGCGGCGGGTTCGCCTACTCGGCCATCCCGGCCAATGCGACCGATATGGAAGGCGCTCTGGCGCTGGCGAACTTCATGCTGTCGCCTGAAACGCAAACCTCTTGCGTCAAGGACATCGGCGGCTTCCCGGGCATTTCGTGGGACAATCTTCCGGCAGCGTTGAAGGCCGAATACATCGGCGTCATCCCGGTTTCGATCCCGACCTTCCCGTCGGGCGACTGGCAGACAGCCAAGAACGACGGCTGGTACAAGAACGTGGCCACCAACCTGACCCAAGGCGGATGATTGATCTTGCCCCGAAGGCCGGGGTTCATACCCCCGGCCAAACCTCACGCACCGGCCCGGGCAAGGAAGCCCTGACCGGTCTTGCGCTTGTGGCTTTGCCGGTGGCCCTGCTGCTGGTGCTGACGCTGTGGCCCACGGTCAGCATGGTGGCCGCGACCTTCACCGTGGGTGGCCAGATGAAGGCCAGTCGCTACGTCTATTTCTTCACCGACGCCTATTCGCTCGCCAACCTGCGCTACACCGTGGAACTTGGCCTGATCCCGGCCCTGACCGTCTTGGCGATATCCTTCGGCATTGCCCTGTATCTGTGGTTTTCCGCAGGCCGCATCGCCACGATGATCAACGCCCTGTCGTTGTTTCCGCTGTTCGTGCCGTCGATCATCATATCTTACGCTTTGGTCCGCTTCCTTGGCCCGGACGGCCTGTTTCAACTGCTCTTGGAACAGGTGGGCTTCACCCATTACAGCACCCCCTACCTGACCCCTGTTGGCCTCTACCTCGCCTTTGTGTGGGAGGCGCTGCCTTTGCCGGTTCTGGTGCTGTCGGCGGGCCTGACGCAAGTGTCAGACCACGCGGTGGAGGCCGCCCGAGACCTTGGCGCAGGCCCGGTCCGCATCCTGTATGAGGTGCTGTTGCCGCAAGTCCGCCGGTCCCTGCTGATCGCCTTCGCGCTGATATTTCGTGGCATTATCGGGGCCTATACCGTGCCTTAGATGCTTGGCCCCGCAGCACCCGAGATGATGGGCGTCTTCATGCAGCGCACCCTTGGCAACCTGCACGACGCTGACGCCGCACAGGTGCAGGCGGTGGAGCTGATGGTGGTATCCTCGGTCGTCGGCGGCTTTTACATCGCCACCATGCTGAAATCGCAAGAAGCGCCGGGATGAAGCCCCCCCCCTTGGCGGCCTTCTGATCCTTGGCACCATGGCCCTTGCGATGATCGGGCCGATCCTGACGGTGATCCTGTGGGCCTTTGCCGTCAAATGGCGTTACCCGCATCTTTTGCCGACCGAATGGGGCCTGAAATACCGGGGCGCCATCCTTGGCCGTGAAACCGTGATCACCCCGGTCCTGACCTCGCTGGCGCTGACCACGATCGCCACCACGGCGGCAGCCCTGATCTGCTGGCCCGCCGCCTATGCCTTCGCAAGGCTGAAGTTCCCCGGCCGCCAACTGCTGCTGTTTTCCTTTATCGCAGCCCAGGCGGTGCCGAAGTTCGCCCTGTTCGTGTCGATCGCCGTGATTTTCCTGCGCCTTGGGCGGGTCGGGAGCTTCTGGGGCGTGGTGCTGGTGCAAATGCTGTCAGCCGTGCTTAACATGATCTGGATCCCCACCGCCGCCTTCCGGGGCATTCCTCCGGCGCTGGAGGAAGCGGCCTTCGACCTTGGTGCTTCCCGCCTGCGGGTCTTCGTGCAGATCACCCTGCCGCAGGCCCTGCCCGCGCTGGCCGCCAGCTACGTCCTCGCCTTCGTGTCCATCCTGTTCGAGGTGGACGGCGCCTTGCTGATCGGCGCACCCACCGTCACCACCATGCCCCTGCTGCTGATGAGCCTGTCGGCGCAGGTCATCATGCAGGAAGCGGCGGTCCTCTGTGTGCTGATCTGGGTGCCCTGCTTCATCCTCCTCCTTCTCACCCGCCGCTTTATGACCGCCAAGGGCATCGCCCAGGGCTTTGAAGCCTGACATGCTGGAAATCGACGCCATCTGCGAAACCCTTGCAGGCACCCCCGCCGTGCGGCAGGTCAGCTTTACCGTCGAACGTGGCGAACTGGTCTGCCTGCTGGGGCCGTCAGGCTGCGGCAAATCTACCCTGCTGCGGGTAATCTCCGGCCTGACCGATGCCGGCTCAGGTGCCATCCGCATCGGGGGTGCAGACATGACCCGCGCCCCGGCCAACCGCCGCCCGACAGCGATGGTGTTCCAATCCCACGCGCTTTGGTCGCATATGAACGTGGCGCAGAACGTGGGCTTTGGCCTGCGGGTGCGCGGCCTGCCAAGGGCCGGGATTGCCGCCAAGGTCGCCGCCGTGCTGGACCTTGTGGGCCTTTCGGCTTACGGCAAGCGCCTGCCTGCCGAACTGTCGGGCGGCCAGGCGCAGCGCGTCGCTTTGGCGCGCTGTCTGGTGGTGGAACCGAAGGTTCTGTTGATGGACGAGCCCTTTTCGGCCCTTGACGCCCATCTGCGCAAATCCCTGCGCGAGGAGCTGAAATCCCTGCAACGCCGCCTTAACCTGACGACGATCTTCGTCACCCACGACCAAGAGGAAGCCATGGAACTGGCCGACCGCATCGTGGTGATGCAAACCGGCAGGTTAGAGCAATTCGCAAGCCCCGGCAGCCAGTATCGCAACCCCCAGACCCTTGGCGTCGCACAGTTCATCGGCACCATGAACACCTGCACCACCGCCATCAGCGTGGGCCAGGCCATCTGGTACGGAATGCCCCTGCGTCTTGCCCTGCCCGACGGCGAGGCGGCCCTGCTCTGCCGCCCCGAAGACCTGTACCCCGCCCCCCACGGCGCAAAGGCCCGCGTCATCGACCTTGGCCCCGTCACAAAAGTCAGTCTGATGACCGCCGATGGCGACCTCTTGACCTGGACCTGCCCGCGCGATGCAGCGCCGGATGTCGACACCAAAATCACCCTGCTGCCGCGCCGCCTGCACGCCTTCCGCGACGGCACGCTCATGTCCCGGATCGACCGCCCCGAACCTGCATTGCGTGCCCAAACCTGCCTTGAATGAAGGAGCCCTCGCATGATCCTGACTGGCCAACTTGCCGCCGCCCAGCACAAGGGCCACATCCCGCTGACCTTCGACGTGCCCCCCGGCACAACCCGCCTGACCGCCCGCTTCAAAACCACCCCCACCCGCGAACCGGGCCAGCTGTTCGACAACATGGTCTGCCTCAGCCTGTTCGGTCCCCTCGGCCCCAGAGGTGCCCGCCACAACAACCCCGGCCGGGACTTCGTGATCGAGGCCACCCATGCCACCCCCGGCTACCTGCCCGGCCGGATCGAGCCGGGCATCTGGACCGTCTTCATGGACTGCTTCCGCCTGCTGGGTCCGGTGGATTGCGCGCTTGAAATCATGTGCGAAACCGCCCCTGTTCCGGCCCATCCCGGCCACCCGCGCCAGCACACCCACCCACGCGGCAAAGGCTGGTATCGCGGCGATCTGCACGCCCATACCCTGCACTCCGACGCCAGTTGGGACGCGCCCGAACTGGTCAACTGGGCGCACGGCCGCAGCCTTGATTTCCTGACGCTGACCGACCACAACACCACCTCTGGCCATGCCCGGGTGCACGCGCTGGCCAGCGACACCCTCTTGACCATCGGCGGAATGGAACTGACAACGCATTGGGGCCATGCCCTGGCTTTGGGCGGGTCAGACCTGCACGAATGGTGGGTCGCAGAGGTCACCCGCCGCACCATGCCGATGCTGACCGATGACATCATGGCCAAAGGCGCAGAGTTCGTCATCGCCCACCCGATGTCGCCCGGTGACCCCTCTTGCACCGGTTGCCGCTGGGAATATCCTGACATGATGCCCGGCAACGCCCATATCGTTGAAATCTGGAACGGCGGTCCGTGGTCTGACTATAATGAGGAAGGCCTTGCCCTGTTCCAGCACTGGCTGGCGTTGGGCCTGCGCCTGCGTGCCACCGCTGGCAGCGACATTCACGGGCCTGAGGGCGGGTCCAATCAAGTTGGCGGCCAAATGGGCGGCCAGATCGGCTTCAACCATGTCGAGGCTGACAGCCTGACCGAAGCCGCCATCCTGCACGCCGTCAGCCGGGGCCGCAACTACCTGTTCTCCGGCCCCCGCCTGATCCTGACGGCACAAACGCCCGAGGGCCGGACAGCAGCGAAGGGCGAGACGGTGCCAGCCGGATCGACCTTCCACGCCGAATGGCAATCGCAACATCTGCCCCTGAAGCTGCACTTCGTCGACCAGACCGGCCGCAAACCCGGCCTCGCCTTCCCCGCCGAGGCCGCAGGGGTTGCAGCCCTCCCCGCCGCCGCACGCTTCGTCATGGCAGAACTGCGCGACGCCAGCGGGCGGCTTCATGCCGTGACCAACCCGATTTTCGTGGTCTGACAGCTTGCTCTCCCGGATCGGCCCGCAACAGCCCATCCGGGGCGCATGTCAGACCCAGCCGCAACAGATTGCACATGTCGACAGCCCGCGTCACGGGTGCACAATGGCTTTCCAAATGAACGTTCACCATCAGCACAGGCTCTCCGGCAACCGCCACAAAGGCCAGAAGCGCTATCGTGCTGCCCACCCTCGGCTCGTGCCGATCCGGACCAAAGCACTCTCCCGGCCGTTCCAGCCTTATCAACGCCGGGGCTTGCAGGGTCAGGTCCGACAGAATAGCCGCCCCATGAAACCCGGCCCCATGAAACCCGGCCGCATTGACCCGGCCGGCATTGACCTGGCCGGCATTGACCTGGCTGTTCATGCTGATCGCCAAGCCCCGGTTCGACAAATTCCACCGCTTACAAGAACCCCATCCCCAGCTTTTCCGACAGCATCGCCACGCGGTCAGTGTTGCCGGTGCGCGCCATGCCACGGTCCACCTCTGACAGCAGCACCACATCCGGGCGATGTGCCTTCAGATGGCCCACGATCGCGTCAAGATGGCGCAAACGCTCGACATTCCAGAAAGTCAGCCGGGCCGAGGTGGCCAGACTGCCCCGGCAGGGCAACCGCCCCCCCGCCTCGATCTGGCGCAGTACGGGCAAGCCGTCAAAGGCGGCGTCATGGCTTTGCGGCGCAAACGGCCCCCCCGAACAGCGCCGCCCGCAGGTCAGCCGAAACCGGGGCCAGTTGCGCAACCAGCCCGGTCAACGGGCGATCAGACCCGTGGGCCATGCTGGCCCCCTGCACACCGCGCGGTCCAGGCCGCCTCGGTCGCCACCGGTTCATCCGTGGTGATCTGATCGGGCCGCAACGCCATCAGTGCGGAAAATTCTATCCATTCGGCATCGGTGAAACCCTGCGCCGGGCTGGCCATCTTGTGCGTCCAGGCATCAACCTGCACGCCCTCGGCATGGGCCAGCGCCACCATGTCAAGGCCCTGCCGCGCCGTGGCCAGCACCATCTGCCATTGCAGATATACCATGTCCGGCTTGACAACATCGCGCAGCACCGCCGTCAAATGCCGCTCCACCCCGGCAAGACCGGCAACCGGCCCCATCTTCAGCAGATCATCCGTCGGATCATAACCGCGCTTCAGATCGGGCAGCCGTGTCGCCAAAGCCCGGATCAGCGGGATCGACCCGCCCGACACGATGATCCCGCCCGGACGGTCGGCAAACAGCGCCGCGAAATGGCCAAGCCGACGCGGGCCGACCTCCTCCCAGGTATTCTTCATGTCAAACTGCAACACGGCATCGCGATGTGCCGCCCCCAGCATCCCCGCCAGATCCTCTGACAAGATCGGTGCGCAATCCTGCATCCGGTATCGCAACGCGGCAATCTGCGGCCCGGTCTGGCCCGCCACCGGGCCAGTGCCAGTCGTCTCACGGTTCAGCATGTCATCATGCAGCACGACAAACCCGCCATCGCCGCGCACCTGAAGGTCCAACTCCATCGAGGCCCGAAGCCCTGCGCCATCACCGCAGCCCCAAACTCCGGGTCCGTCAGCGACCGCCGCAAGCGATGCCATTTCAGCCGCGCCACATGGCCCTTCGCCATAATCCGCAATCCAGCACCCTGGGTCATCGCCGTCTCCTGTTGTGGTAAATCATTACCGACCATCCATTCACTCATCAAGCCGACAGTCTTTCCATCACCGCTTCCGCTGCCACCAGTCTTTTACCTGTATCTGCGCGGAACCGGGGAACGGCGGTTGGGGCCCTGTTGAGGCGCATGGGGTTTCCTTGGTAAAGGGTGCGGGTGTCGGCGGACAGAACGGACAGAACGGACAATCTAACGTTCCCAACTGTGAAGTGGTAAAGCTTGGCAGCGCCGGTTTCTGCGGCGAGGTCAAAGGTTGCGGGGCAAGCACCTTGACCGTGGGGGAACAATCGTCAGGGCACCGGGGCGCACGCCGATCTGGCCAAGGTGGCCGTCATCGGTTGCGGCGGGGGTTGCGGCGGGGGTTGCGGGAATGTCGATGCGGGCGCCGCCCGGCAGCACCCCGGCACGGTGGGGGACCAGGATCTGACCTGACAGGAAGTTCATCGCCAAAAAGCCGATGCCACCTGCGACGTTGACGGATGCCGGGTGGTAGATTTCCGCAGGCGTGCCTGTCTGCGCGGTGACGCCCTTGTTCATAACGACAAGGCGGTCGGTCAGCGTCAAGCCCTTGGCCTGACCTTGGGTGACGAAGGCAGAGGTGGCCTTGTCACGGTTGTTTTTCCGGCGGGGGTCGGGACGCATCTGGACACGCGGTTTGGCATCAAGGTTGGACAGCGGTTCATCAGACAGGATCACGCCGGGTTCGCAGACAATCGCCCGGACTATGGCGACGCGCTGGCGCTGGCCGCCAAATAGCTGGCCGCCACATAGCTGGCCGCCACATAGCTGGCCGGGGCGGCGGCCAAGTTCGTCCGGCAGACCAACCGAGGTGGCGAAGGCGGCCACCCGCGCCTTACGCTCAGCCCGGGGCAGCCCTGCGCCCTTCAGCGCATAGCCCCTATTCTGGGCCACCGTCTTGTGCTGATACAATTTGAAGTTCTGGATCACCACGGCCATCGCCTGCGCGCCATTCTCAACCGGGTTCCACAGCTGCGCAAAGGCCTGATTGACGACCATCATGATCCCCGCGCCGGGTAAGAA
>JAYSQA010000237.1:0-2596 GCA_043721775.1 Rhodobacterales bacterium
AACCGCCAAAGACATCCTCACCCGTGAACGACGCGCGCTGGACAAACTCGATGAAATCAGAGGAAACAGGTAGCAAGCGTCAGACTCGGAACAGTAGCCGTTTTAGACGGAAAAGTCGTTGAAACGGCAAGTCCTATACGGGGCGGGGGCACGGGCACCGGGGCAGCCGTCTCTCTGGATTTATAGTGACTCTCTCTTTTAACGACTAAAACGACTAGAACGACTAGGGGGAGGTTAAAGTGTATGGAAATCAGGTGGATAGTGCGACCTGCAATCTAGACGGATGCCAGCGGCTTGAAACCTGACACGTCTATCCCGTCTAGCGGCTGACCCGCGCTGTCTTGGGCACGGGGGTGTGCGGATGCCATCGCTTTCCATGCTGTGCTGCGCCCTAAAAGGCGGGCCACTTGAAAGCCACCAATCGGGGCCATCGGCATCAACACCGGGGCCATAGTTAGTGCTGTGCAAGGCGCATTTCTGCCCGCCCGGAAAACGTCGCCTCGGCCCTGACAGATTTTCCCACGTTTTCAACACCCGGTTTCCGCTTCGGCCAGTAGCCCCATAAGTGGGCGTTTTTCGGGCTAGACGGCTGGCCAATGTTCACGTTAAGTTCCGATTCATGATTCAACCATGAGTTGCAGAAATGGAGAACGACATGACCACCACCTTCGCCACCGTGAACGCCGCCGCCGCGACCTTCGCCCTTCATCCCACCGAGGCAGATGCAGCCGCAGCCGCCGATGCCAGCGACCACCTCTTGGTGCTGATCGCAGAGGACCTGTCCGAATTGACCATGCCGCAGGGCGCGGCACTGTTCGCCGCGACTGCTGCCCCCTTGGGCATCGCCCCGGTGAAGCGCTTTCCTGATCGTGCGACCGCCGCCCGGCGCATCTGGGCAAACCTCGTTGCACTGTCTGCTGCCGCCGCTGCGCCCGTGGCTGTCGCCGCGCCTGCGCCCCATACCGTCGCCCAGACCGCGCCTGCCGTCCAACCTAAGGCACAGCGCCGCAGCCGGGGCATCCACGTTGCACCGAAGGCCGATGCAAAGGCGTGCCGTGCGGGGACGAAACAGGCACTTTTGGTTGACTTACTGCACCGCTCCGGCGGCGCGTCCATGGCCGAATTGCTGCGCCACCTGCACCCTTGGAAGGCGATCACGGTCAAGTCGGGCCTTAGCTGGGACATGAACGCCATCAAGGGTTACGGCATCCGCACCACGTTTGAGAACGGCCATCAGCGCTGGTTAGCTTGTGATTATGAGGGCATGGGGACTTTCAGCGCCGACAGCCACCCTGACGACCTGTCCGAGGCTGACAAAGCGGCATTGTTGGAACGCAACCTTGCCGAAGGCTACAACCCGGCGGAATTGTTCGCGGTCTACCACCTCGTGCTGCCCGAAGGCATGACCGCCCCAGTGCCGCATTCGCAGCGGGCGGGCGCGGTGATGGGGGTGGCGGCATGACCACCCAATACCGCATCACCGCCGATGTCATCCGTGACGGGGAACCCTTTACCACCGAACCGGAGTTCGGCGCGACCGTGGATGAAGCCAAGGCCCGGCTATTGGAATGGATTCACGAATGCGGGTGGGCATTCGTCGGATGGCACGACCTGTTCCAGATTGACGAGGTCCCTTTGGGCTATGGCAGCGTCACCCACAACGTCACGCAGTTAGAGTTGAGGGGCAACATGGCGGACAAGATGAATGAGTTCATCCCCGGCGTAGTGGACGGTCAGCTTGCGTTTTGCCATGTAGCGCCAGACAGCACTGTCAGCCGATGGTGGCTTGTCCCCGGCAGCCCGGGTTCGCCCACATCCCACCATCCCGGCGTCACCGATCACCGTTTGGGCCTCACGCCCCGGCCCGGCTGGTATTCCAGCGACGGCAGCCCCCTGCCATGCGATCCGAGAGAGGCAAGCCAATGACCAACCGTGTTGCGATTTATGCGAGGGTCAGCACCTCCGGCCAGACCACTGAAAACCAAATCCGCCGCCTGCGTGAGGTTGCGGCGTTGCGCGGATGGACGATTACGCAGGAGTATGTCGAAACGGTCAGCGGCGCGGCCAAGGTTAGGCCGATGTTCGACAAGATGATGATGGATGCCCGCCGCCGGAAGTTCGACACCATCGCCGCCGTTGATGTGTCGCGTTTGGGGCGCAGCCTGTCCGGCCTCGCAAACCTGTTTGAGGAAGTGCGGCAGATCGGCGTGGACCTCTACCTTGACCGTGAGGCGATGGACACCAGCACCCCGGCAGGCCGGGCGATGCTGGGCATGGCATCGGTGTTTGCCGCCTTTGAACGCGACCTCATCATTGAACGCACCTTGGCGGGGCTTGCCACCGCCCGCGCCAAAGGGGTTCGCTTTGGTCGCCCCCCGGCGTCAAACGGCATCGTTGATGCGATCCGGTCGCTTCGCCTGCAAGGTCTGGGAATCAACTCCATCGCGCGGGAATTGCGTGTTGGAAAATCCACCGTCCAGCGCATCGCCAATGAAATGAAGGAGGAAGCAGCCAATGCCGTCTGATGACCTGCCATCCCGCAAGGTGAACCCCGGCCCCGGCGGTCAAGGCCGCTCGCACTTTGTCGTGGGGGTGC
>JAYSQA010000238.1:0-42829 GCA_043721775.1 Rhodobacterales bacterium
CACCCGTTTTCGTCGCTCAAGCCACCGTTTGCGCACTTTCAGAGACGGATTTCCCATATCTTTCACCCATTTCGTGGGTGGTCGGCACTTTTTCAGCAGGCTGTTAACGATATCACCCGGGCTACCCTTGGGAACGATTCCATCGTGGGAGGGCAGGGCGGCGACATCATCTATGCCGATAACGGCAGCGATACGGTTTTTGGCGACGATGGCTTTGACACGCTGTGTGGCAGTCAGGGCGTAAACCAGCTGTTGGGCGGCACCGGCAACGACGTCTTCCGCCGGCTCCAGATTTCCGATATCAGCAGGCTGGCGGAAAGCGTCACCGGCGGCAACGATATTGACACGCTCGTCTTTCAGACCTCGGGTGCACCGGGTGCTGTCGACCTGTTGGCGGCTACCCTGTTCAGCGTCGAAGTCCTGCTGGCCACGCAGAACGACATCACGATGACCGGTGCGCAACTGGACGGTTTCATCGCGATCTATGGGACTTTTGCACAGGAACGGCTGATTTTGTCGGATGGTGGTCTGGTTAGTCTGTCCGGGGCCGCAATCTCGGCCATCGAGGAAATCCGGGGCAATAACCTTGCCAACCTTGTCAACCTGACCGACGTAGGCGTCGGTCAGTACCTGAACACCGTGGGCGGGGACGATAAGGTGCTTGGCGGACTGGGGGCTGACTTCATTGACGGCGGTGACGGCGCTGACACCCTGGATGGGGTGGCGGGTGCCGACAGCATCATCGCGGGCGTTGGCAACTATGTGGTGACGGGCGGCAACGGCAATGACGTGATCAACGGAGGCGCCGGAACAGACAAGCTGGCGGGCGAGGCCGAAAATGATGTCTTCCGTATCACTTTTGTGGGCTACATTTCTGGCCTGGCTGAAACTTTGAACGGCGGTGCCGACAGCGACAGGCTTGATTTTCAGTCTGAGGCTGCTGGCGGCCCGGTCAATCTGTACAATGCGTCTTTGATTGGACTTGAGACGCTGTTGCTGGCGGCACCGAAGTCACGCTGAGGGCGGCGGAACTGGGGGCTTTCTCTGCGATCTTTGGCAGCTTTGCCACGGAACGGCTGATCCTGACCGGCGGCGGCCTGGCAGATATGATCGGAGCCGCAATCGGGGCCATCGCGGATATTCACGGCCCCGCCCCATGCGACAGAATCATCCTGACCGATGTATCCACCGGGCAATGCATTGACGCACGGGGCGGGGCTGATGTCGTACAAGGTACGCTTGGGGCCGATGTCATCAAGGGTTGGGGTGGTCCTGATGCCCTGTACGGCAATGACGGGGCGGATGCGCTGATCGGCGGACAGGGGGCTGACACCATTCAGGGCGGGCTTGGCAATGATTTGATCCAGATCGCGGGGATTTCCGATATCAGCGGCCTGGTCGAGACCATCAATGGCGGCAACGACGTCGATAAGCTTGATTTTCAAAGCCTCGGCGCGGTTGGGCGGGTCGATCTGACGGCGGCCGTTATCGTTGGGATCGAAGTCCTGCAAATTGGCAACAATCAATTGATACTGACGGCAGGTCAAATAAGCGGTTTTGAGAGAATCTTTGGTAACTTTGCCCATGACCGCCTTCAGTTGGCGGCGACGGGCGTGGTTGATCTGACCAACGCCAACATCGGCGGCAGTAATGAACTCCGCAGTACCCTTGGGGCGGACACGTTCCTTTTTGCCGATGCCGCTCGAAGTTTCGTGGTCAATACCCTTGACGGAGCTGATATGGTGCAAGGCGGCGACGGCAACGAAACTTTGCTGGGCGTCGACGGCCAAGACAGTTTGGGCGGTGGGGCGGGGGCTGACTGGATTGCCGGGCAACTGGGCACCGATAGTCTGACAGGCGGCTCCGGGGCCGATGTCTTTGTCTTTGACGACCAAAGCGCGATGGGTCTGGGGGCCCTGCGCGATGTCATCACCGATTTTGTCCATGGTCAGGACATCATCCGCCTGAGCCTTGTCGATGCCAATGTCGATGCATTGGGCGATCAAAGCTTCACCTTCATCAGCAATGCGGCGTTCAGCGAAGCGGCGGGAGAGTTGCGCCATGCGGTGGGGTGCTGCAAGGCAATGTCGATGCCGGTACGTCGGTCGACTTCGAGATCAGCATCATCGGCGGGCCGTTGATCACCCTGACCGATCTTCAGCTTTGAACGGGCATCCCTTTCATCAGCCCGACTTTTCACCAGCCCGGTTTGGTCAATTGAGCTTGGGTCGATGAAAGGTGTTTTGACAATCCATGCGGTGCGGAACCCCCATTCTGGTCTGCGGGGCGCTACGGAACGGCGGATCAATCGCGGTGTCATCTGCCGTTAGGGCATGATGCCGCTTGCCTTCACCGTCCAGCATGAAACCATCCCTTGGCCCGGCCTGTGCCGGACTTCGGCAAATTGGCGTTTGGGTAAGCGCAAATCATGGATATTTGCGTCAAACTGAAAACGCATCCAGAAGGGGAGCGGCCACGTATCGGTTCAAAACCCGGAGAACATCATGCGACCCTTGAACCTGAACCTCGGCCCTGGGTTGGCGACTGTCCTGTCGCTTAGCTTTGCCGTGCTTGCCTCGTGCACCGGGCGCCTTCGTTCAATGACCCCCGCTTGTCGCACCGGACGTTTGTGCTTGAGAGGTTCTTTGATGGCCAGTTCGTCGCGCATGGCCAGTTTCAGGACGCCCTTGGCACCGTGCGGCGGCAGTTCCAGGTCAGGATCGCCGGAAAATGGGGTGGCAAGGACCTGAAGCTGGTCGAGGATTTCGTTTACGAGGACGGCTCGACCGAACAGCGCGTCTGGACCCTGCACAAGACGGGTGCCACGACATGGGAAGGCACCGCGCCCGGCGTGATCGGGGTGGCGAAGGGCGAGGTTCAGGGCGATCGGTTCAACTGGAAATACACCATCGACTTGCCTGTGACCAAAGCAGGCTCGCCCACAACGACCACCCGCGTCAGCTTTGACGACTGGATCTGGCTGCTGTCTGACAAACGCGCCTTCAACCGGGCCTATATGATGAAATACGGCGTAACGCTGGGCGACGTCAGCATCAGTTTTGAAAAGCAGTAGTCTCAGGTTTGGTGGTCATGGTCCGGGTCGGCGCCTGGCACCGGGTCGTAGCCATGGCCGCCCCACGGGTGGCAGCGACCAATCCGACGCAATGCCAGCCAGCCGCCCTTGATGGCCCCGTGCCGATCCAGCGCATCCAACGCATAGGCGGAACAGGTGGGCTGATAGCGGCAACCGTGGCCGACATAGGGGCTTAGCACCAGACGATAGGCGCGCACGGGAAGCGACAGGATGTAGGCGCCCGGCGTCATGACCGCGTCACCTGCGGTCCGCAGTCTTTTCGCGATGCACCATGGAAATGGCACTGCGCAGGTCGTCCTGCAAAAAGGCATAATCGCGGCTGACCGTCGCGTTGGGCTTTGCCACCAGGACATAATCCCAGCCGGGGCGGGCGGCTGCCGCCAGGACCTCACGCGCCAAGGCGCGCATCCGGCGCTTGGCGCGGTTGCGAAAGACGGCGTTGCCAATCTTTTTCGATGCCGTGAAACCGACCCTTGTAAGGTCAGAGCCATCGTCGCGTGCCCGTGCCTGCAACAGGAACCCGCTGGTGCCCGCCTTACGGCCTTGGGCGGCCCGCAGAAAGTCTGCGCGGTGCTGGATGACCTGCAACGCGCATGACAAAACCGCCGCAGGCAGCTCGGTCACGGGTGAATCATCCCTGTGGTCCGAGGGCCTCGGCGGTGTCATTGGCATCTTCATCAGTCAGCCCCCAAAAGGGCCGGACCGATATCAGGCCGACAGCTTCTTGCGGCCACGGGCGCGCCGGGCATTCAGCACAAGACGGCCACCCTTGGTCGCCATGCGGGCGCGGAAGCCGTGGCGGCGGGCGCGAACCAGGTTCGACGGTTGGAACGTACGCTTCATCGCGATCTCCATCAGACTTCGCCCCAAACCCGGATGGATTCGGAAGGCACTTCACTTTGAGGCCCGTCCTTTACGGAGGGTTTGGGCCCAAGTCAACGATGCCCGGCTGATCCTTGCAACATTTCTGTCACCTTGGCCAGTCAGCCCGCCCCCAGCCCCGCCCAAGCCCGGCACAACGCCAAGCCGCCCGTCACCTTTTTGCCGATCTCTTGCCGTCTTGGGATCATGTCCCCGTGAAGGGTCTGGCAATAGCTCTATGTTAAACTCCATGTAGGGAGGCCAAGGAATGACGATGACAATGACACCAGCCGCCAGCCTCGCTTCCCGTCTACTGCGCAGAGCGCCGATTGTTCTGATTGTGCTGGCGGCTGTCCTGGCGCTGGTGTTCTTCCGCCACTGGCTCAGCTTTGACCGGCTGGAGCAGAACCGCGCCAGCCTGATCGCATTACGCGATGCGCATTATCTGGTGACAAGCCTTGGGTTTATGTTGCTTTACGCGCTGGTCGTAATCATCTCAGTGCCCGGGGCGGTTATTCTGACGATGGCGGGCGGCTTTCTGTTCGGGCTGTTTCCGGGTGTCATCTACAATGTGGTGGCTGCAACGACCGGGGCTTTGATCGTCTTTTCAGCGGCGCGCACCGGTTTTGGCCATGACCTGGCCGAGCGGATCGAGGCGCGGGGCGGTGCGGTCGCCCGCCTGCAAGCCGCCTTGAAAGAGCATCAGATCACCGTGCTACTGACCATGCGGCTGATCCCGGTGATGCCGTTCTTCGTGGCCAATCTGGTGCCCGCGCTGGTTGGCATCCGGTTCTGGACCTTTGCCATCACCACCTTCTTCGGCATCATCCCGGCGGATCTGATTTACACGCAACTTGGCGCCGGTCTGGGCGCTGTCTTTGCAAGGGGCGAGCATCCTGACCTGCACATCCTGTTCACGCCGGAATTCGGCCTGCCGCTGGTTGGTTTGGCGGTGCTGGCTGCCTTGCCGCTGGTGATCAAGCTGTTCAACGGTCGCAAGGGCAAAAATGGCCCGGTTTGACACCGACCTTTGCATCATCGGTGCAGGCTCTGGCGGGCTGGTCATCGCGTCGGGCGCCGTGCAGTTGGGTGTGCGCGTCACGCTGATTGAAGGCGGAGAGATGGGGGGCGATTGCCTCAACTACGGCTGCGTGCCGTCCAAGGCGCTGCTTGCGGCGGCCAAAGTGGCGCAGACCGTGCGGCGGGGTGGCATGGGGGTCGCGGGTGGTGCACCTGCGGTGGATTTCGCGGCCGTCATGGCCCACGTGCGCGGCTCTATCGCAGCCATTGCCCCGCATGACAGTCAAGAGCGGTTCGAGGGGTTGGGCGTGCGCGTCATCCGGGCTTGGGCCAGGTTCACCGGCCCGGACCGGGTTGAGGTTGCAGGCCAGACCCTTACCGCACGTCGGTTTGTCATTGCTACGGGGGCGCACGCGATTGTGCCGGCCTTGCCGGGGCTTGACCTTGTACCGCACCATACCAACGAAACCATCTTCACCCTCACCGAACTGCCGCGCCACCTTGTCATCCTCGGCGGCGGCCCGATCGCTGCCGAGATGGCAATGGCTTTCCGGCGCTTGGGCGCGCAGGTCACCATCATCGCCCGCAGCCGGATGATGGGCCAGGACGACCCCGAGGCGGTTGCCGTTGTCACGGCGCGGCTGCGTGCGGAAGGTGCGGTGATCCGTGAAGGAAGTACAGCCCTGTCTGTCGCTCCGACGCCCGACGGCTTTGCGCTGACCTTGTCGGACGGGACAACGCTTGACGGCAGCCATCTGCTGCTGGCGCTTGGCCGTCGCGCCGCGCTGAAGCGGCTTCAGCCTGAAGCGGCGGGTGTCACGGTGAATGAGGCCGGGGTGGTGGTCGATGCCAGC
Organism: Rhodobacterales bacterium; assembly: GCA_043721775.1. Lineage (GTDB taxonomy): Bacteria > Pseudomonadota > Alphaproteobacteria > Rhodobacterales > Rhodobacteraceae > Stagnihabitans. Next base: position 5,830 of record JAYSQA010000238.1, read on the forward strand.
CTGCGCACCTTGAACCGGCGGATATTTGCGATTGGCGATGCGGCGGGACGGGGGCAGTTCACCCATCTGGCGGGCTATCACGCGGGCATTGTCCTGCGGCAGGCGGTTCTTGGCCTACCCGCCAGGGCCAGTGCTCCGATCCCGCGGGTGACCTACACCGAACCCGAACTCGCCCAGATCGGCCTGACCGAGGCCGAGGCGCGCAAAGCCAATGGGGCAGCACTGACCGTTCAACGGGTCGATTTCGCCCAGATGGACCGGGCGGTGACCGATAATCTCTCCGAAGGCTTCCTGAAACTGATGATTGTCAAGGGCAGGCCCATCGGCGTGACCCTTGTGGGTGCCCATGCGGGCGAGCAGATCGGCCTTTGGGTGCTGGCCCTTTCGGCCCGCGTCAAGCTTTCAGCCATCGCGGGCATGGTCGCCCCCTACCCAACCTTGGGGGAAATCGCCAAACGTGCGGCAGGAGCCTATTTTTCCCCGCGTCTCTTTGATAGCCCTATGATCAAACGCGTCGTCAGGGCCCTGCAAAGGGTCCTGCCGTAAGGGGGGCAGGGTCGGGTGCAAGGCAGGGGCAAGTTCTTCAACACGCTGTCAGGGCGCTTTCTGCTGCTGACCGTGGCCTTCGTCTTGCTGGCCGAGGTGATGATCTTCGTCCCCTCCATCGCCCGCTTCCGGGCCGATTTCCTGCTGACCCGCCTGAAACAGGCGCAAATCGCCTCGCTGGTGCAACTGGCCGCACCCGATGCCGTCTCACCCGGACTTCAGGCCGAACTGCTGAAGAATGCCGAGGCGTACAACATCGTCCTGCGCCGTGATCAGGTGCGGCAACTGATGCTGTCCTCGCCGGTGCCAACACCCATCGTGGCCACTTATGACCTGCGCGAGGCGGGGCCTTGGGAACTGATCCGCGATGCGGCAGTGACACTGTGGCGGACCAAAAGTGAGGTGATCCGGGTGATCGGCTACCCGGTGCAGGACGGCGGCATCCTGATCGAGATCACCCTGCAATCCGGCCCGCTGCGCACAGCGATGGTCGACTATGGCCTGCGGATTCTTGCGATTTCAGCGCTGATTTCGGCAGTGACGGCGGTGTTGCTGTTCACGGCGGTGCGCCGGTTGATGGTGCTGCCAATCCGCCGCGTGGTGCGCCACATGCAGGCCTATGCCCAGGCGCCCGAGGATGCCCGCCGCGTCATCGAACCCACCGCCAGCGTGGTAGAACTGCGCGTCGCCGAAGAGGCGCTGCAAAGCATGCAGACCCAGTTGACCAGCGCCCTGCGTCAGAAAGAGCGTCTGGCGCAGCTGGGCAGCGCAGTCGCCAAGATCGCTCATGACCTGCGCAACATCCTGACCACCGCTCAGCTTTTCGCCGACCGGATCGAGGGCAGCGCCGATCCGGCCGTCGCGCGTGCCGCCCCCAAGCTGGTCAACTCGATCAGCCGGGCGGTGAACTTGTGCGAAGCCACCCTCGCCTTTGGCAAAGCCGAGGAGGCGCCCCCCCGCCTGACCCGCTTCGCCCTGCGCCTTTGGGTTGAAGATCTGATTGATGGCGAAGGGCTGGCTGGTCCCGGCCTTGTCACCTGTCTGATCGACGTGGCCCCCAGCCTGACCATCCGGGCCGATGAAGAACAGCTGCACCGCGTCCTCTCCAATCTTGTCCGCAACGCCCGGCAGGCGATTGAGGCCACCGGGCGCGACGGCACGATTGAAATTTCGGGCGGCGAGAATGACGAGGAATGGTGGATTCACGTGGGCGATTCCGGCCCCGGCCTGCCCGCCAAAGCGCGAGAGCACCTGTTTGCCGCCTTTCAGGGTGGGGCACGGGCCGGTGGCACCGGTCTGGGCCTTGCGATTGCCGCCGAACTGGTGCGCGGGCATGGCGGGCGGCTGGAACTGACGCGCAGCGATGCCGAGGGGACCGAATTCCTCATCCGCCTGCCCAAGGCGATTGGTCCGGGCGATCAGACAAGTTAGTGCGCTTTGGCCCTTGCAAACCCCCGGCGCTCCGTCTAAATCCCCGTTCACAGTGCGCTCGTAGCTCAGCTGGATAGAGCATCAGACTACGAATCTGAGGGTCGGGCGTTCGAATCGCTCCGAGCGCACCATGGAATTCAGGGGCTTAGGTGGAAACGCCTAAGCTCTATTTATTTCGCGGCACCAAGGATGCCGATGGCTCTGGCAGGTCGCGCGTTTTGGCATAGTCTCTGCCAGACCCTCGCCCGAATCGTCACAGGAGTTTCAATGCAGCAGCGTCCCCTTGGCCATTCCGGCTTGTCTGTGGCACCAGTCATTCTGGGTGGCAACGTCTTTGGCTGGTCCGCCAATGAAGCAGCCAGCTTTGCCGTTCTGGACGCCGCGACCGGTGCCGGGCTGAATGCGATCGACACGGCCGATGTCTATTCGCGCTGGGCACCCGGCCACAGCGGTGGCGAAAGCGAAACCATCATTGGCCGCTGGCTGCGCGCGCGTCCGGGCAAGCGTGACAGTGTCGTGGTGATCACCAAAGTCGGGTCTGACATGGGGCTTGATGGCACCGGCAAGCCCGCCAGTGGCCTGTCGGCGCGCTGGATCGAACAAGCGGTGGAGGGCAGCCTGAAACGTCTGGGGATCGAGACGATCGACCACTATTTCTCGCACCGCCCCGACGATGCGACCCCGCATGAAGAGACTTTGGCCGCCTATGACCGCCTGATCAAGGCTGGCAAGGTCCGCTCTGTCGGGGCGTCGAATTTCAGCGTGGCGCAGCTGCGGGCCGCCCTGGACGTGGCGGACCACGAGGGGCTGCCGCGCTATTCCTCGATCCAGCCGGAATACAACCTTTATGACCGCGCACCGCTGGAAGGCCCGATGCTGGACCTGTGCCGGGCCGAAGGGTTGGGCGTGATCCCCTATTACGGCCTTGCATCGGGCTTCCTGTCGGGCCTGTACCGCAGCGCGGACGCCACGGCGGGCAAAACCCGCAAGGGCAGGCTGGACAGCTATATGACCCCGCGCGGATTGCGGATTCTGGATGCGCTGGACGCGGTGGCCGCACGCCACCACGCCAATCCGGCGCAAGTTGCCCTGGCTTGGGTGGCGGCCCAACCAGGATTGACCGGGCCCATCGCTTCGGCAACGACGGCGGCACAGGTGACGGACCTGGTCGCTGCTGCCACTTTGGATCTGTCGGTGCAGGATTTGACCGACCTGGACAGCGCGTCCTGCTGACCGGCGGATGTCGGCCAGACCCGGGGCCGGATGCGCCAAATTGGAACGAATTCATCAGTCTGGCTTTGCGGATTGTTAAAGAATCGCGCCCCATGATGCGGATGCCTTCAACAGTCAGGGTCCGTCATGTTCCGCACGCTACCGATCAAGGTTCGCCTTATCTTTACTGGCCTGATTTCCATCTTTGCTGTCGTCCTGACCGCTGGTGTCGGGCTGTTTGGCCTTTGGGAAAGTGATGGCAGTCTTGAAAGCCAGATCACTGCCACCGCCGCCATCCATCATGAGATGATGGCTGACATGATGCACGATGGGATCTCAGCCGATGTCATTCACGCCGTCCTTATTGGCCCGAATGGTTCGCCCGAAGACATAGATGCCCTCAAATCAAAAATAAAGGTGGACATAGGCACCTTCCATGATTCAATCGCAAAGTTGTCGGTTCTTGATCTTCCGTCGGAGGTGAGCGACCAATTGAAAGCCGTGACCCCTCTGGTGGAAGATTATCTGACGACAGCCGACAAGACGGCCCAGATCGCCTTCACGGATGAAGCGGCGGGGCGGACGGCGTTGCCGGACTTCGAGGCCAAATTCGACGCGCTGGAAATCCAGTTGGGGCATCTGGGTGATCTGATCCAGACTTTGGGTGAAACAACTTCCAAAGGCGGGGTGGGGCTGAACAAGACGCTTGCTCTCGTGCTGATCGGTGTCTCTATTCTGACGACGGCCGCCATGCTGTACAGCGCCAGGAGCGTCACGCGCGGCATTTCCATACCGATTGAGCGGTTGCGCAGTGCCTTGCGCGAAGTTGCAGAGGGCGATTTCGGCATTCGGATCGGGACAATCACCCGCGATGATGACATCGGCGCGATCGCACGTGACATCGACCGCGTGTCCGAACGCGTCAAAGTGGCGATGGATGAACAATCCGCCCGGCGCGTTGAAGGCGAGTACGTGATTGAAAGGCTTGGCCGGGGGCTGCGCAATCTGGCCGACGGAAATCTGGCGGAAGGGATCGACGACGTCTTTTCCGAGGCTTACGAACCCCTGCGCCATGACTTCAACGAAACCATCGAAAAGCTGAGCCAGATGATCACGCAACTGATTGAGGCCAGCGAAAGCATCCGGGCGCGCGCGTCTGAAATCAGCCGCGCGTCAGAGGATCTGGCGGCGCGGACCGAAACGCAGGCCGCCACGCTGGAAGAAACCGCCGCAGCGTTGGAGGAGATGACCGCCAGCGTGAACACCGCCGCCGGAAGCGCCAAAGAGGTCGAGGCCGTGGTGCTGCGCGCCCGCAACGATGTTGAAGCCAGCGGTCGTGTCGTGCAGGGTGCCGTCAAGGCGATGAACGAGATTGAATCCTCGTCCAGCCAGATATCGCAGATCATCGGCGTCATTGATGACATCGCCTTCCAGACCAACCTTCTGGCGCTGAACGCCGGCGTTGAAGCGGCGCGCGCCGGTGATGCCGGACGTGGCTTTGCCGTTGTCGCCTCGGAAGTGCGCGCACTGGCGCAACGCTCGTCTTTGGCGGCCAAAGAGATCAAGGCGCTGATCAGCGCCAGTTCGCAACATGTCCACAGCGGCGTCCAACAGGTGGACGGGGCCGGCAAGGCGTTGTCAGAGGTGGTCACCCAGGTCGCCCAGATCTCGAAGCTGGTGTCCAACATGGCGACCGGGTCCTATGAGCAGGCGCAGGGGCTGAACGAAATCAACATCGGCGTGGCCCAACTGGATCAGGTGACCCAGCACAACGCCGCGATGGTCGAGGAATCCGGGGCCGCGACCCAGGCACTTACCCAGGAAGCAGTTGGCATGAGCAAGCTTGTGGGCCAGTTCACCTTGCGAAATGACCGCGCTCGCGTCCCACATCAAACCATGCGCAGATCCGCAACCGACCACTTTGCCGCGCCTTTTGCCCGCTCGGCGTGAAGGGTGCAGGCCAACCAAGGGGCGAAGGTTTGACGCGCCGGGTCGGGTTTCCGGATTGGCGTTGGCCTTCGCCTGGTGTTTTAACATCGGTCGGTGGATCAGCTGGTGGATGGGCGAAGCATCCAAGGTCCAGCGTCAGTCTTTTGTCTGCACTTTCAGATTCAGGATCATGTCGCGATGCGGGATGCCTGCGTCGTCATACACCTCTTCGACCGCGTGAAAGCCAAGTGCTTCATAAAAGCCAAGCGCGTGGGTCTGTGCGCCAAGCCTGACCCTCGCAAGATTGCCCCTTTTCCGGAACTGCGCCACGCCTGCCCGGATCAACGCCGCGCCGATGCCGCGACCGCGGCCCTGTTGCAGAACGCAAACACGCCCGATCTTGCCGGTATCGCCCTCCACCAGCAGCCGCGCCGATCCAAGAGCCAAACCGTCGTCCCGTGCCAGCAGGTGAATAGCCCCGTCATCCTTGTCGTCGAGTTCATCCGCCTCGCTGACGCCTTGCTCTTCAATGAACACCACGCGGCGCAGCGCGCGACACAAGGCAATGTCGCGGGTTTCCGCGATGACAAGGCTCACGCGAAATACGCCTGCAAAATGCGGCTGTAGATCGCCTTCAGCCTGATGATCTGGTCAACCTCGACCCGCTCGTCGACCTGATGCATCGTTTTGCCGACCAGACCAAACTCCACCACCGGGCAATGGTCCTTGACGAACCGCGCGTCCGACGTTCCACCCGAGGTGGAGGCTTGCGGCACCACCCCGGTTTCTGCCGTCACCGCCCCCGCCACCAGCGCGGTGAACGGCCCGGGTGCGGTCAGAAAGCTTTCGCCCGAAACCGACACGCGCAGGTTGATCGTGACCCCGGTTTCATCTTCCACCGCGCGGGCATGTGCGGTCAGCCAATCCGTAACACTTTGCCCGGTATGGGCATCGTTGAAGCGGATATTCACGGTTGCAAAACCCTTGGCAGGGATCACGTTGGTCGCAGGATTGCCACAGTCGATTGTCGTGATGGCCAGGGTCGAGGCATCAAAATGCACCGTGCCCTGATCCAAAGGCTGCGCCTCCAGCCGGGTCATCAGCTTGACGAGTGCTGTCATCGGGTTCTTCGCACGGTGCGGATAGGCCGAGTGGCCCTGCACACCCTGCACCGTGAACCAGGCCGTCAGGGACCCGCGACGCCCGATTTTCATCATATCGCCCAAGGTGTTGGGGCAAGTGGGCTCTCCAACCAGACAATGGGTCATCTTCTCGCCCTGCGCAGCCATCCAGTCCAGCAAAGCGACGGTGCCATCAATCGAGGGGCCCTCTTCGTCGCCTGTGATCGTCAGGATTACCGCACCGTCGGGCGGCGTATCCTTGACGAAATCCACCGCCGCCGCTGCAAAGGCCGCGACGCCTGATTTCATGTCGGTCGCCCCGCGTCCGTACATCCAGCCATCGACAACCGCCGCCCCAAACGGGTCTTGCGTCCACGCCGCAAGATCGCCAACCGGCACCACATCGACGTGACCGTTGAAGCCAAAACTGCGATTGGCCCCCTTGCCGCCCCAGCGTGCAAAAATGTTCGCCACATCGCCGCGATCGACCCGGCGACATTCAAACCCGGCACCGCCCAGAAGTGTTTCCAGAACGGCCATCGCGCCACCGTCTTGCGGCGTGACAGAGGGGCATCGGATCAGGGCGGCGGTCAGCGCCACCGGGTCGGTTTGGGACATGTTCAGCTCCGTTGCAACGGCGCCAGGACCTGGCCGCACGCGCCGGGTGCTGCAATATGACGGGCGCTTTCGCCCCGCCGCTCAGTCAAAAAACGGCGTCATCTGCGCCACGATGACCGAGTTCTCCGCCAAGGCGCGCTCCATCAACCGCAACTCATCCGCCTCGATATCGTCGCCCGCTGCCTGCCGCTCTTCCAGCGTGCCGTAGCCCGACACGTCAAGCGGTGCCAGATCAGCCTGCTTCAGGATCGCCACCGTTTCGCGCACGGCCTCGGCCTCATCCACACCGCTGGCATAGATGACCAGCCCCGCGCCGGTGGCTTTGACGGGCAGGCCATCGCCGATCTTGCGGCCAACCTCGACCAGCAAGGTGAAAACCTGCTGCGGGCGCTTGGCCTTGCCGGGGCCAGAGTCGGAGCCAGAATCGGGGCCAGTGCTGGCGTCAGTGTCTTCGGTGTGGTCCATCAAGGCCTCCTGCGCATAGCCGGATAGGGATGGCCTGACGGGCGAAATGTCAACCCAGGCGGGCCTTAACCGGATGTCAGCTTTTAGTGGGCAAAGTTTGCTGCGGTTCAATTTTCAGGGTGCAGGTATGGTACAGGCGACCAAGATTCCGGCCGAAACGGGTCTAGACCCGATGAAAATGGCCGCGCAGATGTTCGGCAACGGCATCAAGATTGTCGATGCTTCGTATCAGGGCGATCCGCAGTCGACTGGTATCCACTCGGGTGCAGACAAGTATGCTCCGGGTGTGGTGCCCGCGGATCGGGGGGTGATTCTGTCGACGGGTCATGCCAGCGATTTCACCAATGCCAAGGGCCATGCCAACCAGCATGACGGGAATTCCAGTGACACCAAGGGGGGCGATGGCGACGCTCGATTGAATGAAATCACCGGCACCAAAACCATCGACGGTGCGATTTTTGAATCCAGGTTCGTGCCCTTGGGTGCGACGTTGACCATGCAGGTCACCTTCTCGTCCGAAGAATATATGGAATATGCCGGATCAGGCTTCAACGATGCTGTCGGAGTTTGGGTCAATGGCGAAAAGGCAAAGCTGACGGTTGGCGACGGCGACGTTTCGATCAACAATATCAACGCCTGGTCGAACAGCCCACTATACGTCGACAATGCCGATGGTTCTCACATTACCAAGATGGATGGCTTCACCGTCATCCTGACGCTCAAGGCCCATGTCAAACCCGGACAGGTCAACTCCATTCGAATCGGCATCGCCGATGGCGGAGATTCGGTCTACGACAGCAACCTGATGATTGCCGGGCATTCGGTGCAAACCGAAGTGGTGGCAGGCGATGACAGCTATAGCGTGGGCCACCACGGCAAGACCACGATCAACCTGCTGGCGAATGACACCGACGCATCCAAGGCCGGTATTTTAATAAACAGAATCAATGTAATACCGGTGCACGCCGGGTCACATGTCATGTTGCCCGACGGGACCGAGGTGGTGGTCAACGGCGATGACACCATCACGATGCTGACGGATGGCCATGAAAAACCCGGCGATCCGACCTTTTCCTATGAGGTCTCGAACGGCCACGGCGTCACGGATGTGGGCTTTGTGCATGGCCATGTCGCCTGTTTCGTTGCAGGCGCCCGCATCGCCACTGCCCAGGGCCCCATCGCGGTTGAGGCGTTGCGCCCCGGCGATCAGGTCTTGACGCTGGATCATGGCAGTCAGCCGCTGCGCTGGGTGGCGCACCGCCAGGTCGCCTCGCTTGGCCCGTTTGCGGCGGTGTCTATCCCGGCGGGGACCTTTGGCGACCACGGCGCGCTGCGGGTGTCGCCGCAGCACCGGTTTCTGATGCATGGCTGGCAGGCCGAGCTTTATTGCGGTGAGGCCGAGGTTCTGGTGAAGGCGGCCCATCTGGTGCGCGCCGGATTGCTGCGGCAAGACCATTCGGGATGCCCGGTGACCTACTATCATCTGCTGTTTGACCGGCACGAAATCGTCAATGCCGAAGGTCTGTGGAGCGAAAGCTATTTACCCAGCCCTGAAACGCTGGCCTCGCATGACATCGAAACGCAGGCCGAACTTTACGCGCTATTTCCAGAACTGGAGCTTGGCCCTGACAGCTATGGTCTTCCTGCCCGGCCAGAGGCCGACGTCAGAATGGCATGGCTGTTGGCAGGCCCGCCCGACTGACGGCCTTTTACGCTGCGCCAGCGGGAAGACTGCGCTTGGGCTGCGGTGTGTCAAAGATGGGCGTCGCTCAATCAAAGCGGCCGGCGGCTTTGGTTGGGCGACGGGCGCGTTCAACGCCAAAGCGGGGGCCGCCCGCAAAGACCCTGTCAAAACTGTCGATGGTCGCCCTGACGTCGGACCAAAGTTCAGGATCAGTCCCGCAGCAACTCGTTGATCGAGGTTTTTGAGCGGGTCTGCGCATCAACCTTTTTCACGATCACCGCGCAATACAGGTTGATGCCGCCTTTCGAGGGCATCGCCCCCGCCACCACGACCGACCCGGCAGGAACCTCGCCATACATGACCGCACCTGTTTCGCGGTCAACGATCTTGGTGGACTTGCCGATGAAAACGCCCATCCCAAGGACGGACCCTTCACGGATGATGCAGCCTTCAACCACTTCAGAGCGCGCACCGATGAAGCAATCGTCCTCGATGATCGTGGGGCCCGCCTGCATCGGTTCCAAGACGCCACCAATGCCGACGCCGCCCGACAGGTGGACGTTCTTGCCAATCTGCGCACAAGAGCCAACCGTGGCCCAGCCATCCACCATCGAGCCTTCGTCGACAAAGGCGCCCACGTTCACGAAAGACGGCATCAGCACCACATTCTTGCCGATAAAGGCCGACCGGCGCACAATAGACCCCGGCACGGCGCGGAACCCAGCCGCGCGCCACTGGTTTTCGCCCCAACCATCGAACTTGGAGGGCACCTTGTCCCACCACGTCGCCTGACCATTGCCGCCGCCGATGACGCCCATGTCATTCAGCCGGAACGACAGCAGAACCGCTTTCTTGGCCCATTGGTTGACATGCCAATCCGCCCCGCGCTTTTCGGCCACCCGCAAAGCACCCTTGTCCAGCGCCCCCAGTGTGGCCTCGATGGCGTCGCGGACCTCTCCCTTGGTGGCGGGGCTGATGCTGTCGCGGGCCTCCCATGCGGCTTCGATGGTACTTTCAAGGACGGCGTAGGACATGGAGGTCTCCTGCGGCTGAAGGGTTTGGGCGGCTATAAACGGATGAGGCCAGCCTTGCAATCAGGCGCCTTGCTGTCGGGGACCTTGCAATCAGGGGCCATGCAATCATTCGGGGCGTGTTTTCATCAGGCGGCGATGTCGTCCAGCACCCGTGACAGGGTACGCAGCATCACATCGCGAAACCCGGGGTTTGAACGGCGGTAATAAGGGATCGCCGCCACCGCTTTGGCAAAGGCCAAGGCACGGCCCCGCGCCCAAGCTTCGGGCGACGGGGACAGCGCATCGTGGAACGCCTGCCGTGCCGGGGCGTCAAACAGGGTCCACCCGATCATCAGGTCAGTGGCGGGGTCGCCCAGCCCAAGGCCGCCCCAGTCAATCACCCCCGTCAACCGTCGCCGCTGCGCCAGCAGGTTCAAGGGATGCAGATCGCCATGCACCCAGACCGGATTTCCGTCATAGAGCCCCAGTTTGCGCATCCCCGCTGCAACCTTCGCCAGAAGCAAAGGGTCAGCCTCGCCCTGAAACTGCCCTATGGCTTGGCCCAAAGTGTCCAACCGCAGGCTTAGCCTGTCAACGTTTCCGCGCCGGGGGGCGTCGTCGTGCAAGGGCTGGCTGTGGAGGATGGCCAGAAATCTGGCAAGCGCCATGGCCGCTTCGGTCTGATCCAGCGGTCCGGCAAAGGCCGCGTGTCCCGGCAGCCACGGCAGCACGGCCCAGCGGAACGGATAGAACTCGCCCGGCAACCCAAAGCGCTGCGTCAAGGGTACGGCCAGCGGCAGGGCACCGGCAAGACGCGGCAGCCATCGCGCCTGAGCAGAGATTTGCGCCTCGGCATGTGGCAGCCGAGGAAAGCGCCCCACAAGGCCCGTGCCGATCCTGTAAAGCACATTGTCCGTTCCGGTCAGTCCCACCCGTTTCAGGGACAGCGCCGCCAGATCAGGCATCTGCCCCGCCAATAGGGCGCGCACCTGCGCCGCTGTCACCTCTTTCTGGCCGCTGTGCACCGATTGTTCCTTGCCACATACTTCCCCCATGGGGTTCGCCATCACCCCAGCGGATCGGGCGCCGGATTTGCGCCGCAGATCAGTACGGCCACCCGCTCGCCTTCCTGTGGCACATAGGCGCCCGAGGTCAGCGCCGCGAGGGCCGTGGCGCCCGCAGGCTCCACCAACTGTCGCAGGCTGCGCCACAAAAGCATCTGCGCCGCCGTGATCGCGTCATCTGTCACCAGAACTGAAGTCACGCGCTGCGCCAATGCCAGATCATAACACAGCCGCCCGATCTTGCTGGCCCCCAGCGCATTGGCCGCCACGCCTGCGACTTGCACGACGGTATCTGGCCCCTCTGCCAAGGCGCGGTGCAGCGTCGGGGCGAGGAACGGCTCCACCGCCACCACCTTGCGCCGTCCTGCCAGCCACGCCAGCGCCCCGCCGATCAGCCCGCCGCCGCCCACCGCGATCAGGATGGTGTCGGCCTGCAACCCTTGCGCCTCCCATTCGGCCAGCACGGTGCCTTGGCCAGCAAGGGTCGGCCGGGCGTCATAGGGGTGAATCTGCATGGCGCCGGTCGCTGCGGCATAGGCGGTGGCCAGGGCGGCTGCGTCGGCATAGACCCCCGGTACGACCTGCAAATCTGCGCCCTGCGCCCGGATCAGGGCAATCTTTGCGGAGCCAGCAAATTCGGGGACGAAGATCCTGGCCGGATGACCCAACGTTCTGGCGGCATAGGCCACCGCCGCCCCATGGTTCCCACCCGAGGCCGCCACGACACCCGCCGCAGGCACCGGGCCTGTCAGCAGCGTGTTGAAGGCGCCTCGGGCCTTGAAGCTGCCGGTGTGCTGAAGGTGTTCCAGCTTCACCTCGATCAGTCCTGCGCCCGGCAGGCTGACCTGCATCACCGGGGTCACCCGCGCGTAGGGTGCGATCCGTTGCGCAGCCCTGGTAATTTCAGCCCGCCAGTCCATCTTCGCCCCCCTGCTTTCCCACGACAGTAAATGCGAAAGGCCTGGCACGGCAAGGCACGTGGGGGCCTTTCGAAACGGGGGCGCGCAGGCTAGGTACAGGGCACCCCGTTGCAAGGAATGCGCCCAATGACCTCTGACAGCCGCCCCCATCCGTTTCGCGACTCGGTTCAGGATGTGGAAACGACGCATCGGCTGCCCGACACGCCGCAGACCCGGTCGCCGTCCTATCGGCTGGCCTTTGCCGACACCGATTTCCTGACGCGGGAAGAGTTGCGGCCGGTGCGGTTGCAGCTGGAATTGCTGAAGCCGCAGATGGTGCTGGATGAACGGGGCATCCGGTCCACCGTGGTGCTGTTCGGCGGCGCGCGGATTCCGGCACCAGAGCGGGCGAGCGGGGTGAAGACGCCCGGGCTTGCGGCGCTGGCACCCTATTACGACGAGGCGCGGCGGTTCGCGCACGCGGTGACCGAGCGAAGCTTGCAGACCTGTGGCCGCGAGTGGGTGATCTGCACGGGTGGCGGGCCGGGGGTGATGGAGGCGGGCAATCGCGGGGCGGAGGAGGCGGGCGGCCAGTCGATCGGGCTGAACATCGTGTTGCCGCATGAACAGGCGCCCAATCCTTATGTGACGCCGGATCTGTCCTTCAACTTTCATTACTTCGCGATCCGGAAGATGCATTTCCTGATGCGGGCGGCGGCGATCATCGTGTTTCCCGGCGGCTTCGGCACGCTGGATGAGATGTTCGAGGCGCTGACCCTGATCCAGACCAAGCGGATGAAGCCGGTGCCCTTCATCCTGTTTGGCCGGGAATTCTGGCAGAAGGTCATAAACTGGCAGGCTCTGGCCGAGGCGGGCACGATCAATCCGCAGGATCTGGACCTGTTCACGATGGTTGAGACGGCCGAGGAGGCGCTGGCAGTCATGGGCGAAATCGGGTGAGTTTCACTGGATTGCACGCGTGCAATCCTTCTTAAGATATTGCAATATAATGCATTTATGAAATAAGTTATTCTTTTCTTAACCCCTGAGCATGGGCCAACAGCCCATCCTGCCTGACCCATGCCGATGGTAGGATGGGCCATTGGCCCATGTTACCCAAGCAGCGCCGTCAGCTTTGCATCCAGCGGCCCCCAATCGGCGATCCGCAACCGCACTACCAGCGTCAGCACCTTCGTGCGGAAATGGCGGGGCAGGCGGACGGCGTCTTTTTCGGTTGTCACCAGTTGGGCGCCGCGGGCCAGCGCCTCAAGCTCCAGCCGTTTGAGCAGGGCTTCCGACAGCGGTTGATGGTCGTCAAGCGCCACCTCGCGGATCACCTCGGCCCCTTCGGCGCGCAGGGTGGCGAAAAACCTGGCCGGGTTGCCGATGCCGGCAAAGGCTAACACACGGGCGCCTTGCCAGCGCATGCCCATGGCCAGAGGCTCTACCTTGCCGGTCAGATGGGGCACGGGCAGGGTGGGCCAGCGGGCGGCAAAGGTCGCCTGTGCGGCGGCATTGCCAAGCGACAGCACGAAATCGGCGCGTTTCAAACCGGCGGCGACCGGTTCGCGCAGGGGGCCTGCGGGCAGGCAAAGGCCATTGCCGAAGCTTTGCGCGGCATCGACCACCACAATCGACAGGTCCTTGGCAAGATCCGGGTTCTGAAACCCGTCGTCCATCAACAGCACCTGCGCACCCGACCCAACGGCCAGCCGCGCCGCCGCTGCCCGATCGCGGCCGACAAAGACCGGAGCGAAGGCCGACAGCAGCAAAGGTTCGTCGCCAACCTCGCTGGCCTGATGCCGGGCCTCGATCACTTGCAGCGGGCCTGCCAGGCTGCCGCCATAGCCCCGGCTGACCACGGCGACCTTGTGGCCTTGCGCGGTCAGACGTTCAATCAGCGCCACGGCGGTGGGGGTCTTGCCGGTGCCGCCCGCGTTCAGATTGCCGATGCAGATCACCGGAACCGGAGCGCGGTAAACCGGCGGCTGCGCCACCCGGCGGGCGGTGGCTGCGGCGTAGGCCCAGCCCAAGGGCTGTAGCAGCCGTGCGGCAAGGCCGGGGCTTTCGGGCGCATTCATCCAGAACAGCGGTGCGCGCATCAGGCTTTCCCGTCCAGACTGTCGCGGATCATTTCCATCACCCGGGCGGTCACCTCTGCCCCATCGGAGGAGATGGTCCAGGCCGATTGCGCCTGCCGTGCCGCCCGGTCCGGCGCCAAGAGATCGCCCAAAGCCAGTGCCAGATCGGCACCCGACCCCACCATGCGCGCCGCACGCGCCGCCCCAAGCCGCCCGTAGACCGCGCCATAAGCCCCCGACCTTGGGCCATACAGGATGGCAGATCCCATCGCCGCCGCCTCCATCGGGTTGCGCACGCAGCCTGCGCCTTCCAGACTGCCGCCCAGAAAGGTCACGGGGGCCAGCCTGTACCACAGGCCATATTCGGCCCCGCCCTCCACCACATAAACCTCGGTTTCCGTATCGGGGTCTTGATCGGACGACCGGCAGGCGACGCGCCACCCCTCTTCGGCCTCCATCTTCTGGGACAGGGCCACGGCGCGGGCGGGGTCTTGCGGCACAAGGATCAGCAACAGGCGGTGGGCGAGTTTCAGAACCTCGCGGTGGGCGGCGATGATGGCGGGCTCTTCGGCCTCGGCCACCTCGGCGGCCAGCCAGACCGGGCGGGTGGCCAGAAGCCGCGCCAATCCGGCACGGTCAGACTCCACATAGGGCAGGGCAGCGCTGCCCTCTTCCATCCGGCCGGTGATCAGCAGGCGTTCGGGGTCTGCCCCGGCCTTGCGCAGGGCGCGGGCGGCGCCTTCATCGACCGACAGGATGTGGCGGAAGGCGGCGAGCGAGGCTTTGATCAGGCCGGGATACCAGCCCTCGCGCCCCGGCATCAGGCATGGGGCCCGGGCTTGCACCATCAAGAGCGGCAGTTTGCGCTGCACCGCGTCATGGATCAGGGTTGGACGCAGTTCGCCTGCGGCAAGCACGGCGATGTCTGGTTTCCAGTGCTCCAGAAACTCTGCCACGTTGCGCGGAAAGTCGAGCGGTGCCGGCTGAACCAGCGCATCGGTCTGCGGGACTTGCCCGAGGTCGCCGGGCAGGGTCAACAGCACGCTGACCCCATCATCGTCAATCAACCGGCGCGCCAGTTCCAGCATGGCGCCAAGGCTTTCGGCGTCCGGGCTATCGACCCAGACAAGGCTGCCCCGTGGCCGCGCCGGACGAAGGCCGGGCGCGGCCGCCACCGGGCGGGCGGCAAGATTGTACAGGGTCAGTCCGATCGAATAGGCCATGCGCCAGTCCAGCCTTGGCTAAAGGGGTCAGGCGCCCATCGGTTCGGTGTCTTCAGAGCCTTTGGTGCCCTCTTGCCGCAGGCGGTGCAGGTTGGCAATGTAATAGCGCATGTGGGCGTTATCCACGGTGCGCTGGGCTTCGGCCTTCCACGCAAGGTAGGCGGTTTCGTAGTCAGGATAAATACCGACCATATGGATGGCTTTGACATCTTTGAAGATGTTCTTTTCCGGAGAGATCAGTTCGCCGCCGAAAACGAGGTGAAGGCGTTGGGGCATTGGGGCCTCTGCATGGTTGCTTGCCCGCAGGGTAGCGGCTTGGGCCGCAGGGTCAAGCTGCGGTGCAGCATAAGCGAGAGTAAGTTGCTATTGCGACAGGGAAGATTAGGGTCACGGATGTTCGTTCATCGTGTGGGACCCAAACATGGTGTGGGATCCAAATTCATTCAGGAGGCTGTTTTGACCGTCACCAACACCGTTATCAGCACCAACACCACCATTGGACTTGCCATGGACACCGATGGCGACAGCCTGACCGTTCTGGCCTTGGGCAGCATTGTGGCATCTGATGGCACGATCAACGGCATTGGCCAGACCGGGCAGTCAGTGTCGATTGCGGGCTATGTGGACGCGGATTATATCTGGCGGGGCGGACCGGGTCTCTGTCGGGGCGGCGGGAACCTTTGTGGGCCACTCGGCAACCTGCATCTATCTTGGCCAGAATCCCGCCGTTGCGGATGAGGCCGGCAACAACGTCGTGGTCAACGCCGGAACCATCCGGGCCGACAATAATGCGATTGAGGTCTTTGGCGCCAACAATCAGGAGATCAACACCGGGCTGATCACCTCGACCACAACAGCCGTCACGACATCGCGGGTCAGTGCCCATTCGTTCATTCAAAACAGCGGGACGATCGCCTCGACCTTAAATTTCAGCATTGTTATGGGCGGGACGTTTGACGCGCTGACCAACACCGGCACGCTGTTTTCGGCGCAGGCCGATGGCATCCACCTCAACGGCCAGTCAGAACAGGTGACCAACGCCGGCCTGATCGAGGCTGCGGGCCGCGTTGTGCAGATCAACGCGGCCTTCAGTGACCTTCACAATCAGGGCAGCATGGTGTCCAAGTCCGGCGACGGGCTGGTCTATTTCGGCGGGCAGAACGCCAGGATCGCCAACTTTGGCAGCATAACGGCTTCGGGTTCGGGGATTGTCGATGCCTCGGGCACCACGCTTTGGCTGAACAACAAGGGCAGCATCATCGGGCAAACCGGCGCTGGCGTAAATGCGGACGCGTCATTGACGGCAGACGGCTCTCATATCGTCAATTCCGGCACGATTTCGGGGCAGACCTTTGCGCTGCATCTTGGGCTGGGGGTCGATAGCGTGAACAACACCTGCATACTGGAGGGCGATGTCTTTCTGGGTGGCGGCAATGATATGATCGACACGCGGTTCGGCATCGTCACAGGCTTTATTGCCGGCGGGGATGGCAGCGACACTTACCTGATTGGCGATGCCAACGTTGATCTGGTGGAAAACAACGGGGTTCCGGGTGATATCGACACCGTCAAATCGACAGTTTCCTACCAGCTTTCAGACAGTTTCGAGGTGCTTTACCTTCTGGGCGGCCATGCGCTGAACGGAGCGGGCAATACGGCCGCCAACACGCTGTTCGGCAACTCTGGCGACAATCGGTTGAGCGGGCTTGGTGGCAATGACACTTTGGCCGGTCGCATGGGCGATGACAGCCTGTTTGGCGGGCCGGGCAACGATCAGCTTGTCGGCGGCGACGGCGATGATGCGCTGACCGGCGGTTCTGGCAGGGATACGATGATTGGTGGCAACGGCGCAGATGCCTTCATTTTCCTTGTCGCCGCCAACACCGGAACCACGGTTGTCACCGCCGATGTGATCAGCGATTTTCAGCAAGGCGATGCTCTGATTGACCTGTCACAAATCGACGCAAACCGGAACAGTGCTGGCAAAAACGACACGTTCACCTTCATCGGCACCGCATCTTTCACAGCGGGCACGGCGGGGCAGGTGCACTATCTGGTCTCTGGCACCAATACGCTGGTAGAGTTTGACACGAACGGTGATACGGTGGCCGATGGGGCGATCAAGCTGATGGGACTGCTGACGCTGAGCGGGGCGGACTTCGTGCTGTAACGGCCAGCGATACCGTCGCCGCAAACTGCGAATCAGGCTATACACACAGGGTCTTTGTCTGTAAGGCCTGCCGGTCGGCCCAAGGGTTCCAGGGTGCGCAATGGCGGGAGGCCAGCGCACTATAGGGAATAGAGGTGCCGTACGCAGGTACTTCACGGGCAAAATGCCCCCCCTTAGTGGAACAGACATGACCAATATCGCAATTGCGGCGCCCCTGGCGCTGGCTTTGGCGTCAAAAGGCTATGATGCCTTGACGCCGGTACAAGACGCTATGCTGACCGAAAACGTGGTGGGTCGCGACCTGCTGGTTTCGGCACAAACCGGGTCCGGCAAGACCGTGGCCTTTGGTCTGGCCATTGCACCCGAACTGCTGGCCGGTGCGGACCAGCTGCTTTATGCGGATGTGCCCGCCGCCCTGATCATTGCGCCCACCCGCGAACTGGCCCTGCAAGTGGCGCGTGAGTTTGAATGGCTGTATGAGAACGCCAATGCCAAGGTCGCCACCTGTGTTGGCGGCATGGACTACCGCACCGAAAAGCGTGTGCTGGACCGTGGCGTTCATGTGGTTGTGGGCACTCCGGGCCGGTTGCGTGACCACATTGAACGCGGATCGTTGAAGCTGGATCAGATCAGCGCTGTCGTGCTGGACGAAGCGGATGAGATGCTTGATCTGGGCTTTGAGGAAGATCTGGCGTTCATCCTTGGCGCTTGCCCTGCCGAACGTCGGACGCTGATGTTTTCGGCCACCGTGCCCCGCGAAATTGAGGCGCTGGCCCGCACCTATCAGCAAAACGCGCTGCGCATTGAAGTGAAGTCCGACAAGGCGCAACACGCTGACATCGAATACCAGGGCATCTCGGTTGCCGTGCGTGACCGCGAACATGCGATTTTCAACCTGCTGCGCTTTCACGAAGCGCGCGCGTCGATCGTGTTCTGCAAGACCCGTGTCAATGTGAACCATCTGTTTGCCCGCATGACCAACCGGGGCCTGTCGGCTGTGGCTTTGTCTGGGGAACTGAGCCAGCAAGAACGGACGCACGCTTTGCAGGCTTTGCGCGATGGCCGGGCACGGGTTTGTGTGGCGACTGACGTTGCGGCGCGGGGCATTGACTTGCCGGGTCTGGAACTGGTGATTCATGCCGATCTGCCGGGCTCGTCTGAAATCCTGCTGCACCGTTCGGGCCGGACGGGCCGGGCGGGCAAGAAGGGGATTTCGGCGCTGATCGTCGCCCCGGCAGAGTTCAAGAAGGCCCAGCGTCTGCTGCAAGGTGCCAAGGTTGTGGCGGAATGGATCAAGCCGCCGTCGGCTGATGACGTGCAATCGCGTGATGACCAGCGTTTGCTGGATCATGCGGCACTGTCGCAGCCGGTGGGCGAAGAGGCTGATCTGGCCCGTGGTCTGGTTGAAGCGCACGGTGCCGAACAAGTTGCCGCCGCGTTCATCCGTCTGTGGCGTGAGGGGCGTTCTGCACCGGAAGTGCTGTCGTCCGATCTGGCACCGCCGGCGCCCTATACCCCGCGCGACCGTGCCGAATTCGGGCCGTCTGTCTGGTTCGAACTGCCGGTCGGTCATCAGGACCGGGCCGAGGCGCGCTGGCTGCTGCCGAAGATCTGCGATGCCGCTGGCATCACCAAGGACGGCATCGGTGCCATCCGGGTGCAGACCGACCGCACCTATGTGCAGATCCTGTCCACCCTTGCGGGCAATTTCAAGGACGTGACCGAGATTGACAGCAATCTGTCGATGACCAAGCTGGCCATTGCACCGGCTGATCTGGACAAGCCGCGTGTCACCTCGGCGGTGCGCCCGGAACGTGCGCCGCGTGTCGAAAGCGAATTCGCCACACGCGCCCCGCGTGTGGCGCGTGAGAAGCCGGCCTATGCTGAAAAGCCTGCCTATGCTTCTGCAAAGCCTGCTTACGCCGAAAAGCCCAGCTATGCTGAAAAGCCTGCTTACGCCGAAAAGCCCGCCTATGTTTCATCCAAGCCTGCCCGGGTTGTGGAGGAAGGTGCGGCGGACGCCCCGGTTGCTGACCTGACCGAAGCCAAGCCGCGGTGGAGTGCTGAGGAAAAGTCCAAGCGGGCGGATGATCGTCCGGCCAAGGCTGGCTATCCGAAGACCGATGCTGCGAAGTCGTATGACTCCAAGCCGTCAGATCGGGCCCCGCGCAAGACCTATGACAAGCCTGCGGGCGACCGCCCGGCTTATGAGAAGCCCGCTTATGACCGCCACGCCGCGGATCGTCCGGCTTATGAAAAGCCCGCCTATTCGAAGCCTGCTTCTGATCGTCCGGCTTACGGTGCCAAGCCTGCTTACGCAAAGCCCGCTTACGCCAAGACCGAACGGTCGGGTTCTGATGCCGACCGCAAGACCTGGACTCCGCTGCCGACGGATGGCGCGCCGCGTGAAGCGCGTTCGCCCTATATGGGCAAGGCGGCGGATGGTGTGCGCAAGCCTTATGTGAAGCGTGCGGAAGGCGATGCGAAACCGTACGAGCGCAAGCCCTACGGCGACAAGGAAGGCTTCAAGCCGCGCTCGGCTGGTTACAAGTCGCAAGGCGGGGCTGAAGGCGGTCCGGCACGGGCTTCGGGTTACAAAAGCCATGCGGCTGGTGATGCGGCCAAACCGGCACGCGCGCCCTATGCCGGTGACAAGCCGCGCTATGAGCCGCGTTCGGAGGGTGGCCCGGCAAAGTCGTTTGGGGCCAAGCCTTATGCGGCGAAGTCCTTTGGCGACAAGCCTGCGCGTTCGGGTGGCTTCAAGTCCCATGCGGCGGGGGATGCGCCGAAGTCTTATGCCAAGCCTGCCGCCGCTGCGGGCGATACGTCCAAGCGGTTCGTGCCGCCGCGCAAGCCCAAGATGTAAGGGTCTGATCGTACAAGAAAAAGGGCGCGGGTCACACCGCGCCCTTTTTCATTTCTGGATCAATTGGGGGGCCAGCAGGCGGGCGATCAGCTCTGTGTGCAGGCGGGGTGCTGCCACGATCAGCCCGGCGCTGCGTGGATCGGGGGCGTTGAAGCGCAAGGGGGCACCCTTGCGGTCTGTGACGCGCGCCCCTGCGCGGGCGGCGATCAGGGCCCCTGCGGCGATGTCCCATTCCCATGCCGGGCGCAGGGTCAGTGTGGCGTCAAAGGCACCCTCGGCCACCAGACACAGCCGCCACGCCATCGAGGCGCGGAAGTGGCGGCTGATGGTGGGCACGCCGCCCGGCCACTGCTCGGGCGCCAGCGTGCCTTTGCCGGTCAGGACGCGGGCGCCGATCGTGGTGGGCAGCGTGCTGGCCTTGATTTCCACGCCGTTCAGGGTGGCGGGACCTTCGGCTGTGGCAGCGTAGAGCTTGTCTTGCGCGGGCAGGTAGACGACCCCGGCGGTGACCTGCCCGTTCTTCACCACCGCCAGCGCATGGGAAAACGCGCTTTCGCCTTGCAGGAAGGTGCGGGTGCCGTCAATCGGGTCCAGGATGAACTGGCTTTCGGTTGTCAGGCGGGCGGGCGAGTCCTCGGATTCTTCGGACAGCCAGCCGTAGGTGGGGCGGAAACTGCGCAGATAGGCGGCGAGGGCCTCGTTCACTTCGATGTCGGCGGCGGAGACCGGGCCCTGGCCATCAGGCTTTTCCCAGACCTTTGGCGACTTGCGCCAGTGGCGCAGGGCAATGTCCCCGGCCAGCTTGGCGGCGTCGATCAGCAGGGGAAGGTCATGCTCCGGCAAGCATCAGCCCCTCGATCAGCAGGCTGGGCACGCGGGTGGAATAGTGCGCCCGGGCGTCGTTGGCGGGCGTCAGGCGCAAAAGCATGTCAAGCAGGTTGCCCGCGATGGTGCATTCGTTGACCGGGTATTTGATCTGGCCATTTTCCACCCAGAAGCCAGCCGCGCCCCGGGAATAATCGCCGGTGGTGGGGTTGATGGTGGACCCGATCAGAGAGGTTACCAGCAGCCCGGTGCCCATCTGGGCCAAAAGCTCATCACGGCTGGCGCTGCCTTGGGTCAGGTCGATGTTGGTGGTTGAGGGCGAGGGCGGTGCACCGGTGCCGCGTGCGGCGTTGCCGGTGGAAGCCAGGCCAAGTTTGCGGGCGTTGGCAAGGTCAAGCGTCCAGCCCATCAGCACGCCATCCTGCACCAAGGCGCGGCGGGTGGTTGGCAAACCCTCGCCATCAAAGGGGCGAGAGCCCGAGATACGGGCGCGGTGCGGGTCTTCGATGATTGACAGGCCTTTGGGCAGGATCTGCTCGCCCAGTTTGCTGCGCGCCCACGAGGTGCCGCGCACGATGGAGGCGCCGTTGATGGCCATAAGCACGTGGCCGACGATGGAGGAGGCGATGCGTTCGTCAAACAGCACGGGGTAGGCCCCGGTTGGTGGCTTGACCGAGCCTGCGCGTTGCAGGGCGCGGATCGCGGCAAGCTGGCCGATGCCTTCGGGGCTTGGCATGTCGGCGGCGAAGGTGCGGCCTTCGGCGGCCCAGTCCCGCTCCATCGCCGTGCCGGACCCGGTGAAGGCGACGGCTGACACGGAATGCGAGGTGCGGCCATAGCCGCCGGAAAAGCCGTTGGAGGTGGCCAGGTGCATGGCACGGCAGGAATAGGCGGACGAGGCTTCAACCTGGGTGATCGCCACTGACGCCAGAGCGGCAGCCTCGGCACGGCGGGCGGTGTCTTCCAGTGCGCGGGCGGTGGGTTCGGCACCCGGATCGGCCATTTCAAGGGCTTCGACGTTCCAGTTCTGCGCCTGCTGGTCGGGCGAGGCGAGGCCCACGGTGTCATCCTCGGGCGCTTCTTGCGCCATGGCGACGGCGCGTTCGGCCAGACGGGCGAAGGTGGCAGGGGAAATGTCGGACGCCGAAACGCAAGCCTGCCTGTGGCCGATCATCACCCGCAGGCCAACTTCAACGCCCTCGGCCCGTTCGGCCTGTTCCAGCTTGCCTTGGCGGATGTCGATCGACAGGGATTGGCCTGCCACGGCAAGGGCATCGGCGCTGTCCGCCCCAGCGGCCTTGGCCGCAGACAACAGGGCTTGGGTCAAGTGATTCAGATCATGCGGCATCAATGGTCCCCTTTGCAGCAGATATGGGGGAAAGTCGGGCCGCAGACAAGGTCGAGAGGGGGGCGCACCGGGCAAGGGTACGTGAGGATTGGGCAACGGTCCGTGAAGAGCGGCTAATGGTCTGTGACGATTGGGCAAGGGTCCGTGAAGATCGGGGGCCGCAGCGTGGCGCAGCCCCCGGATGCGGCGGCTTTATTGCAGTTGCTGGCCGTTGGCGAAGAAATGCTTGTCCTTGAACTCCAGCGTCGAGGTCATCTCGTCCGCCGTGGTCGAGGTGTTGGCGAACATCGACAGCATCATGCGGCCCTGATTGGCCTGATCTTGCGGGATCAGACCCATCTTGACCAGCGTATCAATCACGGCATTCACTCCGGTGGCCTTGATGTCCACCTTGCCGGTCGGCGCGGGCACGCCCGGATAGGTGGTCATGTCGGAATTGTCGAAGGTGAAGGACCCGGACGACACGATTTCAGCCCCAAGCGCCTTGAGGTTGAAGTTCGTCAGATCCAGCGCGTTCAACAGGCCGGGCGCCGCCTTCGAGCCGCCTTCAAGGGCTGCCGCATCGGCAAAGAAGTCGCGCGTCATGGTGGCTTTGCCCTTGGTGTCGATGATCAGGGTGGCCGGGTCATGTTTCAGGGCATTGGTCGGGTCGGCCATCAACCATATCGCTTCCGAGGGGGCCAGATCGACAAGGTTCAGGGAAAACGAAAAGTCGGCCGGGATGTCGGATTTGGCGACCGGCACCATCAGATGCAGTCCGGCCTCGCCAAAGGTGAACGAGGCATCCGGCAACGGCATCGTGGGCGAGACCACCTTGAAGGCAGCACCCTTGCTGTCGGTCGAGTAATCGAACTTGGTGGCATCCATCGTGAGCCCCAGCGAGGCGCTGGCAAGGCCGCCGACGACCTGAGTCGGCGCTCCGGTGGCGTCGGTGCTGTTGACGTCAAAGCTGGTAGCGCCAAAGCCGAAAGAGCCTGCGACGGCGAGGCCATTGGCCAGTGCGGTCGGCAGGTCAGTCTTGTCAAAACCCTTCGGTGCCTTGATGTCCCATTTGCTGGTCAGGTCCGCCAGACTGGCCTTGATATCGCCCGATGACCCATCGGTTTCGTTTTTGCCCTTGATGGTCAGCGAGATGGACTTGGCGGCAAGGTCTTCGGTCAGGGTCGTAATATCGCCGGTGGTCAGGCCATAGGTGCTGGCCATACCTTCCATATCCACTTCGAACGCGGCGTTCTTGTCGGCGGCGGGGGCGCCGTCGATCGTGTCGAGTGTTACTTTCACCGAAGGCGCATCGGCCTTGTAGCTGATCGCCCCGGGCGTGCCGGAGGCGGTGATCTCGGCTTTCGGGGCGGCGACGGTGAAGGCCACCTCGCCGGGTTTGGAGGCCGGGTCGGCGGCATCGGCGGGTTTGTTGAAGGTCACCGGGAAGGACTCGTTCAACAAGATGCCAACGGTGCCGTCGCCCAGATCCTGAAAGTCGAGCCTGTCCAGGGTCATGGTGCCCTTGGCTTCATCACCGATGGTGATGTTGATCACCTCAAGCACGTCGCCGTTGCGGTCGGTACTTTCAGCGGTGACCGTGTTGCCCATGGAGGCAAGGCCATCCTGCCAGCTTTGCCAGACCTGCTCGGGTGTCACGTCAGCCAGCAGGGCTGACGTGCTCATCAGCAGAACGAGGGCCGAGGTGCCGGCCAAAGTGCGGATTGTCATGTCAAACTGTCCTTGGTGCAAAGAAATACGGCGTCTTGCGCCCGATGAGGCGGTGCAAACTTCTTACGCAGCATCAGCCGCCGCAGCCTTTGGGTCAAGGGATTTGAAGCGGATGGTTTGTGGTAAATCAGAGCTGCAAGCCCGGCGAAGGGCGCTCTGCGGACCCGGCTGGGAGGGTTTCACACCCTCCCAGACCCTCCGGTGGGATATTTATGAACAAATGAAAGGGGGCGGGGGGCTATTCTCCGTAGGGGACCCAGACGGTTTTGACGGCGGTGGCATGGCGCAGGAAGTCACGGCCTTCACCTTCAGCGCCGTACCAGTCGCGGGAGCGGGCGTGGTTGACCCAGGTGCGCTTGAGGTTGGCAGCGGATTCCTTCTCGATGAGGGTCGAGAGCGGGGTGGAGGAGAAGGACCAGACAGCGTCGACATCCATGTGGCCCGCGAGGGGTTTGGCCAGTTCGGCATGGGCACCGGTGACGATGTTGACCACGCCTGCCGGCAGGTCGGAGGTTTCCAGGATCTGGTAGAAGTCGGTGGCCGCCAAGGGGGCTGCTTCGGAGGGGATAAGAATGGTGGTGTTGCCCATGGCCACGGCGGGGGCCATGGTTGCGATCAGGCCGAGGAGGGGGGCTTCATCCGGGCAGATTATGCCGATGACGCCGGTGGGTTCGTTCATGGCCAGCGCTATGCCCCGCATCGGCACGGCTTTGGCGGCGCCGTCGTATTTATCGGCCCAGGCGGCATAGGTGAACAGGCGCTGGAGGGAGGCTTCGACTTCGGCCTCGCCGGGTTTTCCGGTGAGGTCTTTGAGGCGGGCGGCAAATTCGGCGGCGCGGGCCGACAGGTTCTCGGCGATGTAGAACAGGATTTGCGCACGGTTGTGGGCGGTGGTTCTGGCCCAGCCTTTGGCGGCGTGGGCGGCCTCGACCGCGTTGCGGATGTCCTTGCGGTTGCCAAGGCCGATCTGGCCGAGGAGCTTGCCCCTGGCCGAGATGACGGCGCGGGAATAGCCACCATCGGGGCGGGCTTGCTTGCCGCCGATGAAGAGCTTGGCGGTGCGGTCGATTCCCATCGTCTCTGGGGCCTTGACCTGAAGGTCATCGGGTTCGGGCAGGGGCTTCAGTTGGGCGAGCGGTTTGGGTTTGCCGGCGGGTTTGAGGTAGGCAAGCAGGCCCTCCCAGCCGCCTTCGCGGCCAAAGCCGGATTCGCGCACGCCGCCGAAGCCTGCGGCTGCGTCAAACAGGTTGGTGGCATTGACCCAGACAACGCCGGCTTTGACCTTGGGGGCCAAGTCGAGGGCCAGGTTGATGTTTTCGGTCCAGATGCTTGCGGCAAGGCCGTAGCGGGTGTTGTTGGCGAGTTCGACCGCCTCGGGCGGGGTGCGGAAGGTCATTGACACCAGAACCGGGCCGAAGATTTCCTCTTGCATCAGGGGGGAGGCGGCGGAGAGACCGGTGATCAGGGTTGGCGGGTAGTAGCAGCCGGTTGGAACCGGGGTGGCGGCGCGGTAGATCTGACCGTCTTTGCAGCCGTCGACGAGGGCTGCGATGGTGGCCAGTTGTGTCGGGTCGACGATGGCGCCGACGTCGATGCATTTGTCGAGGGGGTCGCCAAGGCGCAGCCCGTCCATCCGGCGCTTCAGTTTGGTGTGGAAGCGGTCGGCGACGCCCTCCTGCACCAGAAGGCGCGATCCGGCGCAGCAGACCTGGCCCTGATTGAACCAGATGGCGTCGACGAGGCCCTCAACAGCGGAGTCAAGGTCGGCGTCGTCGAAGACGATGTAGGGCGATTTTCCGCCGAGTTCGAGGGTGAGGCCCTTGGCCGAGCCTGCTGTGGCCTCGCGGATTTTGCGGCCGACGGCGGTGGAGCCGGTGAAGGCAATCTTGTCCACGCCGGGGTGGGCGACAAGCGCGGCACCGGTGTCACCGTCGCCGGTGACGATGTTCAGAACGCCCTTTGGCAGGCCCGCTTCCCGCGAGATTTCGGCGAAGAGGAGGGCGGTGAGGGGGGTGTACTCGGCAGGTTTCAGAACGATGGTGTTGCCAGCCGCAAGGGCGGGGGCGACTTTCCAGGCCAGCATCAGAAGCGGGAAGTTCCATGGGATGACCGCGCCGCAGACGCCCAACGGCTCCATGTTGGGCTGCTCGGACGAGAGGAGTTGCGCGAGGCCTGCGTGGTAATAGAAGTGGCGGGCGACGAGGGGGATGTCGATGTCGCGCGCTTCGCGGATCGGTTTGCCGTTGTCCATCGTCTCCAGCACAGCCAGCAGGCGGGCGTTCTTCTGGACAAGCCGGGCGAGGGCGTAGAGGTATTTGGCGCGTTGGTGGCCGGAAAGACGCGCCCATTTCGGCTGGGCGCGGCGGGCGGCTGATATTGCGGCGTCAAGGTCGGTGGCGCTGCCTTGGGTGACTTCGGCCAGGATGTCGGTGGTGGCGGGGTTGCGGGTGGCAAATGTCGTGCCGGAAGCGGTGAAAGCGCCGTCGATCCAATGGCCGAACCGGCCCTTGTGTCTGGCGAGCCAGGCAAGGGCCTCGGCATTGGATTCGGGGGCGGGGCCGTAGGACATGGTCTCGAAGATATCGCGGACGGTCATGACAGGCTCCATGTCAGAAGGGGCGCCTGGGGCGGGCGTTGGCCTCCGGCGGGGATATTTGGACAAGAATGAAAGGCGGTTTCATTCTTGTCCAAATATCCCGGGGTGAGGGCCTTGCCCGAGGGGCAGCGCCCCTGCGACGGTCGGGTCAGGCGCATCGTCAGCCCATCGCGTGGCGGTTGGCTGCCGAGTAGCGGCCGGTGAGGTGGTGTTCCAATTGGCGCTCGATATCACCGAGAAGCGAGGAGGCGCCGAAGCGGAACAGGTCGGGTTGCAGCCAGGGCAAGCCGAGTTCGTCTTTGAGGAGAGACAGGTAGAGAAGCGCGTCCTTGGCTTTCGAGATGCCGCCGGCGGGTTTGTAGCCAACCTTGAAGCCGGTGCGTTCGTCATACTCACGGATAGCGCGCAGCATGGTCATGGTGACGGGCAGGGTGGCGTTCACCGTTTCCTTGCCGGTTGAGGTTTTGATGAAATCGGCACCGGCCATCATGCAGACCAGCGAAGCGCGGGCGACGTTGCGCAGGGTGCCAAGTTCGCCGGTGGCGAGGATGGTTTTCATATGCGCTTCGCCACAGGCAGCGCGCATCTCTTGGGTTTCGTCGTAGAGCGCTTGCCAGTTCTGGGTCAGGACGTGTCGGCGCGAGATGACGATGTCGATCTCTTTCGCGCCAGCCTGCACCGAACAGCCGATTTCGGCGATGCGCAAGTGCCAGGGGGACAGGCCTGCCGGAAAGCCGGTGGAGACGGCGGCGACCGGGATATTGCTGCCTTCCAGCGCTTTGACGGCGGTTTCGACCATATCGTGGTAGACGCAGACCGCGCCAACTTTCAGGTTGGGCATGCCGAAAGCCTCCAGCATCCGGGGCCGGACGGGTTGGCGGGCTTTGGCGCAAAGGCGCTTCACCCGGCCTTCGGTGTCGTCGCCCGACAGTGTGGTCAGGTCGATGACCGAGATGGCTTTCAAGAGCCATGCGGCCTGGTAATCTTTCTTGACGCTGCGGCGGCCGCCCAAGGTCGCACAGCGCCGCTCGATGGCGGAGGTGTTGGCTTGAACGCGCGCCACCCAATCCAGATCCAGCGCCATGCCGGGATTGCGGGCATGGGCCAGTTGGGGAAGTTGGTGCCCCGTCTGTTGGGCGTCAAGCATCGCATCGGGGGAGAGGGTCTGCATCATGGCCTCCGCAGGGTCTGGCCACGTTTGCATGGCGGGCGGCATGCTGGCAAGGTGCGGTTTCGGGTCTTGCGGTGAAATTTTACCAAAAGGTCAACAAAAAGGGGGGCGGCTGTGGGTCTGACGGGGCACTGGGCGGGTTTGGCCTCGCTGGGGATTTTTCTGGCGGCTTGTGCCCTGATCATTCTGGAAGAGGTCACCGGGATGGCGAAATCCAAGCCCGTGCTGATGGCGGCGGGGCTGATCTGAGGGCTGATCGGGCTGGCGCTGACGGGCATGGGGCAGAGAGTTGCGGCGCATAGAGCGGCCTTGGCGGTGATCGGGGATTATGGCGAGTTGCTGCTGTTTTTGATCGTGGCGATCACCTACGTCAAGACGCTGGAGGAGGGGCGGGCGTTTGAGGTGCTGCGCGGGTGGCTGGTGCGGTTGGGGCTGTCGTATCGGCAGTTGTTCCTGCTGACCGGGGTTCTGGGTTTCCTGATGTCGGGCGTGCTGGACAATCTGACGACGGCTTTGGTGATGGGGGCCGTCGTGATGGCGCTGGGGCGCGACAGCCCGAAGTTTGCGCTGTTGTCGTGCATTTCGGTCGTGGTGGCCTTGAACGCCGGGGGGGTACGCCGTTCGGCGATATTACGACGCTGATGGTCTGGCAGAAGGGCAAGCTGTGGTTTGCCGAGTTCTTTGACCTGTTCATTCCGGCGGCGGTGGATTGGTTGGTTCCAGCGGCGATCGTGTACTTCGCCATCCCGGTCAGCCGACCTGTGGCTTTGGTCGCGCATGTGGTGGCCAAGCCCGGCATGTGGGGGGTGGTGATGCTGTTTGCCGCCACGATTGTCACGGCTGTGGGGTTCAAGAGTTACCTGAGCCTGCCACCCGCGATTGGGATGATGCTGGGTTTGGGCTATTTGCAGATGCTGGCTTACGGTCTGAGCATCACCGGCAGGCGGCGCGGCTGCGAGGACATGGTGCTGGACAGTTTTGCACAGGTGCAACGGGTGGAGTGGGACACGCTGCTGTTCTTCTTCGGGATCATCTTTGCCGTCGACGGGTTGGGCGTCCTGGGGTATCTGGCGCTGGCATCTAAGGTTTTGCATGCCGGGTTGGGGCCGCTGCCGGCGAATGTGATCATGGGGCTTTTGTCGGCGGTGGTGGACAATATTCCGCTGATGTTTGCCGTTGCCGGCGAATGTGATCATGGGGCTTTTGTCGGCGGTGGTGGACAATATTCCGCTGATGTTTGCCGTGCTTACGATGGACCCTGCGATGAGCAAGGGCCATTGGTTGCTGATCACGCTGACTTGCGGGGTGGGCGGGTCGATCCTGTCGGTCGGCTCGGCTGCCGCGGTGGCGTTGATGGGGCAGGGGCGCGGAACCTATACGTTCATGGTGCATCTGAAGTGAAGTTGGGCGGTAGGATTGGGGTATGCTGCCGCGGTCTTGGTGCATCTGTGGTGGAATGCCGGGTTGTTCTGAGCGATGGTGGCCGGAAGCATGGGCAGATTGCCCATCCTACCTGGCGGCAGAGGGTGTAAGTGCCCAGCCCGTCCGAAGGTAGGATGGGCAATCTGCCCATCTTGGCTTGAGGCTGACGAGCAGATTGATTGGTCATCCGGCCTTGCCCCGGCGTCCCGATTGCCCATCGGGCGGGGCGGGGTTAGGTTAGCGCAAACTTGGGGGAGTCGCAGGAGCCATCATGTCATTTTACGAAAGCTATGATCCGCGTTTTGGCACCTATGTGATGTTCAATGCACCGTTGAAGAAGCTGGCCACCGGGTTTGACTGGGCCGAGGGGCCGGTCTGGATGGGCGATGCCGGGTGCCTGCTGTTCAGCGACATCCCCAACAACAAGATTTTGCGCTGGACGCCGGAGGTGGGGATTTCCGTCTATCGCCAGCCGTCGAACTATTCCAACGGCCACACGCGCGACGGGGTCGGGCGGCTGGTGTCTTGCGAGCATGGGACGCGAAGGGTGACGCGGACGGAGTGGGATGGGTCCATCACCGTCATCGCCGCGAGCTATCAGGGCAAGCGCTTGAATTCGCCCAATGATGTGGTGGTGAAGGCGGACGGCTCGATCTGGTTCAGCGACCCGCACTATGGGATCGGGTCGGATTATGAGGGGTTCAAGTCGGCGCAGGAATTGCCATGCAATGTCTACCGCGTCGATCCTGATGGCACGATCGAGGCGGTGTTGACCGATTTCAACTGCCCGAACGGGTTGGCGTTCAGTCCGGATGAAAGCCTGCTGTATGTGGCCGATACCGGGCGGATGGGGTATGCGGACCCGCAGCATATCCGGGTGTTTGACATGGCATCCGGCAGGCCCAGGGGTGGCCGGGTGTTTCATGCGATCTTCCCCGGTGCCTCGGACGGGATCCGGGTGGACAGCGACGGCAATATCTGGTCCTCCGCTGGCGACGGCGTGCATTGCATCGCACCGGACGGGATTTTGCTGGGCAAGGTGCTGGTGCCCGAGATCGTCTCGAACGTTTGTTTCGGGGGCCGGGCCAAGCATCATCTTTACATCACCGCCACAACCAGCCTTTACATGCTGGCTTTGAATCGCAAGGGAGTGCAGCAACCATGAGTACGACGCAAATCGGGGCTCACATCGGGCTGATCGGCCTTGGCACAATGGGCGCGATGCTTGCCCTGAACATCGCCGAGAAGGGGTTCGCGATTGCGGTCTGGAACCGCACCACCTCGGTCACGCAGGCCTTCAAGGCTGGGGCCGGGGAATTGGCAGAGCGGATCATTCCGACCGAGACCCTTGCAGATCTGGTGGCAGCGATTGCACGACCGCGCGCGATCATCCTGATGGTGCCGGCAGGCCCGGCGGTGGATCAGCAGATCGAGGCGTTGCGGCCCTTGCTGGACCCGGAAGACCTGATCATCGACGCCGGGAACGCCAATTTCCACGACACCAACAGGCGGGCGGAAGAGGCCAAGGTCAAGGGCCCTCGGTTTCTTGGTATGGGTGTGTCGGGCGGCGAAGAGGGCGCGCGGCATGGCCCCTCGATCATGGGCGGCGGCGAGAAGGCGGATTGGGACCGCGTGGCCCCGGTGCTGGAGGCGATTTCAGCCAAGTATCAGGGCACGCCTTGCGCCACATGGATGGGGCCGGGTGGTGCGGGGCATTTCGTCAAGGCCGTGCACAACGGCATTGAATATGCCGACATGCAAATGATTGCCGAGATTTATGGCGTGATGCGCGATGGGATGGGCCTGGCGGCACCCGAGATTGGTGCAGTCTTTGACACGTGGAACGACGGCCCGCTGCAAAGCTATCTGATCGAGATTTCGGCGGCTGTTTCCAAGGCCACGGATGGCGCGCATCCGATGCTGGATGTGATCCTTGACAAGGCGGGGCAGAAGGGCACCGGGCGCTGGACCGTGATCGAGGCGCAGAATCTGGCCTCGCCCATCCCGGTGATTGAAGCCGCTGTGATGGCGCGGAATGTGTCGGCGCGGCTGGACGAGCGGCGCAAGGGCGAGGCGGTGTTCGGCGCCGCTCCGCAACCGTTGCCGAAGGGGGCGCTGACGGTGGAGGCGCTGGAGCAGGCGATGATTGCGGGCAAGATCCTGTGCTATGCTCAGGGGTTTGCCTTGATCGTGGCGGCAAGCCACGAGTTTGGCTGGGAGCTGCCGTTGCCTGCGATTGCGCGGGTCTGGCGGGAGGGCTGCATCATCCGGTCAACCATGCTGAATGACATGGCGACGGCGCTGGAGGAGGATGCGGGCCGCGGGCTGATGCTGGCGCCGTTCTTTGCCGACCATCTGCGGGCGTCGTCGCCGGGGTTGCGGCAGGCGGTATCCGTGGGCGCGGCCTATGGCTTGCCGCTGCCCGCGCTGTCGGCCGGACTGGCGTGGTTCGACATGATGCGGACCGGGCGCAGTACCGCAAACATGATCCAGGCGCAGCGCGATTTCTTCGGGGCGCATGGGTTTGAGCGGGTGGATATGCCCGGCACCGGGCTGCATGGGCCTTGGGGTGGGCATATGGCCTGAGGCCAGTGCGGGGGCCAGCCACCGCACACGGCATAGTGCGGGGGCCAGCCCCCGCACCCCCGGGATATTTATGAACAAATGAAAGGGGGCGCGGGGGAGCCTGCGCCTTTTGAAGATCGCGATGGCGGTTGTTTCTTGTTCAAGGCGGCTATTTGACCTTGAAAGAGGCAATTTCATCTTGCAAGATGCTGTCGCATCATCAAAGCGGCGATTGCATCCTCAGGGCGACATCCAGCATGCGGTTGGAGAAGCCCCATTCGTTGTCATACCAGCCGAAGACTCTGACAAGGCCGCCTTTGGTCACCCGGGTTTCGGGGGTGGCCATGATGATGCTTTCGGGGCGGGCGCGCAGGTCGGAGGACACGAGCGGCGCATCGGTGGCGCCGATGACACCGCTTGCGCCGTGAAGGGCGTGGTTGACTTGCGCTGCGGTGGGGGTGGTGTCCAGCAGCACGGTGAGATCGACTGCCGAGACCGAGGCGGTGGGAACGCGAACGGCGGAGCCTTCTATGCGGCCCGCGATCTGCGGCAGGACGATATCCAGCAGGCGCTGGGCGGAGGTGCTGGTGGGCACCATGGACAAAGCCGCAGCGCGGCTTCGGGCGTAGTCGGTGCCCGAACCGGGGGCGGGGGCGTCTGTCGTGGGCTGGCTGCCGGTGTAGCAATGGATGGTGGTCATTGACCCGGTGAGCACGCCCCAGGTCTGGTGCAGCAGGTTGACGAGGGGCGCCAGCGCGTTGGTGGTGCAGGAGGCGTTCGAGACGATACGCTGGTTTGTGAGGGCATGGTCATTGGCACCGAGAACCACGGTAACCTCAGCAGCGTTCGACGGGCCAGAGATCAGGATGCGTTTTGCACCGGCGGCCAGGCCTCGGGTTGCGATGTCATGGGCGTCGGCGCGGCCGGTGCATTCCAGAACCACGTCGATATCGGACAGGTTCAGGGTCGAAATATCTGGGGTGCGGTGCAGCGGGATGGCGCGACCGTCAACCACCTACGCGCCGGGCACAAGGGCCACTGTGCCGCGCCACGGGCCAAAGACGCTGTCATATTGGAAGAGGTAGGCGCACATCTCGTCCGTTGCGATATCATTGATGCCTGCGATTTGCAGCCCGGGCCACCGGGACGCGTTTTGTGCCCAAGCCCGCAGCACAGACCTGCCGATGCGGCCAAAGCCGTTGATAAAGACTCGCATGGGGTATTCCTTCCCTTTGCGGGAATTTGATCATATTGTGGAAGCCGCGGCAATATCAGGCTTGTACGGGTACATTTGGCGCTGTTGGCTGCGTTGCGCCGTTGGATGCGGATGATGCGATCGGCGGTCCGGTCCGGCGCCCCCGTGCTGCCTGCTTCCGGAAAATGCCGCAGTGTTGCGTTTGGCTGTGATCTTGACCCTTGCGGCGCAGTCCTGCACATCGGAGGGGTCAGAGGAGGACGCCATGAGCTTTTCTCGCCCACAGGGCCTTTCGAACGGGGTCTTTTCGAAGGCGGTCAAGATCGCCCCTTCCATCCTTGCCGCCGACTTCGCCAATTTTGGGGCTGAATGTCGGGCGATTGAAGCGGAAGGCGCGGATTGGGTGCATGTTGACGTGATGGACGGCCATTTCGTGCCGAACCTGACCTTTGGTCCGGCGATGTGTGCCGCTTTGCGTCCGCATGTCGGGGGGGTGATGGATGTGCATCTGATGATCTGTCCGGTGGATGCGTATCTTGAGGCCTTTGCCACGGCCGGGGCGGATATTCTGACGGCGCATCTGGAAAGCGGGCCGCATATTCACCGGACCTTGCAGACGATCAGGGCTTTGGGGTGCAAGGCGGGGTTGGCGATCAATCCAGGCAGTGGGATAAAGGCGGTGCCCTATCTGCTGGATGATATTGACATGATCGTTGTGATGACGGTGAACCCCGGCTTTGGCGGACAAAAGCTGATCCCGGCCCAGATGGACAAGATACGGGCCTTGCGGGCGATGATTGGCGACCGGCCCATTCATATCGAGATTGATGGCGGGGTGACGACTGACAACGCCCGCAGTCTGGTAGAGGCGGGGGCGGATGTGCTGGTGGCAGGCTCCTCGATCTTCAAGGGCGGGACGGCGGATGCGTCTGCGCCTTATGGGGAGAATATCCGGGCGCTCAGGGCGGCGGCGGAAGGCAGGGGGCTAGCCCCCTGACCCCCAGAGTATTTGCGCCAAGATGAAGGGGTCAGAGGGTTAGAACCTGATCCAGCTTGGTCAGGAAGATATCAGCCTCGGCCTGTTGCAGGATCAGGGGCGGGCGGATTTTCAGGGTATGGCCTTTGGGACCGGTGGCGGAGATCAGAACTCCGGCATCGCGCAGCGCGTTGACGATGCGGGCGGCTTCTTTGGGGGCCGGCAGGCCGTCCTGGATGATGTCCTGACCGAAGAACAAGCCGGTGGCGCGCAGGGGGCCGAGGGTGGCATGGGTTCGGGCGAGGGCGCGCAGGCCGTCAGCGAGGTGGACGCCGGTGGTGGCGGCGTTGTGCAGGAGGTTTTCGTTCTCGATCACCTCCATCACCGCGATTGCGGTGGCTGCGGCCACGGCGTTGCCGCCGAAGGTGTTGAAATAGCGGCCTTTGGCGCCGAATTCTGTCAGGACTTCGGGGCGCAGGACGAGGGCTGCGACCGGGTAGCCGTTGCCCATCGGCTTGCCGAGTGAGACCATGTCGGGGATCAGGTCGTGGCGCTGGAAGCCCCACCAGTGGTTGCCGGTGCGGCCGAAGCCGGGTTGCACCTCGTCCGCGATGAACAGGCCGCCGGCTTTGCGGATGGTCTCGGCGGCGGGTTTCAGGAAGCCTGCCGGGTCGGTGAAGAGGCCGTCGGAGGAGAAGACGGTGTCGACGATCAGGACGGCGGGTTTGATGCCGTGGCGGTGCAGGTCGTCGATGGCGTTCTGGACTTCGGCGGCGAAGGCGAGGCCGAGGTCGCCGGTCAGGTTGGCAGGATCGGGGGCGGGGATGGTGCGGACATGGCTTCCAAGGGCAACGCCTTGCCCAAGCGAGGGCGACAGGCTTGCGACGGTGTGGGTGACGCCGTGGTAGGCGTTTTGGGTGACGATAACGCCGGTGCCGCCGGTTTGGGCGAAGGCTATGCGCAGGGCAAGGTCGTTCGCCTCGGACCCGGTGCAGGTGAACATGACCTGGGAAAGTTCGGGGGGGAAGTGGGACAGAAGCTTTTCGGCGCAGTCCAGCACGACCTCGTTCAGATAGCGGGTGTGGCTGGCGTAGGTTGACGCCTGGCGCGCGGTGGCGGCGGTGACGTGGGGGTGGCAGTGGCCAAGGGATGCCACGTTGTTGTAGCAGTCGAGGTAGGCCTTGCCCTGCGCATCGTAAAGCCAGACGCCGTGGCCGCGCACCAGATGCACCGGGGTTTCGTAGAACAGACGGTACGCGGGGCCAAGCAGGCGCAGCCTGCGGGCGATCAGGGCCTGATCCTGGGGCGCAAGGTGGCCTTGACCGGGGACATAGGCGTTCACCATAGTCTCATCGCGTTTCATGTCAGGTCCACAGGGTTGAAAGGTTGAGGCCGTGCAGCGCCTTCAGCCCTGCGCTGGCGGAGGGCACGTTGCGCAGGATGTAGGGGGCATTTTCGGGATAGCGGGCGGCGCGGGCCGACGCGATGGCAAGGGTGGTCAGCATTCGGGCGGCGGTCAGGGTGGGGAACAGGCGTTGCTCCAGCGGGGTCAGGGGCAGGGTGGCGTGGTAGGCGCGGGCGAAGGCCATCAGGCTTTCAAGGGGGGCAGAAGGATCCACCTGATAGCTGGCCGCTACGGCCATGTCGCAGACCAGCGGCGTTTCGACCATGTCGCCGAAATCGAGGATACCGGCGATTTTGGTCGGGTCGAGGGGATCGGTCAGCAGATTGTGCGGGTTGAGGTCGTTGTGGACGACTTGCCAGCGGCACTCGGCGAGGTGGGGCAGGACTTGGGTTTCAAACTGGTCGAGGGCGGCGGCGCACAGGGGGCGCAGGTTTTGTGCGATATCAGGCAGAAGCGGGGACAGGCGGGCGGCGTGGCGGATGTCCCATTGCAGGTCCTGACGGGCGG
The DNA here is from genome assembly GCA_043721775.1 of Rhodobacterales bacterium. Classification (GTDB taxonomy): domain Bacteria; phylum Pseudomonadota; class Alphaproteobacteria; order Rhodobacterales; family Rhodobacteraceae; genus Stagnihabitans. Next base: position 41,872 of record JAYSQA010000238.1, read on the forward strand.
CCGGGTCGGTGAAGCCTTGCAGGCCCAGGGTCAGAAGGGCGGCGGTGTGCCCGATGGTGGCGCGCTGGGCGTGGGATTTCGGGGCAAGGTGCAGGGGCTGACCTTCCAGCCAGGTCAGAAGGCGCAGGATGCCGTGCGGGGAGGTCACCTCGGTAGCGCCCGTCAGGGTGCGGATCACGCGGGGAAGCGGCAACGGGCTGGTTTCCAGATGCAGCAGGGCGCGGGTCTGGAACTGCGTCACGGCGGCAGGCTCTGCCGGGTTGGCGAGTTTCACGACGTAGCGTCCGGTGGCGGTGGTCAGCCGGAAGTTCAGGTCACGTTCCGAAGCAAGGGGCGACAGGCTGCCGGTCAGGCCCCAATGGGTCTGCACCAGCGCCAGGGCCGCCAGGGGGGCCAAAACCGGAGGCGGAGTGGTCAGATTGGCACCGAGCGTCGTGGACATGGCTTCCCCTTTTGCCGCCATGAAGGCGAAGCTCAGCCGCTCTGTCAAGGACCCGGCCGCTTCGAACGGCAGGGTATCCGGGCGGCTAACCCCGTCGACGGGGGACGGGTTCGGCGATAATTTCAGAGACGGTTTACAGCCTCAGCCGCTGGCACAGCCGCAGCCACCGCCGCAGCCGCAGCCACATTCACCGGCCCATGCCACAGGCACTGGCATAGGCCGACGACTGTACTTTGTTGAACAGGGGGCGGCCAAGGCCGCGATCTCAACCCTTCGTGCCACCAAGAGTGAGACATTCTACTGTCTGAAGTTTACACTCGGGGGCGCGGGAGAACGGTCTGATGGTACTGTCCGAACGTCTGCCCAGGGCTTTGCCCACGCCCTTGCCTGCGGCGCCTGAGAGTGCTGCTTCGAGGGCGCCTGCTGCCCGGGTTGTGGCGTCGGCCAGAGTTGCTTCGGCCGAATTCACTGCGGTGCCGAAGCGGCGCAGTTTCTCGGCGAAATACAAGCTGCGGA
>JAYSQA010000239.1:0-3580 GCA_043721775.1 Rhodobacterales bacterium
CCACACCGTCTCCGGGTCAAACCAGATCTGCCGCGATCCGCGCTGCTTCAGGGCGGCATTGCAGGCGCGCCAGTTCGTCGTGCGGCAAGTCGGGGGGGGTGCTCATGCAAGCTGACTAACACCCTGGAGTCACACAGGAAATCCTTCGCGATTTGTGCAACAGAGCCAGCTGGAGACGCTGGGCGGCGTTCGCCCGCTGTCGCTCTATTGCCAGACCATCGCGCAATCTGGCGAGCGCAAGTCCAGTTGCGACGCCCCCTTGATGGCGGCGGTTCGGGCTTTCGAGAAGGAACAGGCCGAGGCGCAGCGCGACGCCGTGACAAGCTGGCAAAACACCCATGCGCTCTGGAAAGGCGAGCGCGAGCGCATATTGTCAGAGGCCAAGAAGGGAAAGGGCGAAAAGCGCACGGCTTCGCTGGCCGACCTCTCCGCCCTTGGCCCCGAACCTGCCGCCCCGCCGTCAACTGACCGCACAGTGTCAGAGCCGACCTTTGAGGGGCTGACCCGGCTTTTCGCATATGGCCAACCCGCCCTTGGGCTTTTCAGCGATGAAGGCGGGCAATTCCTTGGCGGGCACGCCATGAACAGCGACAACCGCCAAAAGACCTTGGCCGCGATGAATGACCTTTGGCAGGGCAACCCGATCCGGCGCACGCGGGCAGGCGAGGGGCATTCTGTCCTGTTTGGGCGGCGGCTGGCCATACATCTGATGGTGCAACCGGGCGTGGCGCGAACCTTCATGGCCGACCCGATAGCAGGCGATACAGGCTTTCTGCCGCGCTTCCTGATCTGCGAACCGCCCAGCACCATCGGCAACAGACCGCATGCCCTCACAAGGCCCGATGACGGGCGCTTGGCCAGCTTTGCCGCCCGCCTGCGCGGCATTCTCGAGACGCCCCTGCCGATGGATGCTGAGACGCGGGAACTGTCGCCCCGGCTGTTGCGTCTGAGCGGGATGGCAAGGGCGTTGCTGGTGGCATTCTCGGATTGGGTAGAGGCGCAACAGGCCCCCGGCGCTGACCTGTCGCACGTCACAGGCTACGCCAGCAAGGCGGCGGAACAGGCGTACCGCATCGCGGGTGTCCTGACCCCCTGGTGCGATCTGCACGCCCATGAGGTGACGGAACAGGACATGGCCGATGGGATCGAACTGGCAGACTACTACCTGTCAGAGGCTTCGCGGCTGGCCAATGCGGCGATGGTATCGGTTGAGGTTGACCGGGCTGAAAAGCTGCGCAAATGGCTTCTCGAAAAGTGGCCAGAGGCCGAGGTGACAACCCGCGATGTGGTGAACGCAGGGCCGAACGAACTGCGCGAAACCCCGAAGGCGCGGGCAAGTCTGGCGCTTCTCGAAAAGCTGAAATGGCTTGCCCCCTCACGCCGGGAACAGTGGTGCGGGGCAGTCGCCGGACCGAAGCCTGGCGCATCGTGCGGGGGGCAGGCAATGCGGTTTGATCTGGCCAAGGCCCGTGCCGAACTGGAACCGGAGGCCGCAACCATCGCGGCCCCGGCCCCTTCGTCGTTTGTCGCAAAAGTCGCAATTGTCGCAACACCCCCGGCTCCGAAAGTGGAACATACACCCCGGCCCAGCGTTCCAAGGGTTTACCCATACGGCACATTGCCGGGCGGGCATCCTCGAACCTGGACGGGGCGCATTGTCAGCCCGACCGAATGGCCGACCCTCTCCGACTGGGAAAGGGACGGCTCAACCGGGCAGGCATGGAACGGGCTAACCCGGCAATGGGAAACCTTGCCCTCGAACGAAGGAAATCAGCCATGAAGGAACGGCTTGAACGGCGGCTGACGAAGCTGGAAGCGGCGCAGAGGGGCGAGGTTGGCAACCCGGAACATCAGCGCGACGCTGAGGCCTTCAATGCGAAACTGGCGCGGATAGAGGCGAACGTGAGGGCAACGGACGACTTCACTCATCGGTCCCTCGCCTCGCCCGCTGAGAACTTCGTCAGGGCATGCCTTCGCGGTGAACCTGCCGAGGTTTGCCGCAGTTTCTTCCCCAGATGAAACAGCCCTGCCCAGCGCGGGGCCTTTTGCTTTTCCGGATGCAGGAAAGTAAAAGGCCGGGGCGCTGGGCCGTGAAACGGCTCTTTTGTCGCAATTGTCGCAGGGGGTTCGGGCCGGAAAGGCAAAGCTGCACAGAGGGCCAAAATCCATCGAAATCCGGTGGCATCCGGCGGAAAATGGAGAATTTTTTTGGGGGGGGCTGGAAATATAAATATCATATTTATGAATTAAATAAATACTTTACATGAAAGATTTTGGCGGAGGGAACGCGACTGGCATCGAACCATCTCTGGGCTCGGAACCAGCCCAATTAGTTACAGGCTTGACAAACTCGAAGGGCTTCCCGACTGGTCCAGACAGGCAAAGCACGCCAATAGGGGGAAGCATATCGGGGTCCCGCGCCGGGGTCAGTGTCGTTTTCAGCCGGTGCGGCGTGTGGCTGCGGTCCGGCTGCCTCTATTTGTAGGCGGTCTGCTCGGTTGTGCCTAACCGTTCCGCCAAGACCCACGCGGGCTCGTGGCCCGCCTGGATCGCCGCCCGATGCTTCGGCGTCGTCGTGGCTTGGCTGTGAAGATGGATCAGCATGCGCTCACTCCGTCCCGAATATCCCTCTGGATCGATCTTGCCATGAAAAAAGCAAATCGCCGGGGGTCTGTGTAAACATCCGGGATGGAACAGCTACTCTGCGACCTCGAATTGACAACTTTTGTTTCCTGTCGATTGCATGGTTCAGTTGGAAAGATGTGGCACTGCGTGGTGCACGAAGTAAACTTGAGTAGTGAACGAAATAACTTGTGGTCACACACAGCTTCAAAGCTTGGGATGACTCGAATCGATTTCACAAGACTCATTGGTTTGACCGCGCTCGTCCGCGTTCATTCGGGCAAAGCTTTCGATGATCCAGTCGCGGACCCGGCGCACGGCGATCTTCTTGCGGATGTTGGCACGCTCGATCATATAGAAGGAACTGCTCGATTTCTTCCGTTGCTCGAACGGCGCCACCAGCACACTGGTTTCAAGGTAGTGTCGGCAGGTCACACTGTCGCCAATCGCCACGCCGAACCCGTTCACGGCGGCTTCGATCATCATGAAATCGTTGCCCATATAGTGGCGGATGTGCTGCGGATTGGTGATGTGGACCGATGAAAGCCACGAGTTCCATTCGCCGTCTTCGGTCGCGTACAGAAGCGGCACCTTTCTCAGGTCGGCAGGCGCGTACAGACTGACGGCCATGGCAGGGCTGCAAACCGGGAAAAGATCGACCTCGCTCAACAGCGTCGTGCGCAGATCTTCCAGAATTCCATCGCCGTAGCGGATGCACAGGTCGACGTCGGAGCCGATCACCGCCTTCCATTGGGTCGAAGATCGCAGCCCGAGCCGTATTCCGGGATGCCGGATCAGGAAGGGCCCGATGTTCTTCACCAGCCACATTGCGGTCAAGGCCGGCGGACAGCTGACCACGACATCACCGCTGACATCCGGCGTGTCGAGGCTTCCCACCGCATCGGCGATCAGCGCGAACCCTCCGCTGAGAGAACTGAGCATGCGCAGGCCTGCCGCC
>JAYSQA010000240.1:0-4935 GCA_043721775.1 Rhodobacterales bacterium
ATCCGACCGCCGCCGCTGCCCGCCATGAATGGCGCGGCGGGCAGCAGCTCCTTTATCGCAAAGGAGCTGAGGGAAGTCATAAGACAAGAGACGCGCGCCACGCGGCCTACCCGAGCGCCAGCATGATCCCCTCGACAAGCCGTTTGCGCGCGGCGGGGTCAAGGTACGGCTCGCGCGCGGCGGCGGCATGAAAATCAAGCAACCGGCCTTGGGCGGCAAAGCGGGCGACAATGGCCTGCGCCTCTTCCCTTTCTCCAAGATGACCGTGGCAGGCAATCAGATACATCATCTGCCAAGCCAACTCGGAACAGGGCAACAGTGCGGGAATGGCATCCCGGAAGCGATGTTCCTGAAAGGCCATCAGCGGCTCATATTGTGCGACCCATGGCAGTGGGTTGGGCGTCAGTCTGTTGACACTGTGCAGCCAACCCCGCGCCTGTGCGTGATCGCCGTCATAGATGGATACGATCGCACGCTGTGCTTGGGCATAATAGTCACCCGGATTAAGCCGCAGCGCATGGTCGACCGAGCTGCGCGCCGCATCCAACCCATGAATAATGCACGCAGAAAGGCTGTAGGTCACAAATGGCCGCGAATCTGTCGGGTCAAGTTTGATGACCCTTTCGACCAAATCCATTCCCACTCGGAGGTCGCCGAGATCAAAGTCAATTTCATAGCGCGCACATTTGGAAGCGCCCAGCCAAGTCAGCGCCTCTCTATAGTCCGGATCTTCGGCCAACGCCTGCTCGCAACAGGCGATCGCCTGATTCATGCTGTCCCGCGTAAAGGCAAAGTAGTGCCACACCCCCCGCAGTGTCAGCTCGTAGATCTTCAGACTGGCCGGATGCTGGCGCAGCGAGCGGCCGGAAATCTCGATTTCCAGCTGCCGCGAGATTGTGGCTGCCACCATGTCGGCGACGTCGTCCTGCACTTCAAAGAGGTCGTCAATGGGCCGGTCATACTGCTCGGCCCAGACCGAGGCATACGACGCCGCGCAGGTCAGACGCACCGAAATGCGAATGCGGGTCTCGGAACGGCGGATGCTGCCGGAGACAAGAAAATCCGCATTGGTCGCAGCCCGGATCGCGTCGACATCGGGCGTCGCGGTCTGGCCAATGAAGGTTGAATCAACACCTATGACGGACAGCACCCGAAACCGCGTCAGCCGATCGGTGATATCTTGAGTGATGCCATCGCTGAAATACTGCTGGGTCGGATCTCCGCCGAGATTGGCGAAGGGCAGAACGACGACCACCGGGCCCCTGTTCGTTCGGGGTTGCGGGCCAGACCCCGATCTGGCTGAGATTGTCGCAGGCCTGGCCGGTTCGGGCGCAGGCCCGGCATATCGGTAGCCGCGCCCGTGCACCGTCGCGATCATGTCCGGGGGCAGCGCCTTCCTTAACGCCGAGATATGTACCTGCAGCGTATTCTCCTCCACCACCACGCCGGGCCAGACTGCGTCAAATAGCGCTTCCTTGGTCACGACCTCGCCCGCACCGTCCAGCAACACGCAAAGCAGTTCGAATGCACGAGTGGACAAGGCAATTGGACCGTCTGGTCCGGAAAACCTCCGTTCCGTGGTACTAAGACGGTATGGCCCGAATGTGGTTTCCATACGCTATGCGGCCACGGCCAGGGCAAGTTCCAGTCCGTTGATCAGATGCGCACGCAGGCGCGCATCCCGGTAGGGTTCCCGCTTGACGCCAAAACGCCAATCGGGATCGCGGCCCTCTTGTTGCAGCCGGGCCAGTGTGGCGCGCGCCTGCTCCGCCCGCCCCAGATGGCCGCAGCAGGACAAGGCATACATGATGTCCCAGGCCATCTCGGCTTGCGGCTCGAAGCCAGCGAGTGTCTCATCGTAACGGCCCTCCACGAAAGCAATGACGCTGTTGAACCGGGCATACCATGGCGGCGGCAAAGGTTCGAGCCGCAGCGCCTGCGCCAGCAAGTCCCGGGCCTCGGCGGGTCTTCCGTCGTAGGCCAGGGTGAACGCGCGGTTGGCCAGCATTCCTGGCTGGCCGGGATTGAGGGCAAGGCCTCGTTCACTGGCGCAGAGTGCCGCTTCGAGATCGCCGTTACGCAGCAGCGCGTTGGTATGGATGGCATGGTTCACGGCTTTCAAAGGATCAAGCGCAACCGCCGCGGCACTGAATTCCAATGCCTTAGCGGCGTTTTCCATGGAGAAGTCGTAAATCCAGGCGGTGCTATAGGTGAGGCCGAGCCGTGCAATGGCCTCGGCATTGCCTGGGTCAAGGGCACATGCCTGTTCGAAGCATCGCCGCGCCACGATATTGCTGGCCGGTGTGAACTTCCGGTAGTGCCAGCATCCCTGCAACAGGTGCTCGTAGCTGGTCAGGCTCGCATGCGGCTTGCCGCTGCTGCGCTCGTTGATCTCGACATCAAGATGGCTGGCGATGGCGGCGGCGACAAGTTCGCTGATCTCGTCCTGCAAAGCGAAGATATCGGCGATCAGCCGGTCGTAACGCTCGGCCCAGATGGCCTCGCCACTTTCGGCATTGGACAGGCGCAAGGCGATGCGGATGCGCTCGCCCGCGCGCCGGATGGTACCAGTCACGACAAAGTCGGCCTTGAGCCGGTCTCGAATCGCCGCGAAATCGGGGGCCGCGCCACGAAAGGCCAAGGCGGAATACTGGCCAATCACCGCGAACTTGCGGAAGCGCAGCAAGCGGTCGGTGATGTCGCCGGTGATTCCATCGCTGAAATATTGCTGCTCTGGCTCGGCACTGAGGTTCTCGAACGGCAGCACAACGATGACCGGCTTGTGATCGCGAAGCCTGGCAGTCGTTGTGGATGCGGCAGCGTCCCCTTGCACCGGCATCGGTCCGGCATATCTGTAACCGCGTCCGTGAACCGTCGCGATCATGTCCGGGGGCAGCGCCTTTCTTAGCGCCGAGATGTGGACCTGCAACGTGTTTTCCTCCACCACCACGCCGGGCCAGACAGTGGTAAAGAGCGTATCCTTGGTCACCGTCTCGCCCGCCCCGTCCAGCAGCGCGCAAAGCAGATCAAAGGCGCGCGCCGACAGATCGAGCGAACCATCCGGCCCGATGACAAGCCGTTCCCGCCGTTTCAGCCGGTATGGTCCAAATGCCGTGTCCAAATTGCATTGGCCTCCCTGATTGTAACTGCATAACCCAAAACCGGGCCTCAGTTCAAATTCAGAAACGTTCAGACATCTTAAGGTTTGCGCCAAGGACTTTCAGCCGCGCGCGTCGCATCCTCCGTTCATCGACAGGAGGACATCATGACCGATATTTCCCCAACCGCCCAGATCAAGTTTCCCGCCGTGCGTGCTGTGCGCCTGCGTGCCCCGCTTTTGGCCATTGGTCGCGGTATTGGCACCTTGCTGCAAGCCTACGGCCGTGCCTTGGAACTGGCCTACGTGGCGCCTTGGGCTGGGCCTGCGAAGCGGAAAGGGCCAGCCCCGGACGCCGACCTTCAGGGCCGTGATCCGAATTGGTAGCAGTGTTTGTCCGTCTTGCTTGCCCCTGTGACCCCGGCCCGCAGCTTTAGAATCATTTGGCCGGGCTGATAGCCGCAGCCCGGCTTTTCGGGTATGCTTTCGTCTGGCGGGGCCAAAAGAAGCGCCGCCGCAATCTCATCTGGGAGGATGCTCAAATGGCGTACTACCTTTACCAGCTTTCCTACTCGCAAGACGCGATCAAGGCGATGGTCGCCAATCCCTCGGACCGCGAAGCCGCCGCCAGAAAGCTCATCGAGGCGCTTGGCGCAAAGCTGCACCACCTTTTCTTTGCCTTTGGGGAACACGATGTCATCTGCCTGATAGAAGCGCCGGATGACATGGTGATGATGGCCGGTGCTGCTGCCGTTGCCTCTACCGGTACGGTTTCTGCATCCTCGACCATCAAGCTGATGACGGCGTCAGAAGCGATGGCCGCCATGACCTTGGCGGGCAAGGTCACGGGCGCCTACAAGCCGCCGCATGGCTGAACACAACCTGCACGGCGCGGCAATTGCGACCGCGCCGTGGCACCACCCGAGGAGCGCCCCGATGACCGCCAAGATTTCTGGCGAACAGGACCTTGAAAATACTTACAAACTTGCCTCGACCGCAGACATCGTGGACTATTACCGCGGCTTCGCAACGTCCTACGATGCGGGTTTCGCGCAAGAGATGGGTTACCATTATCCGAAAGCCATCGCCGAGGCCTACCAAAGGCAAGCCACAGCCCACGACGTCCCCGTTGCGGACATCGGTTGCGGCACCGGTATTGTGGCGGCGGAACTCAAGCTGGCACCGGACCAGATCGACGGCATGGACATTTCGCCGGAAATGCTGGTGCTGGCGCAGGAAAAGGGACTTTACCGCCGCCTGTACAAGGTGGATCTGACCGGCGACCTGTCTGCCATCGACAACGCCTATGGCGCTGTGGTGAGCGCTGGCACTTTTACCTTTGGCCACCTTGGCCCGGCCCCGTTGCGCGGACTGCTGCGCATCGCCCGACCCGGAGCACTTTTCATCATCGGCGTGAACCGCGCACATTTCGAGAAGGAACATTTCGCGGAAATGCTGGAAAACTTGGTCAACCAGCGCGAGATCGGCCCCGTGGCGCTGGAGGGCATCGCGATCTACACCAAGCCTGGCCACGCGCATTCCAATGACCGTGCCCTCGTGCTTCAGTTCAGAAAGCTGTGATGGAAGGACTGCTGCGAGAAACGCGCTGACCCCTATCATCCGATCTTCCTGACAAGGGAACCAGCGTTCCGATGAGCAGGCTGGCCGTGGTAATCCGAACCAAAGTGGTGGCTGAGAAAATCGGAACACTTGGGGCTGGTCGAAAGAGTGTTCTGGACCGGCTCTGTTGCACAAATCGGGTGACGGGCGGATTTCTCCTTCCCCCGGACGGACTCATCCCATGGCTTCAGTGACGGGTATGCCGGGCGCGGTGAAGC
>JAYSQA010000241.1:0-24961 GCA_043721775.1 Rhodobacterales bacterium
GCAAGATCGTCAACCTTGACTTGCAGCAGCGTGCGCGCCTCGGGATCAAGGGTGGTTTCCCACAGCTGGCCGGGGTTCATTTCGCCCAAGCCCTTGTAACGCTGGAGGGAAAGGCCCTTTTCGCCCTCAGCCAGAACCGATTTCAACAGGTCCACCGGGCCGAAAACTGGTTGGTCGCGGTCTTTGCGGGCCAGCTTGCCGGGCTCGCGGTAGACGTCACGGTCGCGCTGCGAGATGGCCGAAAGGCGGCGCGCCTCGCCCGAGCGCAGAACGGCACCGTCCAGCGTCCGCAGTTCTTCAACCCCGCGCAGGATGCGGGACAGACGGATGCCGTGGTCTTGCGTGATGCGGCCTTGCCAGCCGCGTTCAAACTCGGGTGCGACGAGGTTCAGTCGCTTGGCGACCTGGTCTGCCAACTCTTGCAGATCGGTGGTGCGGTCGGGGTCGAAAGCGCCCGCCAGTGCCGCCTGTTCAAGGATTGCGCGAGGGTAGTGCGTCGGGAAGGCGTCAAGGATGCGGCGAAAAGCACGGGCGCCTTCGATGACGCGGGCAAGGTCAGCGCCGGCAATTTCCTCGCCATTGGCCATGCGCAGGATAGCCCCTTCAACGCCCATCTCGATCAGATAGTCGTCAAGGGCGGGCTGGTCTTTCAGGTAAACCTCTGATTTCCCACGCGCAACTTTGTACAGCGGCGGTTGGGCGATATACAGGTAACCGCCTTCAATCAGCTGCGGCATCTGGCGAAAGAAGAAGGTCAACAGCAAAGTGCGGATGTGCGCGCCGTCAACGTCGGCGTCGGTCATGATGACAACCTTGTGGTAGCGCAGTTTCTTGATGTCGAATTCATCGCGGCCAATGCCAGTGCCCAAAGCGGTGATCAGGGTACCAATTTCCTGAGACCCAAGCATCCGGTCAAAACGCGCCCGTTCCACGTTCAGAATCTTGCCGCGCAGGGGCAGCACGGCCTGGTTGGAGCGTGAGCGGCCCTGCTTGGCCGAACCGCCAGCCGAGTCGCCCTCGACAAGGAAAATCTCAGACTTCGCGGGGTCACGTTCCTGACAATCGGCGAGCTTGCCGGGCAGGCTTGCCACATCCAGCGCAGTCTTGCGCCGGGTCAGATCGCGCGCCTTGCGGGCGGCTTCACGGGCCACGGCAGCCTCGACAATCTTCGATACGATGATGCGGGCGGGGCCGGGGTTTTCCTCAAACCACTCCCCCAGCTTTTCGTTCACAAGGTTTTCAACCGCCGGACGGACCTCGCTGGAGACCAGCTTGTCTTTGGTTTGGCTGGAGAATTTCGGATCAGGCACCTTGACGGACAAAACGCAGGTCAGACCTTCACGCGCATCATCGCCGGTGAAGTCGATCTTTTCCTTCTTCGCAATGCCGGTCGATTGCGCATAGGCGTTGATTGTGCGGGTCAGCGCCCCCCGGAAACCGGCAAGATGCGTGCCGCCATCGCGCTGCGGAATGTTGTTTGTGAACGGCAGTACGTTTTCGTGGTAGCTGTCATTCCACCACATCGCCACTTCCACGCCGATGCCGTTTTTCTCGCCGATCATGTAGATTGGTTCCGACATCACCGGCGCTTTGGAGCGGTCGAGGTATTTGACAAACTCACGCACGCCGCCGTCGTAATACATCTCAACCCGGACAGCTTCGGCGGGCCGTTCGTCTTCCAGCACGATTTTCACGCCAGAGTTCAGGAAGGCCAGTTCGCGCAGGCGGACTTCGAGGATTTTGAAGTGGTATTCAAGGTTGGAAAAGGTTCCTGAAGGAACGTTCGTTTTGGCAGATGCCAGAAAGCGCACCTCTGTCCCCTTGCGACCCGGGGCAGGGCCGACGGGATAGACGTGCACCACGCAATTGCCATGTTCAAAGCGGGCGCGGTATTCAGTGTCATTGCGCCAGACGGTCAGTTCCAGCCATTCCGACAGCGCGTTGACGACCGAAACTCCGACGCCGTGCAAACCGCCCGAGACCTTGTAGGCGTTGCCGGATTCGTCGGTGTTGTTGAATTTCCCGCCAGCATGAAGCTGGGTCATGATGACTTCGGCCGCCGAAACGCCCTCTTCTTCATGGATGTCAACCGGGATGCCGCGCCCGTTGTCGCGCACCGATACGCTGCTGTCGGCGTGGATTTTCACGCTGACTTCGGTTGCGTGACCAGCCAGCGCCTCGTCGATGCCGTTGTCGACAACTTCGTAGACCATATGGTGCAAGCCCGACCCGTCATCGGTGTCGCCGATATACATGCCAGGGCGCTTGCGAACAGCATCTAACCCCTTGAGAACCTTGATAGAACTTGCGCCATACGACTCGGTCTGTTTGGGCTCTTCAGCCATGTGCACTGCACCCCTTCATAAGCGTGCAATTTATAGCGGCAACGGTGGGGAATGTCACGTCATGGACACAAGATTTAGGGTCAGGTGAAGGGAATCACCGCAGCCACAAGGATCAGCAGGCACCCGGCGATGCGGTTCAGCGTCCGCACCCGCGCGGGGGAGGACAGCAATGTGCGGGCGCGGTCAAGAAACAGGGCAAGGGCCAGATTTCCGACCAAGGGCACAGCAACCGAAACGGCGAGCACGGCCACGATATCTGCGGTCGCGAGACGCGACAGATCACCGAAAAAGCCGGGCAGAACAGTCATGTAGAACAAGATGGCCTTGGGGTTTCCGATCACCGCAGCCACCCCCGTCGCAAAGCCCGCCAGCCGGCCGGGCCGTGTGAACTTGCTGTCGGCGGACATCAGCGCACCGGATTTGGTGATCAGCAAGACGCCCATCACGGCAAAGGTTCCAGCGGCTACCCAACGCAGCACATGCAGCGCCCCGCCGTAGACCGACAGCACCCAGCCCATGCCAAAGATGGCGATCAGGGGCCACAGGCAATCGCCCAGCGTCACGCCCACCGCCAACGGCCAGGCTGCGGCAAACCCGCCCGACAGCGCCCGTGCCAGCAAGGCCACCCAGACCGGCCCCGGCACCGTCCACAGGCCTGCCATGGCCAAGGCGTATAATCCCAGTTCAGCGGCTGTCAGGGTCATCAGAACAGGTTGCCCAAAACATCAAGGGTTGCCGCGTCATCCCAGGCGGCCTCACGCAAGGGCAGCACCATCAGCGACTCGGCCGGGGCGCAATGCACAGCACCGGTGACGGCACCCCGCATCTCGGTCCAGATCATCGGATTGCTGACCCTGCGAAAGCCCGCCGCCTGGTAAAGCTTTGCCGCCCCAAACAGCAGAACGTACTCCGCCACCGAGGCCCGTGCCTCGTGCAGCGCGGCCCGCAGCAGGTCAGAGGCCAGCCCCTGCCCGCGCACGTCAGGATCGGTCGCCACATCGGCAAGACCCGCCACGGTGATCAGCCGCGCCCCAAGCCGCATGGCGCGAAACTGCAACGCCATATGGGCCACGATCGGCCCCCGTCGATGCACCAGCCGCAGATGCTGCCGGGTCTGGAAATAGCTTCGCCCGCCGAAATCGCTGTCAAAACAGCGGGCGAGAAGGCTGGCGATCTGGTGATCATCGGCCTTTGTTAACATCCATTCGGGAATCCGTTCAATATCCATTCAACTGATCCGGCTTTCGCCGTCCTCTTCCACAACCGTCAGACTTTGGGCACGCGAACCCAATGAGTCAAACAACCCAGGCTCGGTCCCCGTCATCAGGGCTTGTGCGCCCAAATGGCAAATTTCATCATAAAGCGCCGCGCGTCGGGCTTGGTCAAGATGCGCTGCCACTTCGTCAAACAGCAAAACCGGCGGTTGGCCAAGGTCAGCCGCCAGCGCCCGCGCATTGGCAAGGATCAGGCTGATCAGCAGCGCCTTCTGCTCTCCGGTCGAGCATTGGTCGGCCGCGACACCCTTGGCACTATAGACAGCGTTCAGGTCGGTCCGGTGCGGCCCCACCAGCGTCCGCCCCGCTGCCATGTCGCGCCTGCGGCCCCGGGCAAGCGCCAGCGCCAGGTCCTCGGGCTCCTCTCCCTCGGGGCCAAGCAGGGTCAAGTCAGACTGTGGAAACGCCGTCTCTGCCCCGTGCTGGGCCTGCATCAGGCGCGCCACGGCGGCTTTCCGGTTGGCTGCGATCTGGCCGCCCGCCTCGGCCATCTGGCTTTCCAGTGCTGCATACCAATGCGGGTCGGTAACCCCGTCCTTCAACAGCCGATTGCGGTCGCGCATCGCCTTTTCATAAGCCAAGGACGCTTCGGCATGATCCGGCGCAAAGCTTAGCGTCATGCGGTCCAGAAAGCGCCTGCGCCCCTCGGCCGCCTCTATCCATAGCCGGTCCATCGCAGGCACCAACCACAGGATGCGCAGGATACGGCCAAGGGCGGTCTGGCTGGTTGCCTTGTCGTCAATCCGCACCTCTCGCGTGCTGTCACCCTCAGCCCAGGTTTCTACGTTGTGAGACGAGCCGCCCAAGCCCCGCACCTCAGCCCGCACCTTCCAGCCCAGCGCCTCCGGTCGCCGCGCCAGGTCAGCCGTAGTCGCCCTGCGCAGCCCCCTGCCGGGTGACAGCAGCGACACCGCCTCAAGGATATTGGTCTTGCCCGCCCCGTTCGGTCCGCAAATCGCCACCGGCCGGCCGTCAAACTCCAGCCGAGCGGCCCTGTGACTGCGGAAATGCGAGAGGCCAAGCGCAGTTATGGCAAGACCACTCACCGGCTAACCCCTTTCATACTTGCCCAAATATCCCGGGGGCCCGGGGGCTGGCCCCCGGCGGCTGTCACACGCGCATCGGCATGACGACATAGGTGGCCGACATGTCATTGCCCTCACGCATCAAGGTCGGATCGCCAGAGGAATTGAACAGGAAGACCGCATTTTCGCGGTCAACCTGGCCTGCGATTTCCAGCAAATACTTGGCGTTGAAGCCAATTTCCAGACGCTCGGCATCATAAGCCACGGCCAGTTCCTCCTCGGCAGCGCCCGAATCGGGGGCGTTGACGGACAGGATCAGGCGGTCATCCTCCAGCGTCAGCTTCACTGCGCGGGAACGTTCAGACGACACTGTGGCCACCCGGTCAACGGCCTTGGCGAACTCGGCCGCGTCAACCTCCAACCGGCGGGTATTGCCGGTCGGGATCACGCGGGAATAGTCGGGGAATGTGCCGTCGATGACTTTAGAGGTCAGCGTAAGCAACGGAGTTGCAAAGCGAATTTTGGTTTCCGAGACCGAAACCGCGATCATCGCGTCATCGTCGTCCAGCAGTTTGCGCAGCTCTCCGACCGTCTTGCGGGGCACGATCACGCCCGGCATGGCGGCGGCGTTTTCCGGCAAGGGGGCATCGATTTGCGCCAGGCGGTGGCCGTCGGTGGCGACACAGCGCAGGCACGGGCCCTCGGCTGATTTGGCGACGTGCATGTAGACGCCGTTCAGGTAATACCTTGTTTCTTCGGTGGAAATCGCGAACTTCGCCTTGTCGAACAACCGCCGCAACACTGGCGCAGGCGCCGAGAAGTTGGTGGCGTATTCGGACGACGCCATCACCGGGAAGTCTTCCTTCGGCAGGGTCGCGAGGTTGAAGTTCGACCGGCCAGCCGCAATCGCCAACCGGCCAGCGGCGGCGTCGTCGATCAGGCTGACCAGCGCGCCATCCGGCAGTTTGCGGACGATTTCGTGCAGCATCACCGCAGATACTGTGGTGGACCCGGCCCGCTCTACCATGGCTGGGGCGCGGTCAACGACCTCGATGTCCAGGTCAGTGGCGCGGAAAGACACCGTGTTGCCCTCGGCCTCGATCAGAACGTTGGCCAGGATCGGGATCGTGTTGCGGCGTTCCACCACCGATTGCGCCTGTGCCAGCGCCTTCAACAGCGTGGCGCGTTCGATCGAGAGTTTCATCGTCCCATCCCTTCGTCTTTCCGCGTCTTAAAAAGCGCGGGGCTTTGAACCTAGCGGGTTTCAGCCAATGCACAAGAGCCGTCTGTGATCCGTAGTGGCCGTGCGGCGACACCAGAACGGAACCTCAGCTTTGCAGCAGGCGTTTCAGCAGTTGCAGGTCGTCGGAAAGCTGGCTGTCGGTGGCCATCAGTTCCTCGATCTTGCGGACACCGTGCATGATCGTCGTATGGTCGCGCCCGCCAAAGCGGCGACCGATTTCCGGCAGGCTGCGCGAGGTCAGTTGCTTGGCCAGATACATCGCCACCTGACGCGGCCTTGCAATGTTGCGCAGGCGCTTCGGTCCGATCATGTCAGACAGGCGGATGTTGTAATGTTCTGCTACCTTGCGCTGAATCTCTTCAATGGTCAGCTTGCGATCCGAGGCGCGCAGGATGTCGGCCAGGCAGTCTTGCGCAAGGTCCAGCGTGATCTCTCGCCCTACGAGGCTGGCGAAGGCGAACAGGCGGGTCAAAGCGCCTTCCAGAACGCGGACGTTTGTGGTGATGCGGTGGGCGAGGAATTCCAGAACGCCGTTGGCGATCTGCAAGCCGCGGTACTGGGCGCGGTAGTGTTCGGCCTTGGTTTGCAGGATACCTAACCGCAGTTCGTAATCGGTCGGATGCAGGTCAACCACAAGGCCGCATTGCAGGCGAGAGCGGATGCGCTCTTCAAGATCCTTGATTTCGCCAGGCGCGCGGTCGGCGGAAATCACGATCTGTTTGTTCTGGTCAACAAGGGCGTTGAAGGTGTGGAAGAATTCTTCTTGCGTCGAGTCTTTGCCGGCGATGAACTGCACGTCGTCGACCATAAGCACATCGACGGAACGGAAGATTTCCTTGAAGTCCATGATCTGGCGTTCGCGCAGGGCCTGCACGAAGCGGTACATGAATTGTTCGGCGGACAGGTAAAGCACGCGCAGTTCGGGCTGCCGGGCCTGAAGTTCGTGGGCGATGGCGTGCATCAGGTGGGTCTTGCCCAAGCCGACGCCGCCATACAGGAACAGCGGGTTGAAGGTGACAGGGCCACCTTCAGCCACACGGCGGGCGGCGGCGTGGGCCAATTCGTTCGGTTTGCCGACCACGAAGCTGTCAAAGGTGAAGCGCTGATCAAGCGGCGCGCCAGGCAGTTCTTCATCCACCGGGCGCACAGGCCGCGTCAGCGGGCGCGACAGCGAGGCGGCCACCGGGCGCTTGACCTCGGCCTTCGGCTCGGCATCGCGGGCGACCGCGAATTCAACACGCTGAACTTCAGCGCCGGTTTGCTGAAGCTGGCTAAGGATATGGTCAGCAAAGTTGCGCGAAACCCAGTTGCCGAAAAACGTGGTCGGGACTTCGAACTGGGCAACACCCTGGTCAAGGGCAACGAGCTTCAGCGGCTCGATCCAGGTTGTGTAGTTGTTCTTGCCCACACGTGCGACCAGAAATTCACGTGCCTGTCCCCAAGTCTCTTGCGTCATGTACTTTGCCCAGGGCGCTTTCCGGCGCAGCTGCCGGTGGCCCTTCCTTTGCTGTTTGTCCTGCGGACCCCGTCGCACTGAGCGTGACGCGTGATCGCTTCAGGGCCGGGCCCCGATGCAAACATCGTGTCACAGGACAATGGCATAATTGCGGATGCAGAATCACTGCACCCTTGCTTCTGCTGCGGTTTGCGCCGCCGCAGTTATGCCAAGTTGTTGATCATAAACCATTTTCCGTCTTTGCTTGCCTGGCATGGCAGTGCTGGGCTTGCGGATATCCGGTCGGTGATCGTCTGTCGTCCCCCAATTCAACGTGAATCGCCTGATCACGCTAGCAAGCCCGGGCGGGTCAGAGCAACCGAACTTCGCGCTTGACAGAGGGAGTGCGACAGCGAATCCGAAGCCTCTGGCAAAAGAGCAACGCTGACAGCTTTCGGTGTGTTTTTCGGGCGCAAAACGCAAAAAGCGCACCCCGGATGGGATGCGCTTTTGCAATGGAAAGCCGGGAAGATTTAGACGGCAGCCGCCGCGCCAAGGGTCTTCACGCGGTGGTTGAGCCGCGATATTTTGCGTGCAACCGTGTTCTTGTGCAGAACGCCCTTGCTGACGCCACGCATCAGTTCAGGTTGAGCGGCCTTGAGTGCGGCAGCTGCCACGCCCTGATCGCCCGAGGCCAGAGCCTCTTCTACTTTGCGGACAAAGGTGCGGATCCGCGAGCGGCGCGCCTTGTTCACGTCTTGGCGTGCCACGGATTGGCGGGCGCGCTTCTTGGACTGGGCGGTGTTTGCCATATCGGTATCGGTGTCCGTTTGCGTAGGTATTGATCTGAAGCCGGGTCTATAGGTGTGACTCGGCGGCTAGTCAACCGGCAAACGTCATTTGTCCCGGAACTTGGCGGCACGTTTTTCAAGGAAGGCTTGCATGCCCTCTTTCTGATCCCCGGTCGCAAAGCAGGCATGGAAGGCGCGGCGTTCAAAGAGCAGACCTTCGGCAAGGGGGGTTTCCAGCGCGCGGTTGACGGATTCCTTGGCGGCTTTGACAGCGAGTTGCGACTTTTCGGCTATTGTAGCGGCAGTTTTCAACGATTCGGTGACAAGATCGGCCATCGGGAGGATGCGGGAGACGAGACCGGCGCGTTCGGCCTCGACCGCGTCCATCATGCGGCCAGTGAGGTGCATTTCCATCGCTTTGGATTTTCCGACGAGTCGGGTCAGGCGCTGGCTGCCGCCCATGCCGGCGATAATGCCAAGGTTCACCTCGGGCTGGCCGAATCGGGCGGTGTCGGAGGCGAGGATGAAATCACACATCATGGCGAGTTCGCAGCCGCCACCCAGGCAGTAACCGGATACGGCGGCGATGATAGGTTTGCGGATGCGGGCGATGAGGGCGGCTTGTGGACCGTAAAGGTCCGCGGTGGCAACCTCGGCATAGGTGAGGGCCTGCATTTCTTTGACATCGGCCCCAGCGGCAAAGGCTTTGTCAGAACCGGTAAGCACGATGCAGCGGATGTCGGGGTTGGCGTCGGCCACGGTCAGGGTGTGGGCCAGGTCCTGCATCAGCTGCTGGTTGAGGGCGTTGAGCGCCTCGGGCCGGTTGAGGCGAATCAATAGGACGGGGCCGTGGGGCTCCAGGATCAGGGTGTGCATGGGTTACCTCTGGCAGGTGGGGCAATAGAACGACGAACGGCCCGATTGCACAAGGCGTGCGATGGGGGTTTGGCAGGTGAGGCAGGGTTCGCCCTCACGATCATAGACGCGAAAGGTGTGCTGGAAGTAGCCAAGTTCACCATCGGTCTGGCGGTAATCGCGGAGGGAGGAGCCGCCGGCCTCGATGGCCTCGGTCAGGACCTCGCGGATCAGGGGGACGATTTGGGTGATTTCGGCGGGGGTTATCGCCCCGGCGCGGCGCGTGGGGGCGATTTGGGCGCGGTGCAGGACTTCGCAGACGTAGATGTTGCCGAGGCCAGAGACGATGGATTGGTCGAGGAGGGCGGATTTGATGGGGGTTTGGCGGCCTTCAAGGCGGTGGGCGAGGTAGGGGGCATTGAAGGCGTTGCCGAGGGGTTCGGGGCCGAGACCCGCGAGCAGCTTGTGGGATTGCCAATTGGCGGTGGGCATCAGGTCCATCGAGCCGAAACGGCGGGCGTCGTTGAAGGTGATCTGGGCACCACTTTGCATCATCAGCACGACATGGTCATGCTTTTGGGGTGCGGGGTGAGTGTGGTGAAATTCGCCGACCATCGCGCCGGAAATCAGCATCCGGCCAGACATGCCGAGGTGGATGAGCAGCGTCTCATCTGAGGACAGGTCGGCAAGGATGTATTTGGAGCGGCGGCGCAGGCTTAGGACCGTTTGGCCGGTCAGCCGTTCGGCCATGCGGTCCGGCAGGGGAAAACGCAGATCGGGACGGTTGACTTGGGCGGACAGGATCACATGTCCCTCCATGACCGGCAGCAACCCGCGCCTTACGGTTTCAACTTCGGGCAGTTCAGGCATCTCTCGTTCCTTGGATTGAGGGCGTGGCCCGCCCGGCCTATAAGGTGCGGGCGTATAAGGAAGGGCAAGCCCCGATGAGCGATCAGAACACCACCCATTTCGGCTATCAGACCGTGAATGAGAATGAGAAGGCCGGGATGGTGCATGGGGTCTTTACCCGTGTGGCCAGCAAATATGACATCATGAACGACCTGATGTCGGTGGGCATTCACCGGCTGTGGAAAGCGGCGATGATGGATTGGCTGGCGCCGCGTCCGGGGCAGCAACTGCTGGATGTGGCGGGGGGCACCGGGGATGTGGCGTTCCGGTTTCTGGGCCGCGCACCGGGGGCTACGGCGGTTGTGCTGGATATGACGGAAGGCATGCTGGTTGAGGGGCGCAAGCGGGCGGAGGCTGAAAATCTGGCGGACCGGTTGGACTGGATTGTCGGTGATGCGATGGCCCTGCCCTTCGCTGACAACGCGTTTGATGTTTACACGATCAGCTTTGGGATCCGGAATGTCGTGCGGGTGCAGGACGCTTTGGCCGAGGCGTTCCGGGTGCTGCGGCCCGGTGGACGGCTGATGGTACTGGAATTCTCACTGATCCCGAATGAGATGATGCAGAAGGCTTACGATATGTACTCGTTCAACGTGATCCCGGCTTTGGGGAAGATGGTGACGGGGGACCGGGACAGCTATCAGTATCTGGTCGAATCGATTCGCAAGTTTCCCGAACAAGAGGTGTTTGCGGGCATGATCCGCAACGCGGGCTTTGGGCAGGTGAAGTATCGCAACCTGTCATTGGGCATTGCGGCGCTGCATTCGGGCTGGAAGGTCTGATGCGGGGACCGCACAATCTGCTGCGCCTGATCCGCACCGGGGCCACGTTTGAACGCACCGGCGCGATGGATGTGGTTCTGAAGGGGTTCAGTGCGCCGACAAGTCTGCGGATTCTGGTACGGGCTTTGGGCTGGCCGTTCAAATGGTTGGGGGTGAAGGGTGATCCGGCGCTGCCTCCGGTGGTACGGGCGCTGACGGCGCTGGGGCCATCCTACATCAAGTTCGGGCAGATATTGTCAACGCGGCCCGATGTGGTGGGCGTGCAGATGGCCGAGCAGTTGAAGTACCTGCAAGACCAGTTGCCGCCTTTCCCGACGGATGTGGCCAAGGCGATGGTGGCGGCGGAACTTGGGGCACCGGTTGAGGCGTTGTTTGACGACTTCTCGGAACCGGTGGCGGCGGCGTCCATCGCGCAGGTGCACAAGGCACGGCTGCGCGAGGATGGGCGGCTGGTGGCGGTAAAGGTGCTGCGACCGGGGATTGAACGGGCCTTCCGCAAGGATATCGACGCGTTTTATCTGGCGGCACAGATGATCGAGATGTTCCTGCCCTCGACCCGGCGGCTGCGTCCGATGGATGTGATCGCACATTTCGACAGCGTGGTGCAGGGAGAGTTGGACCTGCGGCTGGAGGCGGCCTCGGCTTCGGAATTCGCCGCCAATACCAGGGATGACAAGGGCTTTGCGGTGCCTGCGCCCTTGTGGCGGCTGTCGGGCCGGTCTGTGATGACGATGGACTGGGTTGAAGGCATCAACATGTCCGACAATGCCGCGCTGGATGCGGCAGGGCATGACAGGGTGGTGCTGGGCGACCGGGTGCTGGCGCTGTTCCTGAGCCACGCGCTGCGGGATGGGCTGTTTCATGGCGACATGCATCAGGGCAACCTGAAGGTGGCGGAGAATGGCGATATCGTGGCCTATGACTTCGGCATCATGGGGCGGATCGACGCCTATACCCGCAAGGTCTATGCCGAGATTCTGATGGGCTTCATCCAGCGCAACTATCGCCGGGTGGCAGAGGTGCATTTCGAGGCGGGCTATGTGCCGGCGGACCGCGATGTGGAGGCTTTTGCGTCTGCCCTGCGCGCGGTTGGGGAGCCTATCTTCGGGATGGAGGCGAACCGCATCTCGATGGCGAAGCTGCTGGCCTATTTGTTTGATGTGACGGAACGGTTTGGGATGCAGACGCGCACCGAACTGATCCTGTTGCAGCGGACGATGGTGGTGGTTGAAGGGGTGGCGCGCAGCCTGGATGAGAATATCAACATCTGGCAGGTCGCAAAGCCGGTGGTTGAAGGCTATGTCCGCAGCCATGTGGGGCCATTGGCGCTGGCCCGGGACCTGATCAGCACGGTGCAGGTGCTGGCGCGGTTTGGGCCGAAACTGCCGCGGCTGGTCGAGAATTTGCTGATAGCGCAGGCCGATGGACCAAAGACGCCGCCGCCCCGGCTGGGTGTGCCATTGGTCTGGGCTGTGGCGGGGGCGGTGGTGCTTCTGGCGGTTGGGGTCTGGGCAGGCGTCTGGATGCGGTAGGATGGGCCATTTGGCCCATGTTCCGTCACAATCAGGCGGCTTGCGTGGCCCGCGCTTCCGTCAGGATGGCGTGCAGTTTGGCCGGATCGGTGTTGGCGCGCAGTTTGGCGCAGATGCCGGGGTCGCGCATGGTGCGCGACACCAAAGCCAGCGCTTTCAGGTGATCCACGCCGGATTCCTTGGGCGCAAACAGGCCCAGCACCAGATCAACCGGTTGCCGGTCAACGGAATCGTAGTCCAGCGGCTTTTCCATGCGCAGGAAGACGGCAACGATGCGGTCAAGATCGTCAAGCCGCGCATGGGGCAAGGCAATGCCGTGGCCCACGCCGGTCGGCCCAAGGCTTTCGCGTTCCTGCAAACCATCGGTCGCGACCGAGGCGTTCAGGCCGTAAGCTTGGGCGGCAATTTCGCCCAACTCCTGAAATAGCCGCTTCTTGCCGGTCAGTTGTCCAATCACCCGCACCGCGCCGGGCATAAGCAGTTTCGAAAGTTCCATTCTTGTTCTTACCTGCTTAGCCCGGTGAACGCCAATGTGACGGGTCCGGGAGATTACTTGTCGTTAGCCGGGTCGATCCAGCCGATATTTTCGTCGTTACGGACATAGACCACATTGATGCCGCCATGTCCGACGTTCCGGAAGATCAGAAACTTCTGCCCGCCCAGCTCCATCTGCATCACGGCCTCACCCACGGTCAAAGACGCAATCTTGGTCTCCATCTCGGCGATGATCACGTGTTCGACGGGGGCGGTGTCAGCGTCTTCCGGCTCTTCGGTTGGAGCGAGGATATAAGACGCGCCGAGCCCATATTCAACCGGTGCCGTGCGGGCGGTGTGGTGGTTGCGCAGACGGCGCTTGTAGCGGCGCATCTGCTTGTCCATTTTCTCGCGACAGGATTCGAAAGCGGCGTAAATCTCGGTCGAGTGGCCCTTGGCTTGTGCGGTCAGCCCGGTAGACAGGTGGATGGTCGCTTCACAGACAAGTTCATAGCCGGCCTTGGAAAAAACGATGGACGCGTCGGTGGGACGCTGGGCGTATTTCTCGATGATCTCACCAAGTTCGGATTTCACATGGGTCTGCAAGGCCTCGCCGATGTCGATTTGCTTGCCGGTGATTTGATACCGCATGATACCTCCTGAGCGTTGCAATGCCACGGATCACGGCGATCCGAGGGGTCGTATCCAGAGTTGGATGGGATTTGAGTGCGCCGCTTTTTAGACACTTGCGTCAAACACTTGCGACCATGGGCGGCGCCCCGTGACGGGACCGCAACGGTAGGGCAAGGCAGGGCGTTTCTTGCACTCATCCTTTTCATTTGGGGATGGTGGGGGGCACTTGTCAACCACCCTTTCGGATCAAGTCAAATGATCCGGAAATTCTCGCCCAGATAGACCTGACGGACCATTTCATCGCGCACGATCTCATCGGCCGTGCCGGTCATCAGAACCTTGCCATCGTGGAGGATATAGGCACGGTCCACGATATCCAGCGTGTCGCGGACGTTGTGATCGGTGATCAGAACACCGATGCCGCGCGATTTCAGGTCGTGGACAAGGTGGCGGATTTCAGCCACCGCGATGGGGTCAACCCCGGCGAAGGGTTCGTCCAGCAGCAGGTAAAGCGGGTTGGCCGCAAGGCAGCGGGCAATCTCGACCCGGCGGCGTTCGCCGCCCGACAGCGCCAAAGCGGGGGCGTTGCGGATATGGGTGATCGAGAATTCCGACAGCAACTCTTCCAGCCGTTCGCGGCGCTTGTGGCGGTCGGGTTCGGAGATTTCCAGCACGGCAAGGATGTTATCCTCGACCGTCAGGCCCCGGAAGATCGACATTTCCTGCGGCAGATAGCCGATGCCAAGCCGGGCGCGGCGGTACATCGGCAGGGCGGTCACATCACGGCCGTCAATCAGCACCTCGCCCGACTCGGGCGTTATCAGGCCCGCGATGGCGTAAAAGGTGGTGGTCTTGCCGCAGCCGTTCGGGCCAAGCAAGGCCACCACCTCTCCCCGTGCGAGGTCAAGCGAGACGTCGCGGATCACAAGGCGCCTGGCATAGCTTTTGCGCAGGTTGCGGACCTGCAAGCCGCCTGTGCCAGCCACAACGACGGGCGCGAAATAGGTTTGTTCAGCCACGTGGCCAGAGGTCAGAACCTCGGGCGTGATGGCGGCTGTCAGGTCTGCGGGCATCAGTTTTTCTTCGGTTGTGCGGGGGTAAAGGTGGTGGTGACGCGGCCATCCATCGTGCCCAGGCCGGTTTTCAGGCTAAGCGTCAGCTTTTGTCCGGACATGGCAGAGGCGCCCTGGGTCAGGATGACGTTTCCGGTCAACAGCAGGTCGCCGGTTTCCGGCGCGTATTCGGCGGTCTGGGATGAGGCGGCGTCGGTGCCCGCCGCCAGCTTTACGCCGCCATCGGCCAGCAGTTTGGCGATGGTTTTCTTGTCGGGGCCGTATTGGACCTGCACGGTGGCGGCGGCCAGCGTCATGGTGCCTTGCGTGACCACGACATTGCCCTTGAACAGGGCCGTCCCGTCGTTCTGGTTGACCGAAAGCTGATCAGCCGTCACCTGCACCGGCAGGGTCGGATCGGTTTTCAGGCCTGCGAAAGCCACATCGGTGCCAGCCGCCTGGGCCGCGCCGGTTGGTAATAAGGGCAGCAGCAGGGCGAGGGCGAAGGCTTTCAGCATCACAATCCTCCTTTGGGGGTGTAGATCAGGGTCACACCGCCGGTGAAATCCAATAGGTAACCACCAGAAGGCTCTTGGCCAAGGTGCATCCCGCCTGCGGCGATGGTGCCTGCGGGGCCTGCGCCGGTGACGGGGCCAAGGCTGGTCAGGTCGGTCTGGTCCAGCGCCACGCTCATCCCGTCGGTCTTGACCGTATAACCGGTGGAGGAGGCGAGGGAGACGCCGCCGGTCAGGATTGCCTTTTGGGCTTCCTGATCCATCCGGCCTGCGCCTGCGGTCACGGTGGCGGTGGACCCGCCGGGCATCTCGATCAACGCGGACAGGTCGGTGGCCGTGCCTGCGTTGGAGGAGCCTGCAACGCCGGGTCGCGCCTCGGCCGCCTTGATGGTCAGCGCAGAGCCGTCTTTCGTCATGCCGGCAAAGGCAGGATCAGTCAGGCGCGGTTCCTTCACACGGTCGGCAATATCGGTTCTGGCGTAGGGGATGGCATCTTCGGGCCGGACGGTACGGCCAAACAGGAACAGCGTCGCCAGAAGGCCAAGTGCCGTCAAGGGCAGCAGAATCTTCAGCCAGAAGACAAGGCGAGAGTGGAAATTGTCCGCCCATGCCGTGGCCATCACACCACCCCGGCGCGCAGAAGGTCGTGGATGTGCAGGATACCTGTCGCGGGCAAGTCGGCCTGCGGGGCGTCCTTGACGAACAGGCAGGTGATCTTGTGGTCGTTCATGGCCGCGAGTGCCACCTCGGCCAAGGCGTCGGGGCGGACGGTGCGGGGGTTTTTCGTCATCACCTGTTCGGCGGTGTAGGACAGCAGGCCGTCCATGTGGCGGCGCAGGTCACCGTCGGTGATGATGCCTTGCAGCGCACCATCGGGGGCCGTCACACCCACGACGCCAAAGCCGTGGCGGGATATGGCCAGAAGCGCCTCTGACATCGGACGCGAAGCCTCGATCAGCGGCAGGTCGGTGTGCATCAGATCGCGCACTTTCAGCAGTTTCGCGCCCAGTTTGCCGCCGGGGTGAAAGATGCGGAAATGTTCGGGCGTGAAAGAGCGATGTTCCATCAACGCGATGGCCAGCGCATCACCAAGGGCCAGGGTCATGGTGGTGGAGGTGGTGGGAACAATGCCGGTCTCGCACGCCTCGGGTGCCGGGGGCAGCAGGATGGCAACGTCGGCGGTGCGCAGCAGGGTCGAGTCCGGGCGGCTGGCGACGCCGATCAGGGGGATTTCAAACCTGCGGGTGTGGGCGATGATGTCGGCGAGTTCGGGGGTCTCGCCCGAGTTGGACAGGACCAGCACCACGTCGCCCTGCATCACCATGCCAAGGTCGCCATGGCTCGCCTCGGCCGGGTGGACGAATTGCGCGGGCGTGCCGGTGGAGGCGAATGTGGACGCGATCTTGCGGGCGATGTGGCCGGATTTGCCCATGCCCGACACGATTACCCGACCCTTGGCCGCAAGGATCAGGTCGACGGCCTGGGTGAAGCTGCCGTTCAGCGCATTGGCCAGAATGGCCAGCGCCTCGGCCTCACGCAGGATGACGCGCTGGCCGGTGGAGAGGGGGTTGGCGACGCCCATTTTTTCAGTGGTGGAAGATGTCATTGGGTTCGTCCCAGCCCATCAGGTCAAGTTCGGCCCGTATGGGCAGGAAATCAAAGCAGCGTTGGGCCAGGTCCAACCGGTCTTCCCGGATCAGGATCGCCTCAAGTGCGTCCTTCAAGCGGTGGAGGTAAAGAACGTCGGAGGCGGCGTAGTCTTTTTGCGCCTCGGTCAGGGTGGTCTGGCCCCAGTCAGAGGTTTGCTGCGCCTTTGAGACGTCAACGCCAACCAGTTCAGCCAGCAGGTATTTCAGGCCATGGCGGTCGGTGAAGGTGCGCACCAGTTTGGCTGCGACCTTGGTGCACCAGACCGGGGCGGTTCGGACGCCGAAGGCCTTGTGCATCATGGCGATGTCGAAACGGCCGAAGTGGAACAGTTTCAGCGTGTTCGGGTCGGTCAGCAGGCGTTCCAGATTGGGGGCAGAGGTCTGGCCCTTGGCGATCTGCACCAGATGGGCATGGCCGTCGCCGGACGAGAGTTGCACAACGCACAGACGGTCGCGCCGGGGGTCAAGGCCCATGGTTTCCGTGTCGATGGCGACGATGGCGCCAAGTTTCAGGCCGTCGGGCAGGTCATTCTTGTGCAGAAAATTAGCCAATGTGCAGGTCCGTACCAAGGGTTTTCCCCGGTCTAGCTGATTTCTGCACGGAAGGGAATTGAGGCAGGTCAGTAGCTGGCCCGCATTAGAAGCTTGAGCGTATCGTCAGGCTGGGGTCGAACAGCACATGCTCGGCCACGTTGCGCCCGCCGATGCGTGACAGCAAAGCCTCGGTCGCCAGTTGGCCAAGGCGCTTGCCGGCCTGATCCATCGAGGCAAGGTCGATCAGGGGCAAGGCTGCGACCGGAGAATTGTCATAAGCGATCAGCGCCAGATCCTGCGGCACGCGCAGGCCCATCTGGCGGGCGACGTTCAGAATCGGGATGCCGTCAAGGTCTGACCAGATGAACAAGGCGCGGGGGCGGTCGGGGCCGGACAGGAAACTGGTGATCTTGCCAAGGCGGGCGTCGTCAAGGTTGTCAAAGCGGAAGATTTTCGGGGGCAGGCCCGCCGCCTGCATCGCCGCACGGTAACCAATTTCGCGCTGCGGGGCGACATCATAGGCGTCATGGGTTTCATAAGGCCCCAGCGAGACCATGCCGACGTCGAGGTAGCCCTTGGCCAGAAGGGCGCAGGTGGCGGCGCGCCCCCCCTCGGCGTCGTTGGAGTTCACGGTGTCAAAGGTTTGGGCGGTGGGTTCATGGTGGCCGATGGCCGATATCGGGATTTGCAGGGCATATTTCTCTAGCATCTTGCCCGACATCTGGGCGGCGATCAGCACGATGCCATCCATGTGGTTGTCGATCATCTGCTCGATCAGCCTGGCTTCCATCGGCATCCGGGCCGCACTGACCCCCATCAGGATCTTGTAGCCCGCCGCATCGGCCACCCCGTTGATCCCGGCAAATACCTGCGGCAGGAAAGGGTTGTCGATGCCAACCAGCAGAACGCCGATGGTGTAGGTCTGGCCCCGCATCCCGCGCGCGGCGTTGGAGGGGCGGTAGTTCAGGCGTTCAATGGATTCCAGCACGTTCTGGCGCAGCGCATCCGAGACGCCGTAAGCGTTGCGCATGACCTTGGAGACGGCGGCGACGGAAACGCCGGCGTCTTCGGCAACCGTGCGGATGGTCACGCGGGCGGTGGGTGGCCTGGCCTCGTTCATGTGCTGACCCTTCCTTGCTGACGGTATTCAAAAAACGCTTGCACTGCAAGTTGAGCTGTAGAATGTTCTACGTAGAACGGTGCACAGAATCGCGAACGATGTGAGTTGGGGTCTGCGCGCTTGTGGGAGGAGACGTCAGATGAGCCTTGATGGGCTGAACCGCAGCGCTTATGCGGGCGAGGAATTGCACCCTGCGCGTGCTTGGGTTGGGCGGATGGTGGCGCCTTTGGCCGACAAGGGGCAGGGCACGCAGGCAAGCTTTGTGGCGAAGGAGTTTGCGCTGAGGTCAGTGCCTGCGACGGCGGTTCTGCATATCACAGCGCAGGGGCTGTACCGGGCATTTGTCAATGGCGTGCGGGTTGGGGAAGACCTGCTGACGCCGGGCTGGACCAGCTATGACGACAGGATTGCCTATCAAAGCTATGAGATTGCTGATCTTTTGCAGGCAGGTGCCAACCGGATTGAAATCTGGCTGGGCGATGGTTGGTGGCGCAGTCAACTGATGTGGGCCGCCGCGCCGATCTACAATTGCTATGGAAGCCGGATTGGCGCCTTGGCGGAGATTGAGGCTGGCGATGTGCTGCTGGCGACCGATGAAAGCTGGGTGTCAGGCCTGCTGCCTGTGACCAGGTCGGGGATTTACTATGGCGAGGACTATGACGCCCGGATTGCCGTAACAGACCTGGCGGGGGTGGAGGTTCTGGCCTTCGACCATGGCTTGCTGGTGCCGCATGAGACGGGGGCGGTGAAGGAACTGGCG
Source organism: Rhodobacterales bacterium (assembly GCA_043721775.1). Lineage (GTDB taxonomy): Bacteria > Pseudomonadota > Alphaproteobacteria > Rhodobacterales > Rhodobacteraceae > Stagnihabitans. Next base: position 18,929 of record JAYSQA010000241.1, read on the forward strand.
TCGCTGCCCGCCTTGGAAAGCTGGGCGGATTGCGCGGCTACGGTCTATGACTTTGGCCAGAACTGCGGCGCCTATGTGCGGTTTACGGTTGAGGGTGAGGCGGGGGCTGTGGTGCATGTGCAGCACTCGGAAGTCATGGGGCCGGGGCGGGTTTGGGACAACCGGAACTACCGCTCTGCCCGGGCGGAGGTGATCTATACGACCAAGGGCGGGGTTGAGACCTATGCGCCGATGTTCACCTTCATGGGGTTTCGCTATGCGCGGGTGACGGTGACGGGCAAGGCGAAGGTGACGGCGATAGACCTGGTGCCGATATCCTCGGTTCCGGTGCAGGCAGGCGGGTTTAGCTGCGGGGTGCCTGCGGTCAACCGACTGGTGCTGAACACCATCTGGTCGCAGCGGTCGAACTTCATCGAGGTGCCGACCGATTGCCCGCAGCGCGATGAGCGGTTGGGCTGGACCGGCGATGCGCAAGTGTTTGCGGGCACTGCGTGCTGGCTGGCGGATTGCGAGCGGTTCCTGAAGAAGTACCTGCGCGATGTGATGGCGGATCAGCGGGCGGATGGCGCGGTGCCGCACTTCTCACCCGATCCGACGCGGCTGCATCGGGTGCCGGGGCGGGGGGAGTGGGCCGGGTCAACCGGCTGGGGCGATGTGATCACGGTAATGCCGTGGCAGTTGTACTTGCAGTATGGCGATGTGGGGGTGCTGAAGGAAACCTTCCCGGCGATGCTGAAGTGGCTGGGCTATCTGTGGGGGATTTCCAACGGGCCGATCATCCGGCCGCCGTCCCTGTGGGGCGCGCATGGCTTTACCTTTGGCGATTGGTTGCAGCCGGTTGGCGATAACCGCAAGCCTAGGCCCACGGTGGCGGATGATTGTGCGGCGACTTTGTATCATTTCATCTCGACTGATCTGGCCCGGCAGGTTGCTTTGGTGATTGGCGAGACGGATGAGGCGCAGCGGCTGTCGGTGCGGGCCGATGAGATCAAGGCGGCGTTCAAGCACGAGTATTTTTCACCCTCGGGCCGGATTGCGCATAATGACATGACCTCGTGGTCACTGGCATTCCTGTATGGCCTTGTTCCGGATGAGTATTACGAGGCGGGCAAACGCTATTTCCGGCAGGTGGTCGAGGATGCCGATGGGCTGATTGGCACCGGATTCATTGGCACCCCTGCCCTGCTGCCCGCGCTGACGCTGCATGGGATGGCCGATCTGGCCGAGAAGATCTTCCTCAACCGCAAGGTGCCGGGCTGGCTGTATCAGGTCGACCGTGGGGCCACGAGCATCTGGGAGCGATGGGACGCCTTGGGTGAGGATGGCACGATCTATGACCCGGATATGAACAGCTACAACCACTATGCTTATGGTGCGGTGTGTCAGTGGTTGTTTGAGGGGGTGGCGGGGGTGGCTCCGGTGGCTGAAAAGCCGGGGTTTGATGAGGTCACGCTGAAGCCGCTGATCCTGCCTGCCCTGTCGCCGGTGGAGATGTGGCATGACTGCCGACATGGCCGGATCGACGCAGGGTGGAGCCTTGCGGGCGATCAGGTGACCTACAAGGTCAGTCTGCCGCAGGGTTGCGTGGGGCGGCTGGTGCCGAACCAAGGCCATCATGCGGTGACTGTGGCTGGCCAAGCCGTTGATATTCCTGTCGGCGGTCTGACCCTTGGGTCAGGTGCGCATGAGATTACTTTCCGCGTCTGACGCGATGCAATTGCCGGGGGGATCAACCCCCTCGGACCGATAACTGGTTCAGTGGAGGAGACACGACCATGAAGCTTATTCCCAGCGCGGCCCTTCTGGCGGCGTTCAGCATGACGGCGGGCCTGGCGCAAGCCGGGACGACGATCTCGGTTCTTTTGGACAACAACGCCGAGGTTCTGGCGGGCTTTGACGCCCTGTCAAAGGCCTATACGGCGGCGCATCCTGATGTGACCTTTGACGTGGAACAGCGTCCGGGTGGCGCTGATGGCGACAACCTGGTGAAAACCCGGCTGTCCACCGGCGAGATGGCAGATATTTTCGACTATAACTCTGGGTCTTTGTTTCAGGCTTTGAAGCCTGAGGTTTCCTTGGCTGACCTGACCGACCTGCCGGGGCAGGCCAACGTGATAGACAGCTTCAAGCCGGTTGTCACCTCGACCGACGGCAAGGTGCGGGGCATTCCGTTCGGGCCTGCGATGGGTGGCGGGATTTACTATTCCAAGAAGATCTATGCCGATCTGGGGCTGACAGTGCCCACGACCTGGGCCGCGTTCATGGCCAACAATGAGAAGATCAAGGCAGCGGGCAAGGTGGCCGTGGCGCAGACCTATGGTGATACGTGGTCCAGCCAGTTGTTCGTGCTGGCGGATTTCTACAACGTTGGTGCGGCGATGCCGACCTTTGCCGCCGACTATACCGCCAACAAGGCGAAATATGCGACGACTCCGGCAGCGATGGCGGGCTTTCAGCATTTGCAGGATGTGTTCAAAGCGGGGTATCTGAACCCAGACTTTGGCGCTGCCAAGTTTGACGACGGTATGAGGATGGTGGCGACGGGTGAGGCTGGCCACTATCCGATGCTGACCTTCGGGCTGGGGTCCGTGAAGCAGAACGAGCCGGACCATGTCAACGATGTGGGCTTCTTCGCCCAACCGGGCGATGATGCGGCCCATAACGGGCTGACGGTGTGGATGCCGACCTCGCTGTACGCGCCGGCAACCACGAAGAACCTGGATGTGGTGAAGGATTTCTTCAACTATGTCGCCTCCAAGGAAGGCTGCGAGTTGATGGAGGCCACCAATGGTGCGACCGGTCCTTATCTGATCAAGGATTGCGCGCTGCCGAAGGACGTTCCGGCCTCGGTCGCCGATATGCTGCCCTACTTCCAGAAGGCTGGCGGTACGTTGCCCGCGCTGGAGTTCCTGTCGCCAATCAAGGGGCCGAACCTTGAGCAGATCACGGTGGCTGTGGGCTCTGGTATCTCTACCGCTGCGGAAGGTGCGGCGCAGTACGACCAGGACGTTGAAAAGCAAGCGAAACAACTCGGCCTGCCGAACTGGTAAGCTCCCCCGGTTTGCAGGCTGTCCCCCGCCCGAGGCACCGGGCGGGGGTTCTTTAATCTCCGCAAATCGGGCGGGAAAACCGGTTCCCACTTTTCCCTGATTTGCTTAGCTGAGGTGACCCGTGCAACGATCGCCCTACCCTTATTGGTTCGTGCTGCCTGCGGCGGCGGTGTTTGTGACGCTGTTTCTGGTGCCGACGGTGGCTTCGTTGTGGTTCAGCCTGACTAGGTGGGATTTGTACACGGCAAGTTTTATCGGGCTGGACAATTTTAGGCAGTTCTTTTCCGAGCAGAACCTGACCTTGGGCTTGGGGAATACGGTGATTTATGCCGTGCTGACCTCGGCCACCAAGACGGTGTGCGGGTTGCTGTTGGCGGTGCTGCTGACCTCGGGCATCTGGGGGCAAAGCTTTCTTAGGACGGTGGTGTTTTTTCCGGTGCTGGTGTCAACGATTGGCGTGGGGATTACGTTTTCGGTTCTGATGCATCCGACCAAGGGGCTGTTCAACGTGGGGTTGGCTGCGATTGGCATTCATGGGCCGGGGTGGCTGACGGATGCGTCCTTGGCGCTGTATTCGGTGGCTTTGGTCGATTTGTGGAAGGGTGTCGGGTTGGCGACACTGATTTATATCGCGGGGTTGGCGGCCATCAGCCCCGATTACTATGAAGCGGCGCGGATTGATGGGGCGACGCGGGTGCAGCAGTTCTGGCGCGTGACAGTGCCCTTGGTGCAGCCTGCGACGGTGACGGTGATCACGCTGTCGCTGATTGGGGGCTTGCGGAGTTTTGACCTGATCTGGGCGATGACACGCGGCGGCCCGGGCTTTTCGTCTGACGTGTTGGCGAGTGTCATCTACAAGCAATATCAGGCCGGGTTTTATGGGCTTTCGACGGCGGGGAATGTGATTTTGTTCGGGCTGATTGCCATGATCATCCTGCCGCTGACATGGTGGTTCAACCGCAAAGAGGTGGACCTGTGACGCGGCGGCAGTATTGGACCGGGATCATTGCCACGGTGGTGGCGCTGGTGATCTTCGTAACGCCGTTCATCTTCATCGCCTTCACGGCGGTGAAGGACAAGGCGCAGGCGTCCCATCTGGATTTCACCTGGCCTTTGCAGTTCTTGTTCTGGCAGAACCTGGTGGATGTGGTATCGGCCCGCAACTATGTGCTTTTGCTGGCCTATTTCAACTCCAGCATCATCACTGTCGGCGCGGTGGCGATGCTGATCCTGTTTGGCGCGATGGTGGGATATGTGCTGCAACGGCGGCAATCGCGGTGGAGCAAGGTGATCTTTGCATGTGTGCTGGCCGGGTTGATCATTCCTCCGGCGGTGGTGCCGACGATCTGGGTGATGCAGGGCTTGGGGCTGTTCAAGACGATCTGGGGGATGGTGTTCATTCAGGTGGCTTATGGGCTGGCGTTTTCAGTCCTGCTGTACCGGAGTTTCATCGCCACGATTCCCCGCGATCTGGATGAGGCAGCGCGGATTGACGGGGCCAAGCCGTCGCAGATTTTCCTGCGGGTGATCCTGCCCTTGTTGAAGCCGGTGACGGTGACGCTGATCGTGGTGCAGTCGATTGCGATCTTCAACGACTTCACCAATCCGCTGTACTATCTGCCGGGCAAGCAGAACGTGACGGTGCAGTTGACGCTGTTCAACTTCCAAAGCCAGTTCCAAACCCAGTACAACCTGTTGTTCATGAACATCCTTCTGGTGACGATCCCACCGCTGATCGTCTTCATCTTCTTCAACCGACAAATCGTGGCCGGCATGACCGCTGGCGCTGTGAAAGGGTAAATCATGGCCGAAGTGGTCCTGAAGGGCATCAGCAAAAGCTTTGGCGCGGTGGATGTGATCAAGGGAATTGACCTTGCGATCAAGGATGGTGAGTTTTGCGTGTTCGTCGGGCCCTCGGGTTGCGGCAAGTCAACCTTGCTGCGGATCATTGCGGGGCTGGAGGTGGCGACTGGCGGGACGCTGCATATTGACGGGGTAGAGGTCAGCAAGGCGGAGCCTTCCGAGCGTGGCATTGCGATGGTGTTTCAAAGCTATGCCTTGTATCCGCATCTGACGGTGCGGCAGAACATCGGCTTTGGGTTGAGTCTGGCGAAGATGCCGAAGCCCGAGATTGCGCGCATTGTCGAGGCGACAGCGGCAACCTTGCAGCTGGAGAAGCTTCTGGATCGCAAGCCGAAGGAGTTGTCGGGCGGGCAACGGCAGCGCGTGGCGATTGGGCGGGCGATTGTCAGGAACCCGAAGGTGTTCTTGTTTGATGAACCGCTGTCGAACCTTGATGCCAGCCTGCGCAGCCAGATGCGGATCGAGATTACCGAACTGCATGCCAAGTTGGCGACGACGATGATCTATGTGACGCATGATCAGGTTGAGGCGATGACGATGGCTGACAAGATTGTCGTGCTGAATGGCGGCACGATTGAACAGGTGGGCAGCCCGATGGAGTTGTATAATTCTCCAGCGACGCCGTTTGTGGCGGGGTTTATCGGCAGCCCGAAGATGAACCTGTATGAGGGGGCGTTGGCCGAAGAGATGCGGTGCCGGACCTATGGCATAAGGCCGGAACATGTGCTGCTGGGCAGCGACGGGCGCTGGCACGGAACGGTCCGGCATGTGGAACATCTGGGCGCTGATGCCATCGTTCATCTGGATGTTGCCGGTCTGGGTGCCCTGATTGCGCGGACCAGCGGCGACACCGGCTTGCGTCCGGGGGATGAAGTTTGGGCAAGCCCTCAGCCGGGCAAGGAATTCCGCTACTGAGGGCAATTTAGATGTTCAGTCCCGGGTTTTGATGGTGCAATCTTTTCCTTGGAATGGAAGGAGGCACTATGGGCCAGATTCTTCACGGCTGCGCCACTACGACTGGGGCAATCCGTCGAGCACTACAAAATAGTGAAGAGAGCCTGAGGGCGCTGTCGGCGCGTTACGGCATCAATCAGAAGACGGTGGCCAAGTGGCGCAAGCG
>JAYSQA010000242.1:0-42374 GCA_043721775.1 Rhodobacterales bacterium
GCCTGTCAGACCGCCCGGATGGCAAGCTGATCGACATCCTGCTTGACCAGTCGCTGGTGACCGAAGATGCGCTTTACGCCGCCCTGCACCGGCAAACCGGTATCGGCCAGGCAGACCTTTCGGCCAGTGCCGATCCCCGCCTGATCGACCAGCTTGATCCGGCCTTCTGCCTTGCGCAGCGTCTGTTGCCCCTGCGCAGCGTGGGCTTCGCCACCCTCGTCGCCGCCGCCGACCCGCAGGCTTTTGTCCACCACCAAGCTCAGCTTGAACAGACCTTCGGGCGCGTCCTGCCCGTGCTGGCCCCCGCAGCACAGATCGAATCCGCCATCCTTTCGGCGCGCGGCAAAGCCATGGCCCGTGCGGCCGAAACCATGGTGGCGCTGGACGAAAGCTGCCGCAGCTACCGCAAGGCCAGCCGCACCACGCTGCACGCGCTGATGGCCGCCGCCTGTGTGGCACTGTTGGCCATCAAACCCATCCTTGCTGTCCTGACGCTCTGGGCGGTGATCTCGCTGGGCTTCTGCACGGCCCTGAAAGCCGCAGCCTTCACAGCTTCGTTCCGCGCCCCACCGCAACAGGCACCAAACTTCGCCTGCCTGCCGCTGGTCTCGGTCATGGTCGCCCTCTATCGCGAAAGCGACATCGCGGCCCGGCTGGTCAAGCGTCTGGGGCGGCTGGATTACCCAAAAGAGCTGCTGGATATCATCCTCGTGGTCGAGGAAGACGATCAGATGACCCGCAAGGCGCTCGCCCGCGCCGCACTGCCCGGCTGGATGCGTGTTGTGGTGACCCCGGCAGGCCGCGTGAAAACCAAGCCCCGCGCGCTGAACTTCGGCCTGACCCAATGCAAAGGTACCATCGTCGGCGTCTACGATGCCGAAGACGCGCCAGATCCTGATCAGATCCGCAAGGTCGTCGCCCGCTTCGCCCAAAGCGGGCCAAAGGTCGCCTGTCTGCAAGGTGCCCTCGACTTCTACAACCCGACCAAGAACTGGCTCGCCCGCTGCTTCACCATCGAATACGCCTCATGGTTCCGCGTGGTGCTGCCCGGCCTTGAACGCTTGGGGCTACCCCTGCCCTTGGGCGGCACCACCCTGTTCTTCCGGCGCGATATTCTGGAACGCCTCGGCGGCTGGGACGCCTATAACGTGACCGAGGATGCCGACCTTGGCATGCGCCTGTACCGCCACGGCTACCGGACCGAGATCTTGCCCACCACAACCCTCGAAGAGGCCAATTGCTACGGCATGTCTTGGGTCAAACAGCGCTCGCGCTGGATCAAGGGCTACATGATGACGTACCTGACCCATATGCGCGCGCCCGCCACCCTTTACCGCGAACTGGGCCCGAAAGGCTTCCTTGCCTTCCAGATCCTCTTTCTCGGCAGCCTGTCCCAAGCCCTCCTCGCCCCCCTCCTGTGGTCGCTCTGGTTCTTCTTCCTCGGGTGGGGCCACCCGCTCGCAGGCCTGATCAGCCCCACAATGATGACCGCCCTGACCGCATTCTCCATGGGCTGCGAGCTGCTCAACGTGGCCATTGGTGCCCTTGGCCTGAAACGCGCCGGCCATAAAATCCCCGGTCACAAGATCCCGGTGCTCTGGGTCCCCACCCTGATCCTCTACTTCCCCCTGCAAGCCTTCGCCGCCTACAAAGCCGCCTGGGAGATGCTGCACAACCCGTTCTACTGGGACAAAACCACCCACGGCGCTTTCCACTGACGCCGACGCCGCACGATCCCTCGCATTTATCTCAAATTTTCAGCTGCCCTATTTCATTTGTTCATAAATATCCCACGGGGGTGCGGGGGTGTGAAACCCCCGCTCTTGACGGTGGGTGCGGGGGTGTGAAACCCCCGCTTCTGGCAACGGCGCGGAGCCCTGCCCCCCCACGGTCAAGAGCAGGCTCGGGAAGGTTTGGCGTAACCCCAAGATTTTTCGACGAAAAATCTTGGGCACTACCTCACCCGCAGTTCCCCGGCCTCCACCCGAAGCCGCGTCTCGTAAGCCTTTGAGATATGGGCCCTCAGTGCCGCATAGGCTGCCTCGCCATCGCGCGCCTCAATCGCGGCCACGATCCGATCATGCTCGGCCAAAGCCGGCCCATCCCGCCCCTCGGCGGCAAAAGAGGTGTTGGTCATCAAAGCCATCGACCGATGCACCAGATCCAGTTGCTGCACCAGAAACCGGTTATGGCTGCCAAGGTGGATCTGCTTGTGAAACCGCTTGTTGGCGCGTGACAAAGCCCGGGGATCGCCGCCCAGCAAGGCCTTGTCCTCGTCCACCATCCGGCGCAGAACCCGGCATTCCTCGTCCGTCGCGTGGCGGGCGGCCAGCCTTGCGGCCAGGCCCTCCAACTCGGTCCGCACCGCGTACAATTCCGCAAGCTGGTTGTGATCAAGGCTGGCCACGATCAGACTGCGCCCGTCCCGCGTCAGCATGGCCTGGGTTTCCAGCCGCTGCAAAGCCTCGCGCACGGGCGTGCGGCTGACGCCGAAACGCTCCGCCAGTTCCGATTCCACCAACCGGTCGCCGGGCTTGTACAGCCCCGCCTCGATTGCTTCCAAAATCAACGTATAGGCGTCCTTGGCCACGACCTGTCTCCTTGTCCTGCCCGAACCCTAACGCCGCAGCCCCCCATCGACAACCCATGCAAGCCCTGCTACCCTTGCACTATGCGCGTCCAGTTCCAGCACGTCACCACTTGGGTCTTTGACCTCGACAACACGCTTTACCCCCCGCAATACCGCCTCTTCGACCAGATCGAGGTGAAGATGACCCAATGGGTCATGCGCGAACTGGGCGTCGGGCGCACGCAAGCCAACCGCCTGCGCCAGCACTACTGGGACATCTACGGCACCACGCTTGCGGGCCTGATGCGCGAACATGGCGCCGACCCCGTCCCCTACCTGGCGCAGGTTCACGACATCGACTTTTCGCTGCTGCCGCCAGACCCTGCCCTGGCTTCGGCGATAAAGGCGCTGCCCGGCCGCCGCATCATCTACACCAACGCCTGCGTGCCCTATGCGCAAAAGGTGCTGAAGGCGCGCGGGCTTTCAGGCCTGTTTGATGCCGTCTACGGCATTGAAAACGCAAACTTCCTGCCCAAGCCGGAACACGCTGCGTTCGAGACGATCTTCGCCGCCGATGGCCTTGACCCCGCCCGCGCCGCCATGTTCGAGGACGATCCCCGCAATCTTGCAGCCCCCCATGCGATGGGTATGCGCACGGTCCACGTCGCCCCCAAACCACACAAATCCCTGCACATTCACCATCATACCGACGATCTGACGCAGTTTCTTGCAAAAGTGATTTGACCGGGGCTATGGCTGTGCAACCCTGATGCAGCATTGCAGCAATTCCACCACCAGCCCGGAAACAGGAGCTTGGCCTTGTCCTCATCCCTCGCGTCCCGCATCTGCTACGCCACCCCGATCCTGGGCCCGTTGACCCGCGCCATCGCGAAAGACATCGACCTGACCTGGTACGTTCTGGTCATCTTGCTGACGGCCTTGGTTCTGGCGGTGAAAACCTCGGGCCTTGTTGCCCTGACCTTGTCGGCGCTGGCCATGGTGTCGGTCATGCTGACCATAATAATCCTGATCTCGCGTCCCTGACCGATCAGGCCACCACCGCTTGTCCGACGGTTTGACCCTTCGCTTTGTCGCCGCATCGTCATACATTTGCGGATAATGGAGGCTTACATGCGCAACACGACAGAAGCCCTGAAGACTGACATCCTGATTTCCGGCGGCGGCGTGGCAGGCCTGACCGCGGCTGCGGCCTTTGGCTCTGCCGGGTTCAACGTCATCTGCATCGAACCCACCCCCCCGGTGACCGAGGCGACAGCGCCCGGTGCCGACTTGCGGACGACGGCCTTCCTGACCCCCTCGATCCCGGTGCTGGAGGCCGCCGGCCTGTGGCTTCGCCTGTTGCCCCATGCTGCCGCTTTGCAAATCATGCGCATCGTCGATGCGGGGGGGGCCGCGCAGGAACCTCGTCAGATCAAGGACTTCGACGCCGCCGAGCTGTCTGATCAACCCTTCGGCTGGAACCTGCCCAACTGGCTTTTGCGCCGGGAAATGCTGACCCGCCTGACGGAACTGCCGAACGTCACCTTCCTGCCCGGCCTGTCTACCACAGCCCTTCTGACCCGCGACGACCAGGCCCTTGTCACGCTGTCAGACGGCGCCCGGATCGAGGCGAAACTTGTCATCGCCGCCGATGGCCGCAATTCCACCATGCGCACCGCCGCGGGCATCGGCGTAAAAACCTTCCGCTACGGCCAAAAAGCCCTGACCTTCGCCGTCACCCACGCCGTGCCGCACCAGAACACCTCGACCGAAATCCATCGCTCTGGTGGCCCCTTCACCCTGGTGCCGCTGCCCGACATCGACGGCCAACCCGCCTCTGCCGTGGTCTGGATGGAGCGCGGCCCCGAGGCTTTGCGCCTTGCCGCCCTGCCCACGCCAGAGTTCGAGGCCGCCGCCAACGCCCGCTCTTGCCAGATCCTTGGGCCGCTGACGCTGGCGTCAAAACGGCTGCTGTGGCCGACGATCGCACAACTGGCGCACGCCATGTCGGGCCAGCGCCTGGCCCTGATGGCCGAGGCCGCCCACGTCGTGCCGCCCATCGGCGCCCAAGGCCTGAACATGAGCCTGGCCGACCTGAAATGCCTGCTTGCCTTGGCGCAAACCATGCCGCTTGGCAGCGCTGCAATGCTGCAAGCCTACCACATGCGCCGCCATCCCGAGGTGACCGCCCGCGTCTACGGCATCGACGTCCTGAACCGCGCTTCGATGGCGCAAACACCCGTCCTGCGCGACCTGCGCGCTATGGGCTTGAACGCGCTGCACGCGCTTGCCCCGGTTCGGCGCACCCTGATGCGGGCCGGTCTGGGCCTGCGCTGACACCGTCAAGGTGATTCGCAGATCATGGGGAACGGGTCCGGAAGCTCCGTCGCGCAGAGACGCAAGGAAGACGGCACGAACACCTCCGAATTGCCGAAGATATTCGTGCCGGTCAATCCAGTGCTATCAATCGGTTAGTGCGGCATCCAGCGCTGCGGTCACCCGCGCTAAAGTGCCGTCTGTATCCTTCAGCTTATCAAGCCCGAACAGCCCCAGCCGGAACGTGCGGAAATCCGCACCCTCGCCGACCTGCAACGGCACGCCCGCCGCAATCTGATAACCTGCTGCGCGGAATTTGGACCCGTTCTGGACGTCGGCATCCTCGGTATAGCTGACCACCACGCCCGGCGCCTGATAGCCCTCGGCTGCGACCGAGCCTATGCCGCGCGCCGCAAGCAGTGCCCGCACCTGCACCCCAAGCGCCCATTGCGCGGCCTTGGCCTCGGCAAAGCCCATGGCCTTGGTTTCCAACATGGCCTCGCGGAACCCAACGAGGGCATCGGTCGGCATCGTGGCATGGTAGGCATGGCCGCCGCCCTCGTAAGCCGCCATGATCGCTCGCCATTTCTTCAAATCCAGCGCGAAGGAGTTTGAAGCGGTCTCTGCCAACCGTGCCTCGGCCCGTGGCCCCATCACCACGATGCCGGCCGAAGGCGAGGCCGACCAGCCCTTTTGCGGCGCCGAGATCAGCACATCCACCCCGGTCGCTGCCATATCGACCCAGACGCAACCGCTGGCAATGCAATCCAGCACCAGCAGCGCGCCCACCTCGTGCGCCGCCGCCGCCATGGCGCTAACATACTCGTCCGGCAGGATAATTCCGGAAGATGTCTCGACATGCGGCGCAAAGACCGCCTCTGGCTTGACCTCATGGATCTTGGCCACCACCTCTTCAATCGCTGGTGGCGCAAAAGGCGCCCGCGGTTGGTTGCCAGCGCGTTTGGCCAGGATAACATGGCTTTCACCGGCAAATCCGCCCGCCTCGAAGATCTGTGTCCAGCGGTAGGAAAACCAGCCGTTCCGCACGATCAGCACGCGGCCTTTGCCGAACTGGCGTGCCACCGACTCCATCGCGTAAGTGCCGCCACCGGGGATCAGGGCTGTGGCCGTGCCCATGTAGACCTCTTTCAACAGCCCCGAAACATCGCGCATAACGGTCTGAAATCGTTGTGACATGTGGTTGAGCGAGCGGTCGGTGAACACCACCGAGAATTCTTGCAGGCCCTGCGGATCGACGGTGTCGTGCGGCAATGTCATCGGAATCTCCAACATTTTAGATAGTCTAACCCATTCGGCGTTCGCCCAAAACCAGAATCCCAGCTTGACGCCCGATAACCCGGCTGGCCAGACAAACCTTTTCGACTTCAGGGCGTTGATATGGATAGCGCCGGGGCTTGGGCCAAGGCGCAGGCTCGCCACCGGGGCTGACAAAGACGCGCGGACGCCAAAACCGGCCCGGACCCCGAAGGCCAGTGCATGTCACAGATTTCGGCCGGGTTGCGTTCTGTGACGCAAGACCACCTCGCAGTCTCACGGGCCCCCCGCAAGGCCGAAGTTCCGGCACCCGTTCACCCGGCCACGGTTCAAAATCCGTCTGCAATCCTTGATGCAACCGTCGCAAAACTGCCACGACCGGTTGCATCGCCGCGCAAAACCGTTAGAACCCCGGCAAAGCCCGCGATCCAAACCCACGCGGCAGTTAACTGCGAAAAAGGAGGATGCGATGCGCGTCTATTATGATCGTGACTGTGACGTGAACCTGATCAAGGAAACCAAAGTCGCCATTCTGGGCTACGGCAGCCAGGGCCACGCCCACGCGCTGAACCTGCGCGACAGCGGTGCGAAGAACCTGGTGATCGCCCTGCGTCCGGGTTCCGCCTCCGCCAAGAAAGCGGAAGCCGAGGGGCTGACGGTCATGGATATCGCCGCCGCCGCCGCCTGGGCTGACCTGATCATGTTCACCATGCCCGACGAATTGCAGGCTGAAACCTACAAGAAATACGTCCACGACAACATCCGTGATGGTGCTGCCATGGCCTTCGCCCACGGCCTGAACATCCACTTCGGCCTGATCGCGCCGAAGCCCGGCGTTGACGTCATCATGATGGCCCCCAAGGGCCCTGGCCACACCGTGCGTGGCGAATATGTCAAGGGCGGCGGCGTGCCCTGCCTCGTGGCCGTCCATCAGGACGCCTCTGGCAAAGCAATGGAGCTGGGCCTGTCCTACTGCTCGGGCATCGGTGGCGGCCGTTCGGGCATCATTGAGACCAACTTCCGTCAGGAATGTGAAACCGACCTGTTCGGCGAGCAAGCCGTGCTGTGTGGCGGTCTGGTCGAACTGATCCGCATGGGCTTTGAGACGCTGGTTGAGGCTGGCTATGAACCGGAAATGGCCTATTTCGAGTGTTTGCATGAAGTGAAGCTGATCGTCGACCTGATCTACGAAGGCGGCATTGCCAACATGAACTACTCGATTTCCAACACGGCCGAGTATGGCGAGTATGTTTCGGGCCCGCGCATTCTGCCCTATGCCGAAACCAAGGCGCGCATGAAGGCTGTGCTGGAGGATATCCAGTCGGGCAAGTTCGTGTCCGATTTCATGCAGGAAAACACCGTCGGCCAACCGTTCTTCAAGGCAACGCGTCGTCGCAATGACGAGCATCAGATTGAAAAGGTTGGCGAAAAACTGCGGGCGATGATGCCGTGGATTTCTAAGGGCAAAATGGTTGACCGCGCCCGGAACTGACCGGACCTGATCCCGTAGGGTGGGGTTTAACCCCACCCTGCGAAGGCGACCAAGGCCGGGGCGCAATCCCCGGCCTTTTTGGTGTTTAAACCGACGTTCCGGGCGGCGGGCCGCACCTTCAGGTCGATAGCGGCGATGCAAACAGCCGGGCAGGCGCGTCCCATCGGCATCCGGCGTTCCGTTCGAAGCGCTTTTCTTCACCGCTTCGTGTGTCCGCAATGCCCTTCGTTCAGGCAGGTGTCAGCTTCGCAGGTCAAACCAAGCACAGGCCGATGACGTCACCCCAGCGCAGTGCACCACAAGTGACAGCAAGACCTGATGACACCCCAACCAACCCCGGAGTTTCCCATGATTGCCAAGCTTTCCGTCGCAGCCCTTGCCCTGATGCTGGCCCTTCCGGCCTTTGCCGGCACCACCGCCGCCACCACTCCGGCCACCCCTGCCGTGACCTGCTCCAAGAACGCCGCTTCGACCTTCAAACCGCAGACCGATCTGACCGCCCTTCTGAAGACCCAAGGCCTGACCGTCGTGAATATCAAGACCGAGAATGGCTGCTACGAGGCCTACACCAAAGACGCCAAGGGCAAGAAGGCCACCCTCGGCTTCAACGCCGAAACGCTGGAGCCGGTCGCCAATGCTGAAGCTGGTGAAGGCTGACCCGCCCGTTTCTGCCACCTCAGTCTTGGCAGACCCGGACGCGCATCGCCCCCCCGTGCTGGTGCCCCCCATGCTGGTGCCTCCCGTGCTGGTACGCGTCTGGGATCCCGTGGTCCGGCTTTTTCACTGGAGCCTTGTCGCGGGCTTTGCTGCGGCATGGTTCAGCGCCAACCGGGCCGAGGATCTGCACACCTGGGTCGGCTACGGCGCGGGCGGCCTGATCCTGCTGCGGCTGGTCTGGGGCGTGGTGGGCACGCACCATGCGCGCTTTGCCAGCTTCGTCAAAGGGCCGGCCGGCATCATCCGCTATCTTCTGGCCATCCTGAACGGCTCGGAAGCGCGCTACATCGGTCATAATCCGGCCGGTGGGGCTATGGTTCTGGCGCTGATGGCGGGGGTGCTGGGTCTGGTCGTGACCGGCTGGATGCAGTTCACCGATGCGTATTATGGCGAGGATTGGGTGACCAATCTGCATTCCCTGATCGCGCATGGCCTGCTGATCCTGATCGTGCTGCATCTGGGCGGCGTGGCGCTGGCCAGCCTGCGCCACCACGAAAACCTGGTGCGCGCCATGATCACCGGGGCCAAACGGGCAGCGCAAGGCAATGATATCGCGTAATAAAGGGTGCCTGCACCGGGCGCCCCATGTCCATGGGTAGGATGGGCAATCTGCCCATGTTTCGTGACCCTAGGGCCAGCACGACACCAGAACCGTCATCCCCCGTGCCGCCTTGTTGAAAGCATCCGGCGTGGCTTTGCCCGTGGTCGTCTCGGCGTTCAGGGTCAGGGCCGGGCCGCCCGGGTTGGTCAACACCCCGGTCAAAGCTGCGGCCGATGCGGCAAAGGCCACGCCCGGCGGCAGTTCTCTGGCCGACGCAGCACCGGCGGGCAGCAGCATTCCCACCACAGCACCACTGGCATCCAGCACCGGGCCGCCCGCATCACCGGGCAACGCTTGCAGCGACAGGCGTGACAGACCCGCCTCGCCGTTCAGGCCTTGCCCCTCTTCCAGCGTCCCGCGTGTCAGCACAGGTGCCGGCAGGCGGTCCTCATAGCTGTAACCCGACACCGCCACCGCAGCGCCAACCCCCGGCGCCGCCGCCGCAAATTCTGCCACAACCTTGGGCGACAGGGCCACATCCGGCGTCAGCACGGCAATGCCCAGCGTCTTGTCCTCAAAGCTGACCCGGGCCGAAACGCTGCGCTCCAGCGTGATGGATCCGCACTGATCCACCGCTTCCAAGGTGGTCAGCACCGCCCCCCTGGCGTCAATGAAGAAACCCGAGCGGGAGAGTTTCGGCTTCTTCACCGCCAACCCGTCCAGCAGGCCACGCTTGACTGCCGCATCCAAAGGCACCAGCCCCGGGTCCATCGCCTTGTCACCGCTGGACCGGAAAGAGCTTTGCACAATCGGCAACACCCGTCGCATCTGATCCGACTGCGCCACGTTCCACGACAAAAGATAGCCCTTCACATTGCTGCCGACAATCTCGGCATAGGCCAGCGTCTCAATCTGGTCATTGCGGCCCTTGATGGTGAAGGACGTCTCGTCCAAAGACCGCTCGCCCTTCGATGGCACGATTTCCAAAGATTGCAGAACGTCATAAAGCCCAGCCAGACTGGCCGTGGTGCCCGGTTCCGAGATCAGCATCGCCGTCACGCCCGAGCCGTCTTTTTCGCCATAGCGCACGAAAGGCGGCGTGTAGCGGTCAAACTGCACCATGGCCAAGGGCAGGGTGATCTCGATCGCCGATTCCGGTTCTGACACGGTCGCAAAGCCAAAGGCCGCTTCTTCGCCCTTATAGCCGTCGACCAGACCCTTGCGCTGGCTGGTGGTCAGCACGCCCGTCGGATCAAACCCCTGCGCCTCTTGCCATTTCGCCATCGACCCACGGGTGCCGCTGCCGATGTTGCCGTCAACCTTGCCCTCATAAAAGCCGTACCACTTCAGCGCCGCCTGCAAATCCTGCCGCCCCGCCGCATCCAGTGCCGCTTCGCCCGCCTTGGCCTCTTTCACAGTCTCTTCCGACAAGACCGGAGTAGTTTCCGCTGCCGGAACCTCAGCTGCCGGAACACTTGTGGCCGGAACCTCAGCTGCCGGAATATCTGTGGCTGGCGCTTGCGCCAAAGGTGCCTGTGTCACCGGATCCACCGCAGCAAGGGGCTTGGCCGCCGGTGTGGTTTGCCCGCCAACCGGCCAGAACTGGTCGCCAAACGTCGATCCGTCCGAGATATAGCTGTCCGAGGGGATCATATTCTGCGCCATCAGGCTTTGCAGTTGCTGCACCGCCTGATCCGACGTGAAAGGACCAAGGGCGATGCCATACCAGCCCGATTGCAGGTGATACCCTTCAACCTGCGGAAACACCGAAGCATAAGCCCGCGCCCGATCCGTCGCCGTGTTCAGATCGGGCTGCGCTTCAATCTGCAACCAGGCCTGATCCTGCGCCAGTGCAGGCCCCACCATCAACAGGGCCAACAACCCCAGCAAAAACCCCGAAATCTTCATCACCCGCACTACCCTTTTGTCCACTCGTTCCCCGGGAAAGGCTCTGCGGCCCCTGCCCATCCATGCCTTTGGCTTGACACTAGCACGCCGTCCCGCAGATGCACCCCCCATTTGCCCCGGTTTCGCACGCCAATTTGCGCGTGAAACCGCCCGGCGCCCCGGCCGCCGACATTGACCCTGCCCCTGCCCTTGCCTATGGAGGGGGCACATCCTGATGAGGCCCCGATGACCGCAACCGCCCCCAACCCGCCCCGCAGCTTTCAGGAGATCATCCTGCGCCTGCAATCCTATTGGGCCGACCAAGGCTGCGCCATGCTGCAACCCTATGACATGGAGGTCGGTGCGGGCACCTTCCACCCCGCCACCACCCTGCGCAGCTTGGGCACCAAGCCCTGGGCTGCCGCCTACGTCCAACCCTCGCGCCGCCCGACCGATGGCCGCTATGGCGAAAACCCCAACCGCTTGCAGCATTACTACCAATATCAGGTCATCATCAAACCCTCGCCGCCCGATCTGCAAGACCTCTACATTGGCTCGCTGAAAGCCATAGGCCTTGACCCCGCCCTGCATGACATCCGCTTTGTCGAGGATGATTGGGAGAGCCCCACCCTCGGCGCCTGGGGTCTCGGCTGGGAAATCTGGTGCGACGGCATGGAAGTGTCGCAGTTCACCTATTTCCAGCAGGTCGGCGGCCACGACTGCCGTCCGGTCTCGGGCGAGCTGACCTATGGCCTTGAACGCCTTGCCATGTATGTGCTGGGCGTTGATCACGTGATGACCATGCCCTTCAACGACCCGCAAAGCCCCATCGCCCTGACCTACGGCGACATCTTCCGCCAGACCGAGGAAGAATACTCCCGCCACAACTTCGATGCCGCCGACACCGCCCAACTGCTGCGCCATTTCGAGGACGCCGAGGCCGAATGCCAACGCCTGCTGGATTTCCCTGCCCTTGACCCCAAATCCGGCAAGCGCATCATCATGGCCCACCCGGCCTATGACCAGACCATCAAAGCCAGCCACATCTTCAACCTGCTCGACGCGCGTGGTGTTATCTCTGTCACCGAACGCCAAGCCTATATCGGTCGCGTCCGCGCCTTGGCCAAGAAATGCGCCGACGCGTACCGGCTGACAGAAGCCGGGAAAGATGCCACGGACACGGGCACTGGGGTTGCAGCATGAATGGCAAACTCGTCGCAGGTTCCATCGTGCTGATCGCGGCCCTTGCAGGGATCGGCGGCTATTGGTTGCAGGAATACGCCTTCTATTCCAATGTTGACTTCAAGCCGGGTCAAGAAATCCTGCTTACCCCGCTGACCTCGCCCACCCCCGAAGCCATTCCGGTCAAAGACCTGCAAGGCATCGACGCCACCTCCTCTCCCTTACGCTTCCGCGCCTGCTTCACCACCGAACTGACCCTTGCCACCCTGACCGAGACCTATACCGTCTACTCCGGCCCCACCCCCCTCAACGCGCCCTCATGGTTCACCTGCTTTGACGCGGGCAAAATCACCGACGCGCTGGCAACCGGTGAGGCTGTGGCCTTCCTTGCGCAAGCCAACATCATCCCCAATGTCGACAAGGTCGAGGTTGACCGTGTCATAGCCGTTTTTCCCGATGGCCGGGCCTATGCCTGGAACCAGCTCGCCCCCGGCGTGGAGCAATAGATGCCTGACCTTCTGATCGAACTCTTCTCCGAGGAAATCCCGGCCCGCATGCAGGCCCGTGCCCGCGAGGACCTGAAGAAACTGGTCACCGACGGCCTTGTCGAGGCTGGCCTGACCTATGCTTCCGCAGGCGTCTTCTCCACCCCCCGCCGCCTGACCCTGTCAATCGACGGTCTTACGCCCGAAAGCCGCCCCGTGCGCGAGGAGCGCAAAGGCCCCCGCGCCGACGCCCCCCCTGCCGCCTTGGAAGGTTTCCTGCGCTCCACCGGCCTGACGCTCGACCAGTTGGAACGCCGCGAAGACAAAAAGGGCGGCATCACCCTCTTCGCCACCTTGGAAAAACCGGGCCGCAAAGCGCCGGAAATCATCGCTCAGGTGCTGGAATCCACCATCCGCAGCTTCCCCTGGCCCAAATCCATGCGCTGGGGCAGCGGCTCCTTGCGCTGGATCCGCCCCCTGCACTCCATCCTCTGCATCCTTGTCGATGAAGCCGGCGCCCAAATCGTCCCCCTCACCATCGACGGCATCCGCTCCACCAACACCACCGAGGGCCACCGCTTCCTAAGCCCCAACCGCTTCCCCGTCACCTCCTTCGACGACTACGCCGTGAAACTGAAACGCGCCCACGTCTTCCTCGATAGTGCCGAGCGTGAAGCCGCCATCTGGCAAACCGCCCAGAACCTCGCCTTCGCCGCAGGGCTTGAAGTCGTCCCCGACGCCGCCCTCCTGTCCGAAATCGCAGGCCTCGTCGAATGGCCCGTCCCCCTGATGGGCCGCATCGGCGAGGAATTCCTGCACCTGCCGCCCGAAGTCCTGCAAACCTCGATGCGCGAACACCAGAAGTTCTTCTCGGTGAAGAACCCCCGCACCGGAAGGATCGAGGGCTTCATCACCGTCGCCAACACCGAAACCGCCGACCATGGCGCCACCATCCTGAAGGGCAACCAAAAGGTCCTAAGCGCCCGCCTGTCCGACGCCCGCTTCTTCTGGGAAAAAGACCTCCGCGTGGCGCGCGAGGGCATGGGCGAGTGGCTCGACGGCCTGAAATCCGTGACCTTCCACAACAAACTGGGCAGCCAGCACGCCCGCACCCTGCGCATCGTCACCCTCGCCCAACAAATCGCCCACCTCGTCGACGCCGACCCCGCCCTTGCCAAACAAGCCGCCGAGATCGCCAAAGCCGACCTCCGCAGCGCCATGGTCGGCGAGTTCCCCGAACTGCAAGGCCTGATGGGCCTATACTACGCCAAAGCCGCCGGCCTCCCCGAAGCCGTAGCCAACGCCGCCCGCGACCACTACTCCCCCCTCGGCCCGACCGACACCGTCCCCTCCGACCCCGTCTCGGTCTCCGTGGCGCTGGCCGACAAGATCGACACCCTGACCGGCTTCTGGGCGATCGATGAGAAACCCACCGGCAGCAAAGACCCCTTCGCCTTGCGTCGGGCCGCACTGGGGGTTGTCCGGTTGGTGTTGGGGAACGGGCTGCGTTGCAGCTTGCTACGGACCGTCGTTCGGCATTTGCAGACAGTTGTGGATGGCGGCTACGCAGACAAAGTGATCTTGAGCGCCGACGATCCTGAACAGCTATCTTCCCTTTACGAAGCTGTAAGTGACGGAATCGTTCCGAGTTCCGAGCACTACATGGGACCTTCTGCCGCAAGCAACTGGAGCTCCGAGCTCGGAGAGTCGGCCTATGGTGACCTTGAGGCATTTGTTACTATTGCCGGGCGCTTCGATTTGATGAAAGGCGCCTTAACCTCAGACCTCCTCTCCTTCTTCCACGACCGCCTCAAAGTCTTCCTCAAAGACCAGGGCATCCGCCATGACCTGATCGACGCATGCCTTGCCATGCCCGGCAATGACGACCTCACGCTCCTCGTCAAGCGGGTCGAGGCTCTGGCGGCGTTCCTCAAAACCGAAGACGGCCCGAACCTGCTGCAAGGCTTCAAGCGCGCCAACACCATCCTGACGCAAGCGGAACAAAAGGACGGCGTCGAATACTCCTACGGGGCCGACATCAAGTTCGCCGAAACCCCGGAAGAACACGACCTTTTCCTGAAACTCGACATGGCGGAGGCCACCATCGCCCCCGCCGTCGCCCGCGAGGATTTCAACGAGGCGATGTGGGCCATGTCCGCCCTGCGCGCGCCCATCGACGTCTTCTTCAACACGGTCCAGATCAACACCGACAATGCCATTCTGCGCCGCAACCGCCTCAACCTCCTCCACCGCATCCGCGCCATCTGCTCTGGCGTGGCAGACCTCACGAAAATCGAAGGCTAACCCCAAAAAAGCCGCGCAAAGCTTTGCGCGGCGCTCATCGGTGACCATCCTCCACCGCAGGATGGTCCGGGCGCTCTTCGCCCCCTTTCATTTGTTCATAAATATCCCACGGGGGTCCGGGGGTGTGAAACCCCCGGCGCTCTCCGCTTGGCACCACGGCCCGCAAGGTATATTCTGCGCCTGCAAACGAAAGGCGCCGCAGTGCTGAACTCCATCGACTACGCCGAGATCACCCCCACAGCCCAGATGAAAGCCGAAGCGCATGGCTGGCGGGCAAAATGCCTGCAACGGCTGATCCGGCTTGACCTGCCGGTGCCGAAAACCGTGGCCCTGCCCGCCGCCACCGTCAAAGCCATAGCTCAAGGCACGCCGGTCGATACCACAGCCATCCTCGCCCATTTCGGGGCCAACCCGCTGGTGTCGGTCCGCCCCTCACCGGCCAACCCCAACTGGGGCGGGCCGGGCACCATCCTCAACGTCGGCATGAACGCGGCCCGCCACAAGGCCCTGCGCGAAACCCATGGCCAAAGTGCCGCCGACGCCATCTATCTGCGCTTCGTGCAGGCCTATGCCACCTATGTCGCCCGCCTGGACCCTGACCTGTTCTCGGCCGGTCTGAACAACGCCGAAGCCCTGCGTGAGGCGTTGCGGACCTATGAACGCGAGATGGACGAGCCCTTCCCCGAAGACCCGGCCCGCCAGCTTACCGAAGTCCTGCGTTCGATGGCCCGCGCGTGGGAGGGCACCAGCGCACGCCTGCTGCGTCAGGCCAAGGGCGCGCCAGAGGATGCAGCGCTGGGGCTGGTGGTGCAGCAGATGGCGCAGGGCATCGGTCAGGGGCTTTCGGGTGCTGGCGTCATTCAGTTCGTCGAGCCTGTCACCGGCCAACCGCAGGTCACCGGGCGCTATCTTGGCCAGTCACAGGGCCGGGCGGCGTTGAAGGAAACCGATGCGCTGTACCTGACAAGGGACAAACGCGGCACTTCGCTGGAGGATCTGTCGCCCAAGCTGTTCGCCAGCCTGCTGACCTTTGGTGCCTCGTGCCGCGTCAAGTTGCGCGAAGAGATGCAGATCGAATTCACCATCGAAGACGGCAAGCTGTCGGTGATTGACGCGGTAAAAGTCCCACGCTCGGCCCGGGCTGGCCTGCGGATTGCGGTGGCTTTGGCCGATGATGGCATCATCACCCGCGATGACGCCATTCTGCGGGTTGAACCGCGCTCGTTGACCGAACTCTTGCACCCGCAGGTCGACCCCCGTGCACCGCGCGATGTGGTGACCAAGGGCATTGCGGCCTCTCCGGGGGCTGCAACCGGGCGGATCGTGTTTTCATCCGCCGCAGCACAGGCGTCGCAATCGCGGGGCGAGGCGTGCATTCTGTGCCGCCGCGAAACCCAGCCCGAGGATATCCGCGGCATGCATTCTTCGGCCGGGGTTTTGACCGAACGGGGCGGCACCACCAGCCATGCGGCGGTGATTGCGCGTGGGCTTGGGGTGCCTTGCGTCGTGGGGGCGTCCGGTCTGCGCATCGACAGCAAGGAAAAGAAGATCTCCGCCGCCGATGGAAGGGTGTTTGTCGAGGGCGACCAGATCACCGTCGATGGTACCACCGGCGAGGTTCTGGCAGGAAGTGCCGTGATGCTGGCCGCTGCTTTGGATGATGCCTTCCGCAAGCTTCTGGGCTGGGCCGACGCGGTGCGTGACATCGGCGTGCGCGCCAATGCCGACACGCCCGCCGATGCCGCAACGGCCCGCCGGTTCGAGGCGCAGGGCATTGGCCTGTGCCGGACCGAGCATATGTTCTTCGACGAAGACCGCCTTGTGGTGATGCGCGAGATGATCTTTGCCAACACCCCGCAAGACCGTGCCGCGGCCCTCGCCCGCTTGTTGCCGATGCAGCGCGCCGACTTTGTGCAACTGTTCAGCATCATGCAGGGCCTGCCGGTCTGCATCCGTCTGTTCGATCCGCCGCTGCACGAATTCCTGCCGCAAAGCCGCGAGGGTCTGCGCGAACTGGCCGAAGCTTTGGACCGCCCGCTGTCCGAGGTGATCCGCCGCGCCGAGGCCTTGTCAGAGGCCAACCCGATGCTTGGGATGCGCGGCGTGCGTCTGGGCGTCGTGCTGCCAGAGATCTATGACATGCAGGCCCGGGCCATCTTTGAAGCAACGGTCGAGATCAGCAAACAGGGTGCCACCGTGGTGCCGGAAATCATGGTCCCCCTCGTGTCAGCCCGGCGCGAGGTGGAACTGGTCAAGGCGCATATCGACGCGGTGGCCGCCGCCGTCCGCGCCAAATCGGGCGTGAATTTCAGTTTCAAGCTGGGCGTCATGGTGGAAACCCCGCGCGCCGCCCTGCGCGCAGGCGAAATTGCCCGCCACTCCGACTTCCTGTCCTTTGGCACCAATGACCTGACCCAGATGACCTATGGCCTGTCGCGCGACGACGCCGGACGCTTCATGTCGACCTATGTGGCACAAGGGGTTTTCCCCGAGGACCCCTTCCATTCGCTCGACATTGATGGCGTCGGAGAGCTGCTGCACATCGGTGCGGAACGCGGTCGTGCGACGCGTCCTGACTTGACTTTGTCGATCTGTGGCGAACATGGCGGCAACCCCGAATCAATCGACTTTTGCCGCAAGGCTGGGTTTGATTACGTGTCTTGCAGCCCTTATCGGGTGCCATTGGCGCGGTTGGCGGCGGCGCATCTGGCTTTGGCCGATCGTGTGGTGAATTGAAATATTACCACAATATCAGGTGATTGCCGATGGATTCTCATGTAAAATCTTAAGATTTTCGGCGGAATTCCGCGCAAAGTGTGCCCAAAAGCGTGTTATTTCCGCCACGCGGGTAGACCGACTTGGATTTCCGCTTTAGCCCGATTAGCCGTCGCGACCCGCAGCCCGGAAAGGCACGGAAAACGACTTGGGGAAACAACCGGGATCAGTAGACAATGCGCTTGCACCTTCGCCGGACCATGGCCTCGATGGCCCTGATTGTCCTGACGGGCGCGGCCTTCGCCGATGTGACGGTGAGCCAGTCCAACACGCCAACCAATGCCATGGGGGCGCAGTTCGCCTCGTTATTCGAAGCCGAACATGAAACGGTAAACGCCTTGGCCGAGGCGCAACTTGCGGCACTGGCCCGTGGGCCCGAAATCGTCAAACCCGGCAAAGCCGCCAAGCCGGTGCTGATCGCCTATACCGACGACTGGCTGGCCACACTGCCTGCCCCCAAAGGCGATGCCGAATGGGATTGCCTGCGCCGTGCCGTCTACTTCGAGGCGCGGGGCGAAGAGATTGACGGCCAGTTCGCCGTGGCCGAAGTGATCATGAACCGGGTCGAGGCGCCGGGCTTCCCGAAGTCGGTCTGCGGCGTGATCCATGCCCAAGGCGGCGGGTCCTGCGCCTTTTCCTATATCTGCGACGGTATGGCCGATGACATGCGCGACCCCACAGCCATCGACCGCGCGAGCCGCATTGCCCGCGTCATGCTGGACGGTGCCCCCCGCGCTTTGACCGCCGGAGCCACCTATTTCCACGCCCGCTGGTCGCGCCCGTCCTGGGGCCATGTGGTGAAAACTGCCGCGATTGGCGGCCATCTGTTCTACCGGATGGCGTCTTGAGGGCATGACGTTTGGCCTGTGCGGGTCGGCCCACTTGCACAAGGGGTCGGCTTCGGGCATGGCAACCGCGCGGTCCGGCGCTAGGCTGACCCCGTCAATTTGGCCTGTACGACCTGGAAAGAGGGCACCATGACCTCAGACATCCGCCTTGCCTTCGCCCATCCCGAAGAGCGCGCCGTGGCTTCCGCCAGCGCTGACCCGCGCGACCGGATTTCGCTGCGCGACCATGTGGTCGAAGTCGATATCGGCGCTTTCCAGAAGGAACGCGGCCACCGCCAGCGCATCATGTTCAACGTCGTGGTCGAAGTGCGCCCCGCCCCGCAGCCGCTGAACGATGACGTCGACCGCATCCTGTCTTATGACCGCATCACCGAGTCGATCGCCGGGGAACTGGCGGCGGAACGCCTGAACCTGCTGGAAACCCTTGCCGAACGGGTGGCCGAACGCATTCTGGCTGAACCGCAGGCGATGCGGGTCTTTGTGCGGATCGAGAAGCTGGACATTGGCCCCTACAAGCTGGGTGTGGAGATTGTCCGCTCGCGTGCCGAAGCCGCCTTGCAGGTGGTGGGGCAGAACGGGCAAGAGGCGGCGCTGCATCCTTTGGTGGTGTTTCTGGACAATGCCGCCATCGCCACACCCGATCTGGCGGCGCGGCTGGACGCCTTGGCCTTACACGGCCTGCCGGTGATCCTTACGGTCGGCCTCCCCGACCTGCCCCGGCCCGAAACCGGCCACAAGCCCACCCAGCGCCGCGTTGATCTGCTGGCGATTGAGCAGAACGCCTGGGTTCTGGCCGCCCGCGACCCGCGCTGCGTGGTGATGGAGACGCGGACAGAGATCGACTGGGCGGTAAAGCGCGGCCAGATGTTGGTCTGGGCGCCCTCCAAAATGGTGCTGGACGCCACCGACGGCCCGCAATCGCGTGACCCGGTGGTACTGGCGCTATGGCTGGCCGAGGTGATGGCGGCGAACCGGCTGATCGTTCACGGAACTGTTGCACTTCCGGCAGGAAGCCGCGTGACAGTAGAGCAGGCCTGAACGCTGCCCTTGCTGGCTGGTCCGGATGCGCATAATCCCAAACGGCGCGCAGGTGGACAGGCCGGGGGGTTTTGCCCCCCCCGGACCCCCCGCAGAGTATTTGGGCCAAGATGAAGGACGCAGGTTTGCAGGATTATCTTCGCCCGATCGCGATGACAGATGCCGCCCGACCGCAAGGCGCCCTGGCCGTGGCCGGAGGGCCATGCTGGTTTGACCGGGTGGAGGTGCTGAACCGAAGTGGCGCGCCCCGGATCATTGCGGCTTCTGATCTGGCGGAGGATGACCAGCTGCGTCTTTCGGCGGCGCGCGCCGATTTTGGGGCGCTGCGTCTGGACCGGCCCCGGATCATGGGCATTCTGAACATCACGCCAGACAGCTTTTCAGATGGCGGGCTGTTTCTGCGCCCCGATGCGGCGGTGATGCAGGGGCGGCTGATGGCCTCGAGTGCCGAGATCATCGACATTGGTGGTGAAAGCACGCGGCCCGGGGCGGATGAGGTTTCGGTTGACGAAGAGATCTCGCGGACCGCGCCGGTGATTGGCGCTTTGCGCGAGGGTGGCCTTGATGTCGCGATTTCGATTGATACCCGCAAGGCTGCGGTGGCGCGCGCAGCGCTGGAGGCCGGCGCGTCTTGGGTCAACGACGTGACAGCCTTGCGGTTTGATCCGGACATGGCGGCTTTGGTGGCCGAAAAGGCGGTGCCTGTGATCCTGATGCACTCCATCGCCACACCTGCCACCATGCAGGACGATCCGCGCTATGAGAATGTCTTGCTGGATGTCTATGACGCCCTTGCCGCCCGCGTGGCCGAGGCGGAGGCCGCAGGCATCGTGCGCGCGAATATAGCCATCGACCCCGGCATCGGCTTTGGCAAGACGTTGACCCACAATCTGGCCCTGCTGCAACGCATGAGCCTGTTTCACAACCTTGGTTTGCCAGTTCTGCTGGGTGCCTCGCGCAAGCGCTTTATCGGGACCATCGGGGCCGAGGCCGAGGCGGCTCGGCGGATGCCGGGCTCATTGGCCGTGGCGCTGTGGGGTGTAGCACAGGGCGTGCAGATGATCCGGGTGCATGATGTGGCCGAAACCCGGCAGGCCTTGTCCTTGTGGCAGGCCACCAGCAGAGGAGACGCGCTATGACCCGCAAACTGTTTGGCACCGATGGCGTCCGCGGCCGGGCCAACACCTATCCGATGACCGCCGAGATGGCGTTGAAGCTGGGGGCTGCGGCGGGGCGGTATTTCCGCCGCGATGGCTCGGCAGGCCACCGGGTGGTGATTGGCAAGGACACGCGGCTGTCAGGCTACATGCTGGAAAATGCGCTGACGGCGGGCCTGTGCAGCACGGGGATGAACGTGCTGCTGCTGGGCCCGGTGCCAACTCCTGCCGTCGGGTTCCTGACCCGCAGCATGCGGGCCGATCTGGGCGTGATGATCAGCGCCAGCCACAACCCACACCAGGACAACGGCATCAAGTTCTTCGGCCCCGATGGCTTCAAGCTGTCGGATGAGGCGGAGACCGAGATTGAAAGCATCGTCGCCGGAGAAATCATCCCGGCAGAACCCGAAAAGATTGGCCGCGCGCGGCGGATCGACGACGGCCGTGGCCGCTATCAGGAATTCGTCAAGACCACCTTCCCGGCAGGCCTGACGCTGGACGGCCTGAAAGTGGTGATCGACTGCGCCAACGGTGCCGCCTACAAGGCCGCGCCGGAAGTGCTGTGGGAACTGGGGGCCGAGGTGATCCCGGTGGGCGTCACCCCGAACGGCACCAATATCAACGACCGGGTCGGATCAACCCACACCCAGACGGCCGCCGAGGCTGTGGTGGCGCATGGCGCGCATGTTGGCATCAGTCTTGACGGCGATGCCGACCGGGTGATGATCATCGACGAGACCGGGCATGTGGCGGACGGCGACCAGATCATGGCGCTCCTGGCCGCCCGCTGGGCCGATGACGGCAAGCTGAAGGGTGGCACTCTGGTGGCCACCGTCATGTCCAACCTTGGGCTGGAGCGCTTCCTGACCCATCGCGGCCTCCGGCTGGAACGCACCGCCGTCGGCGACCGCTATGTCGTCGAGGCGATGCGGCGCGGCGGCTGGAACCTTGGCGGCGAACAGTCGGGCCACATCGTGATGACCGACTATGCCACCACCGGCGACGGCCTGATTGCCGGTTTGCAGTTTCTGGCCGAAATGGCCCGCACCGGAAAGGCCGCCTCCGAACTGGTCAAGCAGTTTGAAACCGTCCCGCAACTTCTGAAAAACGTCCGCTTCACCGCTGGCGCCAAACCGCTGGACATGCCCTCGGTTCAGGCCATCATCTCTGCCAATGCGACCCGGATCGCTGGCAAGGGTCGCCTTCTGATCCGCAAATCCGGCACCGAACCCCTGATCCGCGTCATGGCCGAATGCGAGGACCCCGCCCTGCTGGCCGAAGTGGTCGAAGACATCGTCGTCGCCGTACAGGCCGCCGCTGCCGTCTGACGCCATCATTGCACGCGTGAAATCGTGTGATACTCGCGTAAAAACAATAGGTTACAAAAAACTGTAAACCTTTTGTCAATCTTTCACCCTTCACCGAGGCCCAAATACTCCACAGGGGGTCTGGGGGGTGTGAAACCCCCCAGCCGGGTCCGCAGAGCGCGCTCTGCCGGCTCAATCAACCAACGTGGTACAGGCTGGCGAACAACCGCGGGTCCAGGCTTTCGGCGGCGAAGGTCGGGCCCTCGGTCAGGACGGACACGGCGTCGTGCGAATGCAGGCTTTCCTGATGGCTTGCCACAATCCGGAAATCGCGGATGCGGTCGTCGGCTTGCAACGCAGCACAGAAGCTGCGGGCGGCGTCTTCCACGAAGATCGGGTTGGCGGCGTTCAGCTCGGCGAAGGCCTGCTCATCCTCGCGCTTGACCATCACCTGGGTCTCTGTCGGCACCGCCGCGCGGGCGATGTCGATCAGGTCTTCGAACCACAGAACCTCTTCGCCAATCACCTCAACCGAAATCCGCGCGACCGAACGTTGCGAGTGCGGCGTGGCCAATTGGCCCCGGGTGCGGCGGGCGTGTTCTGACAATTCAAGGCTGCACGGGCAGGTCGAGGAATAGACGAAATCCAGATGCACGATCTGCTTGCGAGCGCCAGCCGTGTCGACCAGTTCAAGCGCTATGTCATAATATTGCCAGCCCGACAGGTCGGACCGCAGCGAACCCACCTTGACCGGGAAAGAAAACCGCATTTGAATCCGGGCATCGAACGACCCAAGATCGCGTTTGTAGTCCTCAAGCGCATGTTCGATCACCTGAAAGCTGAAATCCCGTTCGGCATGGGCATAGAATGACCGCATGATGCGGCTCATGTTGATGCCCTTCTTTTCCGCCTCAAGGCTGACGGTGCCGGTCACGGAAGTTTCCAGCATGACCTCGCCGCCCGACCGGCCAAGCCCGTCACGGGTGCGGTAGCGGATCGGCAGCCGGAAATTGGAAATGCCGACATGCTGGATCACCTGCTTGGCCCCGACAATCAGGCTGGCGGGGCCGTTTTGCAGATCTGGCAAGCCTTCCTTGTAGATGTCATCAACGCGGAAGGCTTGCGGATAATCGCGGCTCATCACCGGATAGCCGCCACCAACCAGCGCGCCTGCCGAGGGGGCAAGCGCCACAATGTCGGCCTCACTCGCGCGGTCGGCCCAAAGGCGCAGGGTGGCCAAAGCAGCCAAAGCCTCGGCCCGGCCCGGTTTGCGTTCCAGCTCTGGGTCATGGATGTTCATGGCAGCAGTTCCTTTGTTCCATCGTTCGCAAATGGGATATAGGGTGAATTCCCCGTCGGCCAAGCCTTGCGTGACTGATGCGCGCTGACCGCGTCACCGGATGATCGGCCAACACATCGGCCAGAAAATGGGCCAGAAGATAAGACGGGGGGTGTTTGCATGGCCCCCCGTGGAACTTCGTTATATCAGATTGCGGCCAGCCCGCGTTGAAGATCAGCAATCAGATCATTCACATCCTCCAAGCCGACAGACAGGCGGATCAGGCCCGGGGTGATGCCCAGTTTGTCTTTCTGGTCTTGCGGCAGGCGCTGGTGGGTTGTGGTGGTCGGATGGGTGGCAATCGACTTGGCATCGCCCAGATTGTTGGAAATCTTGATGATTTCCAAGGCGTTCATAAAGCGGAACGCCGCTTCCTTGCCGCCGTTGACCTCAAAAGTCACCAAAGTGCCGCCTGATCCCATCTGCTCCATCGCCAGCTGGTGCTGGGGGTGGCTGGCCAGTTCGGGGTAGATTACCTTGGATATGCGCGGATCGCCCTCCAGCGCATCGGCCACTTTCCGCGCAGCCTCTGCCATCGCCCGGCAGCGCAGGTCCAGCGTGACCATGCCGTTCAGCATCAACCAGGCCGAAAAGGGCGAGATCGAGCCGCCGGTGTGTTTCAAGTAGGGTTCAAGCGTCTTGCGGATGAATTCGCGTGAGGCGCAGACCACACCGCCCAGCGCCCTGCCCTGCCCGTCGATGTGCTTGGTGGTGGAATAGACGATGACATCGGCACCCTGTTCGACGGCTTTGGAAAAGATCGGCGTGGCGAAGACATTGTCAACCACGACCAAAGCGCCAACCTTGTGGGCGATTTCTGACACAGCCCGGATGTCGATCAGTTCCAGCGTCGGGTTCGACATGCTCTCAAAGAACACCGCCTTGGTACCGGGAGTGACTGCCGCCCGCCATTGGTCCAGATCGGCCCCGTCAACGAAGCTGACCTTGACGCCGTAGCGGGTCAGGACCTCTTCGAGGATATACAGGCACGATCCGAACAGCGCGCGGGACGACACGATGTGATCGCCCGCCCGCAGCATCGAGGTCAGCGCACCCGACACGGCCGCCATGCCCGAGGCGGTGGCGAAGGCGTCTTCGGTGCCCTCCAGCGCCGCGATGCGCTCTTCGAACATCCGCGTCGTGGGGTTGCCATAGCGGGCATAGATGAATTCGTCATCGCCAGCCTTGATGAAGCGTTGTTCAGCGCTTTCGGCATCGGGATAGGCAAAGCCCTGGGTCAGGAAGATTGCCTCGGCCATCTCGCCATACTGGCTGCGGCGGCTGCCTTCGTGCACAAGTTTCGTGCGGGTGTTCCAGTCCTTGCTCATCTTCCGGCCTCCTTGGCGCAGTCAAATCCGAAACCGGAATGCATGGGGAGTGCGCAGGGACGCTCTGACCATTTTAGCGGCATGTTTAACGTGGCCCGCAATCCGGTAACAAATCGCCACGGCGCTGTGCTTAGCGCAGGTGAGGGGGAAGGTCAACGATGCCGCAAGGGCCCAAGATTTTTCGGCGAAAAATCTTGGGGTGCGGTTATGGGGGGTGCGGTTATGGGGGGGCAGTTACTGGCGACCGTAACCTTTGGCATAGGCCTCGTCCACCGTGCGCTTCAGGGCCAGGACAAGGCGGCGCAGCAGCACGGGCAGCAGGCCGAAGTAAATCAGCCAGACCGGCAGCGAGGCCTGATGGATCAGCGTTTCATTAAGCAGAACCAGCGCCAAGTAGCAAATCGCCAAAACCCGGCTCATCATCGGGTCAGCGCCGCGCGGGCGGCTGTCGGGCAAAAGGTGGCGCACCATGGCGTGGCGACCATCCACCA
The DNA here is from genome assembly GCA_043721775.1 of Rhodobacterales bacterium. Taxonomy (GTDB): domain Bacteria; phylum Pseudomonadota; class Alphaproteobacteria; order Rhodobacterales; family Rhodobacteraceae; genus Stagnihabitans. The sequence continues at coordinate 25,052 of JAYSQA010000242.1, forward strand.
CGTCCAGAAGGTACAGGCAGGCGTTGATGCCGAAATAAACCGACAGGAAGCGCTGGCACCATAACGGCTCTCCGATCCAGATCAGCACGGCAAGGGCCGCCGGAGCGATCATCAGCGCCAGCATCAAAGCGCGGCGGTTCGATATCTTGTCTTGCAGGCTTGCTATGGTGCCATCGGCGCGCAGGGCCATCCGCAGGCCCATGGCGAGGACAAAGGCGGCCATGAAGGCCTCGCGCTCTGGCAGGGCCAGACTGCGCAAGATGGCCCAGACCAGCGCCATAAGGCCCAGCGGCAGCATGATCGTCCAGGGTTGGTTGGGGCCGGGCCGGAACAGCGCCAGAAACCGCCGCATCGTCTTGATGATGTCGCCCAGCATGTCAGCCCCCGCCACTATCCTTCACCTGATATGCCAGCCGATTTGGGCAGGGATATGTCAAAACCGCTGCGGCCTGAGCGTCAGATCATTTGTCGTCCGCTGGCGGAGCGCCGTATTTCTCAAGCAGTTTGGCTTGGGTCAAGAGGAAGGCGAACATGGCCAGCGTCAGACCAACCGTCTTGAACATCACCCATGTCCCGTCCGAGAAGTTGCGCCAGACCACTTCGTTCAGCACCGCAAGGCCTGCGAAGAACATCGCAATCCGTCGGGTCAGGATCATCCAACCCTCTGGTGCCAAGGGAATGGCGTCCTCCATCACCAGACGAAGGTAGGATTTGCCTTGCAGCAGGCCAACGCCAAGCGCTGCCGCGAAGAAGATGTAGATGATCGTGGGCTTCATCTTGATGAACCGCGGGTCGTTGAACCAGACCGTCAGCCCGCCCATGAACAGCACCACCACCAGCGTGATGATCTGCATCGGCGCTATCCTGCCGGTCAGCTTCCAAAGCCCAAGGATAGAGGCCACGAAGATCACCACGAACACGGCGGTAGAGACGATGAAGCCGGAATAGGTCTGCCCCGCCAAGGTCAGACTTTTGTCCTTCAAGAACCAATAGCCCAGCATGAACAGCACCAGCGGCCCATATTCCAGCGCCAGTTTCAGCCGGTTGTCATAGGCTTTCTGCCGATCAACTTCAGGCCCGTCAGCTTTCTGCCCGCCAGCTTCAGGCCCGTCAGCTTTCTGCCCGCCAGCTTCAGGCCCGTCAGCTTCAGGCCCGTCAGCTTCAGGCCCGCCAGCTTTGGGCCCGCCAGCTTTGGGCCCGCCAGCTTTAGGATCGTTCATCCCGCACCCTCCATCACCACTGCACCCAGTGCGATCAATCCCATCAGCGCGCCGCGCCACGGTCCCACCTTCTCGCCCAGAACCAGCCAGCCAATCAAGGCGGCAAATACGGTCGAGGTTTCGCGCAAGGCCGCAGCCTCGCCCACCCGGTCCAGCCGTGTGGCCATCATCACCGACCCGAACGAGAAGAACGCCACGAAGGCACCGAATATGCCGCGTTTGACAAGGGGCGGGATGCGGTCTGACGACAACTTGATCCAGCGTCGCCAGGTGATGACCGGAATGAACACCCCGTCGATCATGAAGAACCATGCAAGGAAGGTGAACGGGTCCGCCGTGGCCCTGATGCCCCAGGCGTCATAGGTGGTATATGCGGCCACAAACCCGCCGGTCCCGAAAGCCAGACCCAGCGCAGGCAGCAGGCTGGCGGCATTCGGCCCCAGTTGCCACAGCGAGTGGCCCGCCAGCCCGAAGATGCCCGCCAGCAGCAACCCAAGGCCAACCCATTGCAGCGGCAGGAAATGCTCGCCAAAGACCAGGCCTGCAAAAAGCACGGTGAAGAACGGGCCGGTGCCACGCACCACGGGGTAGACCACGGTGTAAGGCGCACGGTCATAGGTCATGGCTTGGGCGATCTTGTAGCCTGCATGGATCAGGAAGGCCCCGGCAAAGATCGGCCACATGTGCGGTTCAGGCCAGGGCACGACGAACAGGGCAACGGGGGCGGCGATCAGGCCATAGCTGGCGTCAATCGCGGCGCGGGTGAGCCATGGGTCATCGCGGCCCTTTTGCAAGGCGCCGAACATGGCGTGCAGCACAGCCGCCAGCAAAGCCAGACCAATGGCCAGCCGATGCCCGGCAGGCGTGCCCACCATGGAAAGAAGCGCTGCGGTCATATGGGGTCAGACGTCCCGGCCAACCAAGGCGTTGGCGAAGTCCTGCGGATCGAAGGGCGCAAGGTCGTCAATCTGCTCGCCCACGCCAATCGCATGGATCGGCAGGCCGAATTTGTCGGCCAGCGCCACCAGCACGCCGCCGCGCGCCGTGCCGTCAAGTTTGGTCATCACAAGGCCCGAGACATCGGCGATCTTGCGGAAAACCTCAACTTGCAGCAGGGCGTTCTGGCCGGTGGTGGCATCCAGAACCAGCAAAGTGTTATGCGGGGCCGAGGGGTCAATCTTGCGCAGCACGCGAACGATCTTGGCCAGTTCCTCCATCAGATCGGCGCGGTTCTGCAACCGACCTGCGGTGTCGATCAGCAGAAGGTCAGCACCATCAGCCCGGGCTTTGGTCAGGGCGTCAAAGGCGAGAGAGGCTGGGTCTGACCCTTCGGGCGCTGTCAGCACCGGCACACCGGCGCGCTGGCCCCAGATTTGCAGCTGTTCCACCGCTGCCGCGCGAAAGGTGTCACCGGCGGCAATCACCACCGACTTGCCGACCGCCTTGAACTGTGAGGCCAGCTTGCCGATCGTGGTGGTCTTGCCAGAACCGTTGACCCCCACCACCAGCACGACCTGCGGCTTTTGCGGATAAAGCGGCATGGGCCGGGCGACGGGTTCCATGATGCGGGCAATCTCGGTCGCAAGGGCCTCTTTGAGGTCAGAGGAAGAGATGCGCTTGCCGAAGCGGCCCTCGGCGATGTTGGCTGTCACCCGCAGGGCCGTGTCGACGCCCATGTCAGAGCGGATCAGCAGCTCTTCAAGGCTTTCCAGCATGGCGTCGTCAAGCACGCGGCGGGTTTCATCGCGGCCCAGAAGTCGGCCAATCAGGCCGGGCCTGTCCGAGGCGGCCCTGTCAGAGGCGGACTTGTCAGAGGCGGTCTTGTCGGAGGTGGACTTGTCTGAGGTGGACTTGTCAGGGTTGGCCCTGTCAGAGGTGGCCCTGTCAGAGGTGGCCCTGTCGGGGGCGGTCTTGTCGGGGGCGGTCTTGTCAGGCTCGGCCGCGCTTGTGTCGGCCACCAAAGCCTCCAGCCCCTCGCCGATCTTGTCGGAGGAGCGGAACAGCTTGTCGCGCAGCTTTTTGAAGAAGGACATGGGGTGGCCCCGGATGGTTTGCCTTCACCTAGGCCGCGTGGCGCGCGGATGCAAGCGGCGGGATCGGGCAGGCATTCCCCTTGCGCGCCGGTTGCACTAGATCTGCCGCATGAAAGCGTTGTCCGTGCCCCTGTTCGCCGTCGCCGCCGCAAGCCCTTTGGTCTTGCTGGTCTTGGGGTGTGTTTGGGGCGGGGTCTGGGTCTGGCTGGCCCTTGGCTATCTGGCGGGGGCGGTGGTGGTGCTGGATGTCTGCCTGCCGCTGGTGGCCGGGACCAGCGACACCTGCGAGTTTCCCGGGTCGGACCTGCTGCTGGTGGGGCTGGGGCTGGGCGCTTTGGCGGCGCTGCCGGGGGTGGTCTGGGCCGTGGCGGGGCCTTCGGGCCTTGGGTTGGCGGCGCGGGCGGCGCTGTTTCTGGCAGGCGGTCTGTGGTTCGGGCAGGTTGCCCATCCGGCGGCGCATGAGTTGATCCACCGGCGCGGACGCGGGTTGGTCTGGCTTGGGATGGCGGTTTATGCGGCGCTGATCTTCGGCCACCACGCCTCGGCCCATCGGCTGGTGCATCACCGGTTTGTGGCGTCGGGGGCGGACCCGAACTCGGCGCCGGAGGGGGAAAGCTATTACCGGTTCCTGATCCGGGCCTGGGGTGGCAGCCTGCGGGCCGGGCTTGCGGCAGAACGGGCCTTGCGGCAGGGCAAGGCGGTGAACCCCTATTGGGCCTATGGCGGGGGCGCTGTTCTGGCGCTGACAGCGGGTTATGGCTTGGCTGGCTGGCCGGGGGTGTTGGTCTGGGCGGCCCTGGGGTTCCATTTCGGGGCGCAGGTGCTGCTGTCGGACTATGTGCAACATTACGGGTTGGTCCGGCACAGCGCTTTGGGCCGGATGGCGGAGGGCCCGGTCGCGGAGGGTGGGCGGCTGGAGCCTGTGACGGGCGGGCACAGCTGGAACGCGCCGCATCTGTTCAGCAGTGCGCTGATGCTGAATGCAGCCCGCCATTCCGACCACCACACCCACCCCGCCCGGCCCTTCCCCGCCCTTCAGTTGGCCAATGACATGCCAATGCTGCCCTGGCCGCTGCCTTTGGCCTGCCTTGTCGCCTTGTACCCACCGCATTGGCGCAGGCGGATGCGGCCCATGGTTGCGGGCGCGATGGCGGCCAGTCCCTGACGGCGGCCAGTCCCTGACAGCGGCCAGTCCCTGACGGCGGCCAGTCCCTGACGGCGGCCAGTCCCTGACAGCGGCCAGTCCCTGACAGCGGCCAGTCCCTGACGGCGGAAAGACACCGACGGGGGACAGAGTTTGACGGGGGACAGGGCCTGATGGGGGAAAGAGTTTGACGGGGGACAGAGCCTCGCGGCGGCTCGCCAAGGCGTTACTGGCTTTTGCGGTGCGGGTTTGGCAAGATACCGATATGAACCGCTTCGTGAACCGCCTCGCCCTGATCCTTGTCTGTCTGTTACCGCTGCCCGCCGTGGCCGACCCACCCAAGCCGGACGAACCACACATGTCGCAGGACTCGGCTGCGAACCTTGGCCCACCCCTGTCGGCGGCGGAGTTTGAGGCCTATGCCTATGGCAAGACCCTGACCTATGGGGCTGGGGGGCAAGTCTGGGGGCAAGAGGAATATCTGGCTGGACGTCAGGTGGTCTGGGCCTTCACCGACCAGCCCTGCGAATACGGCACCTGGACCGAAGAGCAGACCGCGGCACAGGCGCCGATGATCTGCTTTACCTACGAGGACAACCCCGACACCAATTGCTGGCAGTTCTTCAAGGGCAAATCCGGGCTGGTGGCCCTGTTCATCGGCGAGGGCAACACATCTTTGGCGGAGGTCGACCAGACCAGCCAGCCGATGCAATGCCCGGGGCCGAAGGTCGGGGTTTAGACACAGGGCGCGCTTGGCGGACACGGCTGGGGGGTTTCACACCCCCCAGACCCCCCGTGGGATACTTATGAACAAATGAAAAGGGTTAGAAAAGTGAGCCTTGGGTGGGTTTTGGTTCCGAAGCCCTGGATTTCTTCGGCGCGGATTTTGGGGTCATGCGGCCGTCCTGAAACTCGATCTCAAGCACTTGTGCCTTTTCGGCCTGGGCCACGGTGGTGACGACGGCGCCGTCGCCCCAGACCACGGCGTAGCCCCGGCGCAGGGTTTCGGCGTAGCCGAGGGTTTGGCGGGTGCGGTCAAGCGCGTCAAGGCGGGCGGTCAATTCATTCAGGCGTTTGGGCAGGGCGGTGTTCAGGCGCTGGCCAAGGGCTGAAAGCTGGTCGCGGTGTTGGGCTGCGTCGCGGGCGGCGGTGGCGATCAGGCGCGACAGGGCGGGGGCGAGGCGGGAGGCCCATTTATCGAGTGCAGTTCCAGCGCGTTCAAGGCGCAGGTCGGCGCGGGCGTTCAGGGAGGCTGTTTGCTGGGTCAGGCTGACGCGGTGGCGCTGGATCAGGTTGGCGAGGATCGCCGGGCGCAGGGGGGCCGACAGCGCCTCGAATCTTGTGCGTTTGCGGGCGGTCGCCAGCGACAGGCCACCTGCGAGGCGCTGGACGGCGGCATCAAAGCGCTGGCGTGGGGCGGAGAGCAGGGCATCAAGCCGTGGCAGGGCGCGTGACAGGTCGCGCAGGCGCTGGCCACGGCGGTCCAACAGGGCGCGGGCCGCGCGGGACTGGCGGGCGTTCAGGTCAGCGAGGGTGGCCAGCAGGTCGGCACGGACCGGGACGGCCATTTCGGCCGCAGCGGTGGGTGTGGGTGCGCGCAGGTCGGCGGCGTAGTCGATCAGGGTGGTGTCGGTTTCATGGCCCACGGCAGAGATCAGCGGGATTTTGGAGGCGGCGGCGGCGCGGACCACCACTTCCTCGTTGAAGCCCCAGAGGTCTTCAAGGCTGCCGCCGCCCCTTGCCACGATGATCAGGTCGGGGCGCGGGATTGGGCCGCCGGGTTCGATGGCGTTGAAGCCTTTGATGGCCGCGGCCACTTCTGACGCGCAGTTTTGGCCCTGCACGGCGACCGGCCAGATCAGGACGTGGCGCGGGAAGCGGTCGCGCAGGCGGTGCAATATGTCGCGGATGACGGCTCCGCTTGGCGAGGTGACGACGCCGATCACCGATGGCAGGTAGGGGATGGGCTGCTTGCGGGCGGGGTCAAACAGGCCCTCGGCTGTGAGGGCGGCTTTGCGCTTTTCCAGCATGGCCATCAGGGCACCGGCCCCTGCGGGAGCGACATCCTCGACGATCATCTGGTATTTCGACTGGCCGGGGAAGGTGGTCATCCGGCCGGTCGCCACAACCTCCATCCCCTCTTCGGGACGGACCTGCATCTTGGCGACCTGACCCTTCCACGAGATGGCGGCGATGACGTTGCGGTCATCCTTGAGGTCGAAATAGAGGTGGCCAGAGGCGGGGCGGGACACCCGGCCCACTTCACCCCGCACGCGGATCAGGCCAAATTCGCCCTCGATGATGCGTTTGACCGCGCCGGAAAGTTCCGAGACGGTGTATTCGGGGCTGTTGCCGGGGCGCGGGGCGGGAGTGTCGTCGTCTTCGAACAGGGCCATGGGGTTCTCCGTTGTTCGTTGTATCTGGCAGATGGAGGGCGCTTGTCCAGTCGCCTCCGCCGTACCCGCCACCGACACCGCCATCACCGCCACCTCCTCCATCGCTGCCGACACCGTCATCCCCGCCACCTCCTCCATCGTTGCCGCCATCGCCGACACCGCCACCTCCTCCATCGCGGCCGACATCGCTGCCGCCATCGCCAAACCAATGGTCGCCACCGCTGGCAGGTATGACATCGCCGAACCCGACATGGCTGGGGTCATGGTCCTGCGCGAGATGCGGGCGGTGGTGCGGGTCAAGCCCTACGGCAAGAAGCCAGGATGATTCCTCACCGACGCCGGGGGCCTGCACACCGTGGTGCGACCCGCGTTTGCGTTTGGGCCGGCGCAGCCAGACGGCCAGAACCAGACAGGCGGCGGCAAAGCCTAAAAACAGGCCGCGCCCGGTCCAGCGGAAGGTGATGAGAACGAGGGCCAACCCCGCCAGAACGCGGGCCGCAAGCGGCAGGTGTTGCCTGATCATATTGGCCGCATTCATCGACCTTACCGCCGCCACCACAGCGGGGCCAGGGGCTGGTCTTGCGACCATGTCTCAAGGGGATTGGGTCAATCATGGCCGGGCCGCCCGGATACTTGCCCCGGATACTTGCCGTGCCGGTTTCTTGACCTTATGTGGCCCCTATCCCTTTGCCAAGTCAGGAGCGCTTGCCCATGAACATCCTTATCCTTGGAAGCGGCGGACGCGAGCATAGCCTGGCCTGGGCCATCAAGCAGAACCCCAAGACCGACCGGCTGATTGTCGCCCCCGGCAATGCCGGGATCGCCATGCTGGCCGAGGTGGCGGACCTTGATGTGCTGGACGGTGCGGCGGTTGTGGCCTTTTGTGCCGAAAACGCGGTGGATTTCGTGGTGGTGGGGCCAGAGGCTCCACTGGCCGCAGGTGTTGCGGATGCGACGCGGGCGGCAGGCATCCTGACGGTTGGGCCCAGTGCCGCGGCGGCGCGGCTGGAGGCCTCGAAAGCCTTCACCAAAGAGATTTGCGATGCTTGCGGCGCACCGACCGCGGCTTATGCGCGGTTCACGGAAGCCGGTCCGGCGCGGGACTATATCAGGGCGCAGGGGGCGCCGATTGTGGTGAAGGCCGATGGCTTGGCTGCGGGCAAGGGTGTCATCGTTGCCATGACGCAGGCCGAGGCAATGGCTGCCGTCGATGACATGTTCGGCGGCGAGTTTGGTGCGGCGGGTGCCGAAGTGGTCATTGAGGAGTTCATGACCGGCGAGGAAGCCAGCTTCTTCATCCTGACCGATGGCGTCAACGCCCTTCCCATCGGCACGGCGCAGGATCACAAACGGGTGGGTGACGGCGATACCGGGCCGAACACCGGCGGCATGGGTGCTTACTCGCCTGCGCCGGTCTTGACCGATGCCATTCAGGCCCAAGCCATGGCCGAGATTGTCATGCCGACCATTGCCGAGATGGCACGGCGCGGCACACCCTATCAGGGGGTTCTGTACGCCGGGCTGATGATTGAGAACGGCCACGCGCGGCTGGTGGAATACAACGCCCGCTTTGGTGACCCGGAATGTCAGGTGCTGATGATGCGGCTTGGCGCGCAGGCACTGGACCTGCTCTTGGCATGTGCCGAGGGGCGGCTGGATCAGGCCCGCGTCAACTGGGCCGATGACCATGCTTTGACGGTGGTGATGGCGGCGCGGGGCTATCCGGGGGCGTACCAAAGGGGCTCGATCATCCACGGTCTGGGCCGGTTGCCCGAGGACAGCCGGCATATGTGTTTCCACGCCGGGACGATGGAAGAAGACGGGCAGATATTGGCCAACGGAGGCCGGGTTCTGAACATCACAGCCCGCGGCGGCACGCTGGAAGAGGCGCGCAACCGGGCGTACGGCATGATCGACCATCTGGATTGGCCGGAAGGCTTTTGCCGCAGCGACATTGGCTGGCGGGCACTTCAGACGCGAGACCGGTCGTTTGGGGCCGCCTGAAGCCCCGGTGACGCGCCAAACTGCGTTCCGGGATGTCAAAGTGCTGTTTGGCCCGGCCGCGAAGTCACCACAGGCTGACACGGCAGGAATGTGATGACGGGCCCAGACGCCATTTCAGGCCTTTGGCAAGGGCGCGCACGAGGGCAGTGGCGGCCGGTTGCGCCGGGGCTGACGCAGGCCGCGTGACCTGTTTCGCTGACGCCTGCCACCAGCGCCACGATCAACGGCCTTGCACAAGGGCTGCGACGACCTGCGCGCCTTCACGGCAGGCGAAAGGTGTGCCAGCGCGGGCGCGCCGAAAGGCCGTGTCGGGCGGGTGAGTTATGAGGCGGCGCAGGGGCTGATCCTTGGCGAAGTGGACTGCGACGAGGCGGCACAGGGGTTGATCCTTGGTGAAGAGGCGCCGACGAGGCGGCGCAGGGGTTGATCCTTGGTGAAGAGGCGCCGACGAGGCGGCACAGGGGTTGATCCTTGGTGACATGCACGGCAACGGGGCGGGTGACTGGACATTGCCCGCCAAGGCGCAGACGGTGCTTACGGCGGTTCTGGCTGTCTGATCAGGGCAACCGTTAAGCCTGCGTGGGGGTACCAGCTTGATAATTCGTGAAAAGCCCGGGCTTTGGCAGATCCTGTTCGCCACCAAAGGCTCTGTCCTGCCGCATATCGGGCCGACCTTGCTGACCTTCGTGGCGATCTCGGCGGCGCTGGTGGCGTTTGACCATTTGGTCTTTGCCCTGCCACAATCGGCGGCGACGCCGTTTTCAGTGCTGGGCGTGGCGCTGTCGTTGTTCCTTGGCTTTCGCAACAACGCGGCCTACGACCGCTGGTGGGAGGCGCGCAAGCTGTGGGGCAACCTGCTGGTTGACCTGCGGGCTTTGGCGCGCGAGGCCGACGTGTTCCTGCCGAAGGCGCAGGCCGCGCCGTTGATCCGGCTGGCACTGGCCTTTGCCCAGTTGCACCGCTGCCAGTTGCGCAAGCTGCCGCCCGATGGTGCGGCGCTGGCCTGGGGTGAGGTTGCCACGTCCGGTGCGGCACTGGATGCCATGTCGGCGCTCTTGGGCGAGGCGCGGCGGGCGGGCACTCTGGATGGGTTCGGCGCGCGGACGCTGACCGGGCGTCTGGCCTCGATGGAGCTTAATCAGGCCGGGGGCGAGCGGATTGCGGCCACCCCCTTGCCTTATGTCTATTCCCTGCTGATCTTCCGCACGGTCTATCTGTACTGCCTGCTGATCCCGCTGGCGCTGATCAGCGCGGAAGGTTGGCTGACCCCGGTGTTCACCGGCCTGATCGCTTACGTCTTTCTGGGGCTGGCGGAAGTGACCGAGGACCTGTCGCACCCTTACGGCGTCACCCCCAACGCTTTGCCCTTGGACGCCATCTGCCGCACGATGGAGATCAGCCTGGCCCCGCATTTGGGGATATCGGCGCCCAAACCGCTGGCGCCGCTGGATTTTTACCTCAGCTAGGCCTCTTGCCCGCGCCAGACCCGCAACGGCCCAAGGCGGGGGCTTTTCTTGGTCTGGTGGCGGTCCATCCTTGACAGGATATCGCGCAGGAAGGTCACCGCCTCTACCGCGTTCGGGCCCTTGTTCAGCATCACGCATTCAGCGCGCTGGCTCATCGCGGCATCGGTCACCTCGGCACGGCTGGCCTGGCCGTTGCGGACCATGCCCTCAAGCACTTGGGTTGCCCAGATGACCGGAACTTGAGCGGCCTCGCACAGCCACAGGATTTCCTCTTGAATCTCTGACAGGCGGTCAAAGCCGATTTCCACGGCCAAGTCGCCGCGCGCGATCATCACCCCGACGGGCAAGGTGCCGCCCGCCTCCAGAATCAACTCCGGCAGGTTGCGCAGGCCCAAGGGGGTTTCGATCTTCAGGACGATGGCGGGCAGTTTCTTGCCGGGGCTGGCGCGGACTTTCATCGCGGCAATCAGCGACCGCACATCCGCCACCGTCTGCACGAAGGAAAATGACACGACATCGGCATGGCCCACCACGAAATCCAGCGCCTTCAGATCGTCCGGCGTCAGGGCATCGACACGCAGGTTGGCACCGGGCAGGTTCACACCCTTTTCCGGTTTGATCTTGCCACCCTTTTCCGGCACCCGGGTGATGGTCAGCACAGCCGCACCGTCCGTGATATGATCGACCCTGGCCCAGATCTTGCCATCGTCAACCGACACCTCGGCCCCCGGGGCCAGCGCGTCCACCAACGCCTCATGCGAGAGGGTGGCGCTGAACAGGCCCTTGGGCGCGTGTTCAAGGTCGCGGACCAGCGCGAACTGATCGCCCACCTGAAACACATGCTTCCCGCCGCCAGCCTTCTTGCCCGCCTTTATCGCCGTCACCCGGAATTTCGGGCCGCCAAGGTCCATCGAGATCGGGAAGTGCCGCCCGGTCTTGGCCTCGGCGGCGCGCAGGCAGGTGACCATGCCGCCCCAGACGTCCGGGCCATCATGGGCGCAGTTGATCCGCACGCAGTCCATTCCAGCCTCGACCAGGCTTGCAATCAGGGTGCCGCCATCGGTGCCCGCCTCGGTTGGCAGGGTGACCATGACGCGGGTGCGCGGGTCGCCGGGTTCCTGCGCGCCGAACAGTTCATCGCGGCGGGCGGCCAGAACCGCCTCACCGGCTTCAAAATCCGTGCGCGAGGGGAAAGCCAGCGGCGTTTGCCCCGCAATGCGCGACAATGCCGCCAAGACCGCCTGAACTGACGGGCCAACATGGGCATCAAGGCGGCCAAGGGTCGACAGGCCAAGGGTCGAGAGCGGCGCTTGCAACCCGGACAAATCGGCACGACGCAGGGCCAGCCAATCGGCCATATTGGCGGCCGAGGCGGCAAACTCGGGCCGGTGGATGCGCGGGGTCCAGTCTTTCACACTGGCCTCAGCCTCTGCCAGCATTTTGGTTTGCAGCGCGGTCAATGCCGTCAACAGGGCGCTGGCCAGTTCAGCAGGGTCTTGCGAGGTCAGGGTCATCAGCTTGCTCCGTCAAGGGTCCTGTCAGGTCTATGCCCGCGCCCTTGCGCCAGAGTTGCGCCAGATCAATGCCGGTGCGGATGTCACGGAAGTTTCACACATCGTCATGCCGCCCCGGTCCGGTGCTTGCCCCTGCCCCGGCTTCTGCTATGAAGCAGCCGATTTTGAATGAGACTGCTGAACAGCAGAAGACTGAATGGCGCAAGACGGGGCGGACACATGCCGGTTCTGGTGATGAAATTCGGCGGCACTTCGGTTGCGGACCTTGCCCGCATCGAAAACGCCGCAAAGAAGGTGCAGGCCGAAGTGGCGCGGGGCTATGACGTGATCGTCATTGTATCCGCCATGTCGGGCAAGACCAATGAACTGGTGGGCTGGGTCGAGGGCACGTCAAAGCTGTACGACGCAAGGGAATATGACGCGATTGTATCGTCGGGTGAGAATGTGACGGCGGGGCTTTTGGCGCTGCGGTTGCAGGACGACGGCGTGCCTGCCCGGTCGTGGCAGGGCTGGCAGGTGCCGATCAACACCACCTCGGCGCATTCCTCGGCGCGGTTTATCAGCATTCCGCGTGACAATATCGACGCCAAGTTTGCCGAGGGCTTCAAGGTTGCCGTGGTGGCGGGCTTTCAGGGTGTGTCGGCAGAAGGCCGGATCACCACCTTGGGCCGGGGCGGGTCAGATACCACCGCCGTAGCCTTTGCGGCGGCCTTTGGGGCGGAGCGGTGCGATATCTATACGGATGTCGACGGCGTTTACACCACCGATCCGCGCGTGTCGGAAAAGGCCCGCAAGCTTGACAAGATCGCTTATGAAGAGATGCTGGAACTGGCCTCGCTGGGGGCCAAGGTCCTGCAAACCCGCTCGGTTGAACTGGCGATGCGCTACAAGGTGCGGCTGCGGGTTTTGTCCTCGTTCGAGGATACCGATGAGACTTCTGGAACTTTGGTCTGCGACGAGGATGAAATCATGGAATCGAAAGTTGTCTCTGGCGTGGCCTTCAGCCGCGATGAAGCGAAAATGACGCTGGTGCGGGTGGAAGACCGGCCCGGCATTGCGGCCGCCATCTTCGGGCCCTTGGCCGATGCCGGGGTCAACGTCGACATGATCGTGCAGAACATATCCGAGCAATCTGACCCGGGCGACAAGCGCGCCTATACCGACATGACATTTTCCTGTCCGACCAATCAGGTTTTGCGCGCCAAGAAGGCGATGGAGGATGCCCAAGGTGCGGGCAAGTTCGCTTACGCCCAACTGATCACCGACAGCGATGTGTCCAAGGTTTCAGTCGTGGGCATCGGGATGCGCAGCCATGCAGGTGTGGCGGCCAAGATGTTCGCCTCGCTGGCCGCAGAGAATGTGAACATCAAGGTGATTGCGACGTCCGAGATCAAGATCTCGGTCCTGATCGACCGCAAGTATCTGGAACTGGCGGTTCAGGCGCTGCATGACGCTTTTGAACTGGACAAGGCGGGCAACTGAGCCTGTCCGAAGGGGCGCAGCCTCGCCTGCATCACCCCCTGCGGCCTTTTCATTTGCATACCCCTGAATAAGCGCAAATTCCGCAGGCGTCGCGGCCTTTTACCGTAAAACGATGGCAAAAATGCCGCCCCGGCCCCTATCGCATCGTCACGAAGCCGGTGATAAAGGCTGAAGAGAGCGGCGATAGTTGCGCGTCACGAAACAGGGGAACCAGATGGGCGAACGGAGGGAAAGCGACAGCCGCAAGCTTTTGCGCCGTTTGCGCGACGTTCTGGGCACGCCTGCCAAGGGCCAGGAACGGCTGGACCGCATCACCCATATCATCGCGGATTCGATGGGGACCGAGGTATGCTCGATCTACCTGTTCCGCGACGCCGAAACGCTGGAGCTTTGCGCGACGGAAGGGTTGAAGAAAGACGCCGTCCACAAGACGCGGATGAAGCTGGGCGAGGGGCTGGTGGGCCGGGTGGCGCGGCTGGGTCAGCCGGTGAACACGCCCAATGCGCCAGCGGAAAAGGGCTTTCGCTTCATGCCGGAAACCGGAGAGGAGATTTATTCATCCTTCCTTGGCGTGCCAATTCAGCGGGTTGGCGAAAAGCTGGGCGTGCTGGTGCTGCAATCGAAAGCCGCCCGCAGCTTTGACGAAGAGGATATCGACGCGATCGAGGTCGTGGCGATGGTGCTGGCCGAGATGGCCGAACTGGGTGCCTTTGGCAATGATGCGGGGCTTGCGCTGCACCGCCAGCCGCAGTTGTTTCGCGGCACCACCGGGCAGGAAGGGGCCTGCGAAGGCCGGGTCTGGCTGCATGAACCGCGTGTCGTTGTGACGAACCCGGTGGCCGATGATCCTTTGCTGGAGATTGACCGTATCCGCGATGCGGTGGGGGTGCTGCGCGTTTCAGTTGACGATTTGCTGGCGGCGGAAAGTCTGGACAAGGAACAGAAGGCCGTGCTGGAGGCTTACCGCATGTTCGCCCATTCACGCGGCTGGCTGCGCCGGATGGAGGAAGACATTCAGCGCGGTCTGTCGGCTGAGGCTGCGGTGGAGAAGGAACAATCGGCGGCCCGCAACCGGCTGGAGCAGGTCGAGGATGCTTACCTGCGCGAACGGCTGCATGATCTGGACGACCTGTCGAACCGCCTGTTGCGCATCCTGACCGGTCAGGGCCGTGATACGGGGGCCGCGATGCCGGAAAACCCGGTGCTGGTGGCGCGCAACATCGGGCCGGCGGAGTTGATGGACTATGGCCGCAAGCTGAAGGGTCTGGTGCTGGAAGAAGGCTCGGTTGGAAGCCATGCCGCTGTGGTGGCGCGGGCTTTGGCCATTCCGATGGTGATCCACGCCAAGGGCATCACGTCCGAGGCGCTGAACGGCAATGCCATTCTGGTTGATGGCGATCAGGGCATCGTGCATCTGCGGCCCGAGGAAACGATTGCCCGCAGCTTCCGCGACAAGATTGCCATGCAGGCCGAAGCGCAGACCCGCTATGCCAGTCTGCGCGACTTGCCCGCCACCACGACCGATGGCGTGACGGTGGAATTGCTGATGAATGCCGGGCTGATGGCCGATCTGCCCTCACTCGTCGGGTCGGGGGCGGAAGGCGTGGGGCTGTTTCGAACCGAGTTGCAGTTCCTGATCCGCAACAAGATGCCGCAGCGGGCGGAATTGGCGACACTTTACGCCCGGGTGATGGATGCCGCCAAGGGGCTGCCGGTGGCGTTTCGCACGCTGGATATCGGGTCGGACAAGGTGCTGCCATATATGAAGCCGAACGATGAACCCAACCCGGCGATGGGGTGGCGGGCGATCAGGGTGGGCCTCGACAAGCCTGGGGTGCTGCGGATGCAGGTGCAGGCGCTGATCCGGGCGGCCAATGGGCGTCCCTTGCAGGTGATGTTCCCCTTTGTCAGCGAGTTTGGCGAGTTCAAGGCGGCACGCAGCCACGTGCTGCGCGAGATCCACCGCGAGCGCAGTCTGGACCATGTGGTGCCGTCGGATGTGCAGATAGGTGCCATGCTGGAAATTCCCTCATTGGCTTATGCGCCGGATGAGTTCTTCCGGCTGGCCGATTTCATCAGTATCGGTGGCAACGACCTGAAGCAGTTCTTTTTTGCAGCCGACCGCGAGAATGAACGGGTGCGCAAGCGCTATGACGTGCTGAACGTGTCGTTCCTGAGTTTCATCGAGCATGTGGTGCGGCGCTGCGCGCCTTACGGCACCAAGCTGTCGTTCTGCGGCGAGGATGCAGGCCGCCCGGTAGAGGCT
This sequence comes from Rhodobacterales bacterium, assembly GCA_043721775.1. Taxonomy (GTDB): domain Bacteria; phylum Pseudomonadota; class Alphaproteobacteria; order Rhodobacterales; family Rhodobacteraceae; genus Stagnihabitans. Next base: position 40,577 of record JAYSQA010000242.1, read on the forward strand.
TTGGCGCTGGCCGCCGTGGGGTTGCGGGTGATGTCGATGCGCCCGGCCTCGATCGGGCCAGTCAAGGCTTTGCTGCGGGTGGCCGATCTGGGCGCTGCGCGGGCGGTGATGGACCGGGCGCAGGCCGATGGCGCAGAATCGGTGCGGCAGGCCTTGATGGAGTATCTGGCGGGCCTGGGTATCTGAACGCCGCGCACGGGGCCAGCCGCCGGGGGACTTCGCGTCTGCCGTTTTTCGGATTTAACTAACTGTAATAAGTGCATTTTTCTTTGATATTCCCAACAAAAAATAGATCTTACCCCACATCGCATCTGATGCACCCACTGCACAATCATATGCACCCATATACGTTTCTTTCGTGGAGTAGGTTGCAGGGATGCAAAGATGCCGAAACTGGTTGAGGACCTCAGCGCCTTGGACGTTAAGCGCCTTACCCACCCAGGGGGCAAGCGCAACGCGCTCCGGTCTGTGGGTGGCGTTCCCGGGCTTCACCTTCAAATCACGGCAACGGGCGGGCGGTCTTGGGTCTTGCGCACCACGGTTGGCAAGCTGCACCGCGATATCGGTTTGGGCGGCCTTCCGGTTGTGACCCTTGCCCAAGCCCGCGCCAAGATCGAAAACGGGATTGACCCGGTGGAGGCCCGCAAGGCCACCAAGGCCGCGCTGGCCGCCGCCGCCCAAAGCCGGGGCCTGACCTTTGCTGACGCAACCAAGGCCTACCTTGAAACCAAGCTGGAGGGCTTCAGGAACGCCAAGCACCGCCAGCAATGGGGCAACACGCTGGCAACCTATGCCGCCCCGGAAATCGGCAAGATGCTGGTGCAGGATATCGACACTCACGACATTTTGCGGGTTCTCAAACCGATCTGGAGCGGCAAGACCGAAACCGCTTCCCGCCTCCGTCAAAGAATTGAGGCCGTTCTTTCATGGGCCACGGTTTCAGGCCACCGCACGGGCGACAATCCGGTGCGCTGGGCTGGCAACCTCAAGGATCTCTTGCCCGCTGCCAGCAAGGTTGCGAAGTCCGACAACCAACCCGCCCTTGCCCTTGATGATGCCGCAAGTTGGTTTGCCGCCCTGCGCAAGCGCGAAGGCACGGGGGCAAGGGCGCTGGAGTTTCTGGCCTTGGTTGCCGCCCGGTCTGGCGAGGTGCGCGGCGCACGCTGGGGTGAATTTGACCTGACCAAGAATATCTGGAGCATTCCCGCCGACCGGATGAAAATGGACCGCGAACACCGCATGGCGCTGTCTGCCGATGCCGTGGCGCTGTTGAAGGCTGTCCCCCGGATGGAGGGCAACGATCTGGTTTTCCCCGCCCTGCGCAGGGGCGAACTGTCCGACATGACCCTTTCCGCCGTCATGCGCCGGATGCACGAAGCCGAGGTGGCCGAGGGCCGCCCCGGCTTCCCCGACCGCGCCTCCAAGCGCCCCGCCGTCCCGCATGGCCTGCGCAGCACCTTCCGCGATTGGGTGGCAGAACGGACAACCTACCCCGGCGAAATGGCCGAGGTGGCGCTGGCGCACACAATCAGCAACGCGGTTGAGGCGGCTTATCGACGCGGCGACATGATGGAGAAACGCCGCACCATGATGGCGGCTTGGGCGGAGTTTCTTGCCGGGGCAGAGGTGCGGCTCTGTTGCACAAATCGCGAAGGATTTCCTGTGTGACTCCAGGGTGTTAGTCAGCTTGCATGAGCACCCCCCCCCGACTTGCCGCACGACGAACTGGCGCGCCTGCAATGCCGCCCTGAAGCAGCGCGGATCGCGGCAGATCTGGTTTGACCCGGAGACGGTGTGG
>JAYSQA010000243.1:0-3455 GCA_043721775.1 Rhodobacterales bacterium
GGGGCAGAAGGCCCCCCGCGCTTTGCGGCCGGGCGATCAGGTTGGAACATGGGTGTTCAGGCCGTCAGCTTGACCGTGCCGATGACCGGCAGGAAAGCCGCTGCGTTGGGGGCGAGGGTAAGTATCCTGCCATCCAATGTTGCGCCGCGTGAGGCTGCTGAAGGCGCGGATAGACCTTCAGCCGTGATCACATGTGGCATCGGAGACAAGTTGAAGATGCACAGCAGCGACACGCCTTGCGCTTCGCGGATGAAGGCCAGCAGCGGCTCGGGCAGATCGAAAAAGACCGTTTTACCTTCCAGGAGCGCCTTGGAGCCTTTGCGGAAGGCCAGCAGGTCGCGGTAGGTTTCAAGCACCGAACCTGCGATGCCTGCCTGGCTGGCCACGTTGCGCGCCAGTTGTGGGGCTTTCACCGGCAGCCAAGGCTTGCCCGTGGTGAAGCCGCCGTTGGGTGAGGCATCCCAGACCATCGGCGTGCGGGTGTTGTCGCGGCCAACAGGCTCTGGCCAGAAGTTGATGCCTTGTGGGTCAGTCAGTTCCTCAAGCGTAAGTTCGGTGTCTGTCTGGCCGATTTCCTCACCCTCCCAGAGGCAGATCGAGCCTTGGAATGACAAGAGGAGTGCTCCGGCCTGCTTGGCCAAGGCATCCTGCGACACCCCATGTCTGGCCCAGCGCGAGGCATGGCGCACCACGTCGTGGTTGGAAAACGCCCACATCGGCCAGCCGTTCGGTGCACCTGTGAAGAAATCAGATATCCGGCTGCGGAAGAAGGCGGCGGAATAATCGTAGCCCATCATCTCGAACGAATAGCATTGGTGCAGGCGCCCCGGAGCCGTGTATTGGCCCATCATGGCGATGGCGTGGTGCGCTTCGCCCATCTCTCCCACGGTCGAGGTGCCGGGGTAATCGTCCATCACGCGGCGGATGCGTTCCATCCAGCCAAGGTTCTCGGGCTGGTTTTTGGAGAACAGATGGTACTGCATGTAATAGGGGTTGCCGTCGGGCTGATCCTTGACCTTGTAATCGGCGGCATCGTTGCGGAAGAGGGCGTCCTTGTAAAAGTAATTCACCGTGTCAAAGCGGAAGCCATCCACCCCCCGGTCCAGCCAGAAGCGCAACACGCTTTCCATGTAGTCGACGACCGCCGGATTGCGGTAGTTGAAGTCAGGCTGCTGCGGCAGGAACGAGTGCATGTAGTATTGCTTGCGCCGCGCGTCCCAGGTGAAGGCCGGGCCGCCGAACACCGACAGCCAGTTGCAGGGCGGCGTGCCGTCGGGGCGCGGATCGACCCAGATGTACCAGTCGGATTTCGGATTGGTCCGGTCCTTGCGGCTTTCTGCGAAGAAGGCGTGTTTGTCCGAACAGTGGTTCAGCACCTGATCAATGATAACCTTCAGCCCCAAATCATGCGCCCGTGCCACCAGCGCGTCAAAATCGGCCAGCGTGCCGAACACCGGGTCAACGTCGGTGTAGTTCGACACGTCATAGCCCATGTCAAGCATGGGCGAGGTGAAGAACGGCGACAGCCACACCGCATCACACCCCAGCCCGGCAATATGATCCAGCCGCCGGGTGATGCCCGCAAGGTCGCCCACACCGTCGCCATTGTCATCCTGAAACGAGCGGGGATAGACCTGATAGGTTACCGAGCCGCGCCACCATTCCGCCATGTCCATCTCTCCAGGTTTCGGATTCGGGCTTAGCATAAGGCGGCGCGGGCTGGGGTTCAAACCGCTTTCAAGCCCCGTTTCAAGCCCCGTTTCAAACCGGGAACATATGGGTCTGCGCCGTATCGAAGGTCAGGCCCAAGTCCGCGCATATCCGAAAGACCGCAGCCCGCACCAGTGGCGCAATCAGACGGTTTCCGTCGTCCATCGTCAGTTCCACCACCATCTCGGCCCCCGGCCTTTCGGTCAGGGCAACACGGCCATGGAGCATTCCTGCACCCTCCACCGGGGTCAGCTATTGCGGACGGATGCCCAGCTTGGCCTTGCCGTTGATCAAGTAGCCCGGAGATTTGGCGGTGATCGCAACCGCGCGGAGGGCAGCGTTCGACACGAGGATATTGTTGCCCGCAACGCCCTTCACATCGACATCCAGAAAGTTCATCGAGGGCGAGCCGAGGGAGCTTGCCACGAACAGGTTGGCCGGGTTGTGGTACAGTTCGATCGGGCTGCCGATCTGTTGGACGCGGCCGTCTTTCAGCACGGCGATCTTGTCGGCCAGGGTCATCGCCTCGACCTGATCGTGGGAGACGTAGACCATGGTGGCACCAAGCTGCCGGTGCAGTTTGCCAATCTGAAGCCGCATGTCCATGCGCAGGGCGGCGTTCGGGATTCGAGAACGGTTCATCGAACAGGATGACCTGCGGCTTCCTGACAATCGCCCGACCGATGGCAGCGCGCTGGCGCTTTGCACCGGAAAGCTGGCTGGGACGGCGGTCGAGAAGGTGTTCCATTTGCAGGATACGGGCGGCCTCGGCAACCTTTTCGTCCTTTTCCGCCTTGGAAGCCCCGGCGATGGTCAGGCCAAACGCGACGTTTTCGCGCAAGGTCTTATGCGGGAAGATGGCTTAGCTTTAGAAGGCCATGGCAAAGCCGCGATCCTTGGGTGGCAACTCGTTCACGCGTTTGCCGTTGATCGTTAGATCACACGAGGAGATATCCTACAGCCCGGCGTTCATCCGCAGCAGGGTGGATTTGCCGCAGCCAGAGGGGCCTGCAAAGACGACGAACGCGCCGTTGTCGATGTCAATGCCGACGCCCTTGATGACATCGGCGGTGCCGTAGCTTTTCTTCAAACCCTTCAGGGTGATGGTGGCCATGGCTTACTTCGTGGCTTTGGGGTGAACGTGCAGCAGACCATCGGGGCCTGCGATGACGGGTTCGGGATCCATGACATAACCGCCGAACTTGTCGCGACCGCCATCGGCGAAGCCAAGGATGACAGGGCCGGTGGAAGGTTCCACGATACGGGCGGCGTAGCGGCGGCAAGGCTCTGCCCAGTCAAAGAACGGGCCGGGGGCAAGGCGCCACGGGCCGCGCGGGTGATCGGCCAACAGGTAGCGATTGCCGGTCACCGGGCTTTGCGGGTTGGTGCGGCGGTAGTGCTGAGACCACTGGCGGCCGGATGTGCAGAAGAGGCAGTACCAAAGGCCACCTTTCTGGAAGACCTGCGGCACCTCAAGCTGGCCCATACCGCCGGTGACGACCGGGGGCGCAGGGTCCACGTGGTAAGGTCGGGTGAGGTAGCAATGCCGATGGCACCTCCGGCGTCTGGCCCGGCGATACCCGGCGCGCGGTCGGTGAAATACATCAGCCAGCGGTCGAAGTCCGGGTCGCGCATCACCTAACAGACTGCTGAAAAAGTGCCGACCACCCACGAAATGGGTGAAAGATATGGGAAATCCGTCTCTGAAAGTGCGCAAACGGTGGCTTGAGCGACGAAAACGGGTG
>JAYSQA010000244.1:0-5285 GCA_043721775.1 Rhodobacterales bacterium
TGGTGGCCAGCACAGCGGCAGGCGTGGTGGCCAGCACAGCGGCAGGCGTGGTGGCCAGCACAGCGGCAGGCGTGGTGGCCAGCACAGCGGCAGGCGTGGCGGTTTGACGTTTGCAGCTAGCCGCGCTGCTGACCCTGATGGCAGGCGATTTCCGGTTCCGCGTCGCTTCCTGGCCCATGCCTTGCCCCTTTGGACTTTCCCTTGCGCGGGACTTGGCCTAATAGCCCGCCCATGGCGGCATATTGGGCGATACTCGGAGGCTTGAGGTCATGGCTGAACCACAGATCACACCGGAACTGGTTGCAGCACACGGGTTGAAGCCCGACGAGTATCAGCGCCTTCTGGGTATCATCGGACGCGTTCCGACCTTTACCGAACTTGGCATCTTCTCGGCCATGTGGAACGAGCATTGTTCCTACAAGTCCTCGAAGAAATGGCTGCGGACCTTGCCTGTGACGGGCCCACAGGTGATTTGCGGGCCGGGGGAAAATGCCGGGGTTGTCGATATCGGTGACGGGCAGGCCGTGATCTTCAAGATGGAGAGCCACAACCACCCCTCTTATATCGAACCCTATCAGGGTGCGGCCACCGGCGTGGGCGGCATTCTGCGCGATGTGTTCACCATGGGGGCAAGGCCTGTTGCCGCCATGAACTCGCTGAGTTTTGGGAGCCCGAGCCATCCCAGGACCGCACATCTGGTGAAGGGCGTGGTTGAGGGCGTTGGCGGCTATGGCAATGCCTTTGGCGTGCCGACGGTGGGCGGCGAAGTGCGCTTTCACCGCAGCTATAACGGCAACTGTCTGGTGAACGCCTTCGCGGCGGGCCTGGCGGATGCCGACAAGATTTTCTACTCGGTGGCGTCGGGTGTCGGAATGCCAGTGGTTTACCTTGGGGCCAAGACCGGGCGTGACGGGGTTGGCGGGGCAACAATGGCCTCGGCCGAATTCGACGCCTCGATCGAGGAAAAGCGGCCTACCGTGCAAGTCGGCGACCCCTTCACCGAAAAGCGGTTGCTGGAAGCGTGTCTGGAACTGATGGCATCGGGCGCTGTGATCTCCATTCAGGATATGGGGGCGGCGGGGCTTACCTGCTCGGCTGTCGAGATGGGCGACAAGGGCGGCCTGGGCATTCGTTTGCAACTGGATCACGTGCCCCAGCGTGAGACGCAAATGACGGCCTATGAGATGATGCTGTCAGAGTCTCAGGAACGCATGCTGATGGTGCTGAAGCCGGAACTGGAAGGCGTGGCCCGGGCGATCTTCGTGAAATGGGACCTCGATTTCGCGATTGTCGGTGAGACGATTGCCGAGGATCGCTTCCTGATCCTGCATGGCGATGAGGTTAAAGCCGACCTGCCCTTGTCAAAACTTTCTTCCTCGGCCCCGGAATACGACCGGCCTTGGGTTGCGACGCCTGCGGCGGCCCCTTTGGGTGACGTTCCGGCGATTGGCGCGTTGGACGGCTTGCGCGCGCTGATTGGGTCGCCGTCCTACGCGCACAAGGCCTGGGTTTACGAACAGTATGACAGTCAGGTTCTGGCCGACACCATCCGCCGTCCCGGCATTGGTGCTGGTGTGGTGCGGGTGCATGGCACGAAGAAGGCGCTTGCCTTCACCTCGGACGTCACACCGCGCTATGTCATGGCCAACCCGCGCGAGGGCGGCAAGCAGGCGGTGGCGGAAGCTTACCGCAACCTGTGTGCGGTTGGGGCTGTGCCCTTGGCCACCACCGACAACCTCAACTTCGGCAACCCCGAAAAGCCCGAGATCATGGGACAACTGGTCGGCGCGTTGCAAGGCATTGCCGAGGCCTGTATTGCGCTGGATATGCCTATCGTCTCGGGCAACGTGTCTTTGTACAACGAGACCGATGGCAAGGGCATCCTGCCCACACCGACCATCGGCGCGGTGGGCCTGCTGGCGGACAGTGCCACCCTGATCGGCGGACTGGCGGGGGCGGGCGATGTGGCGGTGCTGATCGGTGCCACGCTGGGCCACTTGGGACAATCCGCCCTGCTGGCGGAAGCCTTTGGCCTTGAAGCGGGCGATGCACCGCCTGTGGATCTTGCGGCAGAAAAGGCCCACGGGCAGTTCATCCGCGCCAATGGCCGGGCGTTCCACGCCTGCACCGACCTGTCGGACGGCGGGCTGGCGCTGGCGGCGTTTGAAATGGCGGATGCGGCGGGAATCGGTCTGAAGCTTGCGGCTGGCGATACCGCCACGCTGTTTGGCGAGGATCAGGCGCGCTATCTGGTTGCGCTGACGCCTTTCAAAGCCTCCAAACTGCTGGCCCATGCGGCAGAGCAGGGGGTGCCTGCAGCCCGGGTTGGCAGCTTTGGCGGCAGTTTGGTGAAGCTTGGGGCAGAATCCGCGCCCTTGGCGGAACTTTCCGCACTTTATCGCGGGGCCTTCGCCAAGGCGGTGACGTGAGCGCCTTGCAAGCCAGCGATTGGCGTCCTAAATCTGGTGCAAAGCCTTACTCGGCTGAATGACCCCAATCTGCTGAATGCCCAGGAGACACCGGATGGCTATGGAAGCCCGCGATATCGAAGCCCTGATCCGCGCCACCTTTCCGCAGGCCGCGATCACCATCACTGACCTTGCGGGCGACGGCAACCACTGGGCCGCCGAGGTGATCGACGCCAGCTTCAAGGGCATGAACCGGGTGCAGCAACAGCGCGCGGTCTATGCCAGCCTGAAGGGCAAGATGGACGGTGCCAGTGGCGAGTTGCACGCGCTGGCGCTGACGACCAAGGCGCCTGAGTGATGGACTGGCTGTTGCGATTGATCGGAAAGCACTGGGGCGCATCGGTAGCGCTTTTGGCCCTTCCGCTCGTCGTATGGGGCGAGTTGACGAATTTTCCGCTTCGGCGGAGCACCAGAAACGAGGAACCGAGCAAATGACCGCACTCGACACAATCAAAGACACCGTTGCCAAGAACGACGTCGTTCTGTTCATGAAGGGCACCAAGATGATGCCGCAATGCGGGTTCTCGTCCCGCGTCGCTGGCGTCCTCAACTACATGGGCATTGAATTTGCCGGTGTGAACGTTCTGGCCGATGCGGAAATCCGCCAAGGGATCAAGGACTTTTCCGATTGGCCGACCATCCCGCAGCTTTACGTCAAGGGTGAATTCGTCGGCGGCTGTGATATCGTGACCGAGATGACCCTGTCGGGCGAGCTGGATCAGCTGCTGGAAGCCAAGGGTGTGGCTTACAACAAGGACGCCGCCGCCAAGATCCGCGAAGCCAACAAGGAAGGCTGAACCACCCTTCCGGCCTTTTTCGGGCTCCTTTCATTCTTGCACAAATATCCTCGGGGGTGTGGGGGGGCGAGCCCCCCCACTCTTCCGGGCCTGGCCCAAGGGGTCTGTGCCTCTGCCACCGATGACCCGTCAAACACCGCAGACAGGGGCTGCCTTGGCTCGCGTCTGAAGGCAGCCGGTCAGCGGCGAAAGCCCCGCACCCAGACAGACCCGGCAGAAACCGTCATCCCAGCCGGTCTTCGATGGCGTCGGCAAGGCTTTCGGCTTGTGCCGCCAGGTGCGCCAGCGTTTCGGTTGAAACGGGGTCGGCCATGGCGGCAAGCGGGTGCGCCTCGGGTTGTGCAATCTGGCCCTGACCTGCGGCCAGTTCGGCGCGGGCCTGACGCAGTTCATCTTCCAGGCTGGCAGTCCGGTCGGCCAGCATCAGGCCTGACATCAAAAGCATCCGCGCTTCGGGCAGGCGGCCCATCTGGGCTTGCAGCGCGGTCGCCTCGCTGTCCAGAAGCTGGGCTGCGGCGTTGAGGAAATGCTCCTCTCCGGCCCGGCAACTGACAAAGAATTTGCGGTCGCCGATGGTGATTTCCAGATCAGGCATGGGCGCGGGCCTCCTCGGCATCCACCAATGGGGCAAGGGTGGCCAGAATATCCGTCATTTCGGTGATCTCTGACGCGCGGACGGCACGCAGAGCCTCCAGTTCCGCTTGCAGGGCGCGGTTCACCAGAACGGCGTCGGTGGTGTGCTGTTCGGCGGCCTCGCGAAGGCGGCGCAGTTCCTCGCGCAGTTGCGCCACGGACGAGCGCAGGCGCTGGTTATCAAGGCCCTGGGCGTCAAGCTGCCGGGTCAGGCGATCCACCTCAACCGGGTCAGCCCCCGCAACCGGCGATTGCAGATCGTTCAGGGCCTCATCCGCAGCAACCCTTGCGGCGCGTTCGGCGTCAAGGGCGGCTTGCAGATGCGCAATCGCCTGCGCCTGTGCGGCGCTTGGCGCATCGGACGGGGTCGCAAGACGCCCGACCCCGGCACCGATCCGCGCAAGGGCTGCGGCAATGCGCTGTTCCAGTTCGGCTAAATCGGCCATTTGTGCCCTCTGGCTTGAAATGCGGCTGCCTGCATAACTTGCTGAGCCTTCGCCCCCTTCGTCAAGGCCGATCTTGGCGCAATTTGCCGGGGCTGGCCTGATCTTGCCGCACACCGCTTGATCTTGTCACGCAGGCTGCTATTCACGGCCCAATCGCCGGCCTCCCCTCTTGTCAGACAAGGACATCTACGTGGACATCGAAACCCTCCGCACGCGCCACCCCGACCATTGGATGCGCGCCTGCGCCATCCGCACCCTGACGCTTGATGCGGTGGCTGCCGCGAATTCCGGCCATTCCGGCATGCCGATGGGCATGGCCGATGTGGCGACGGTGCTGTTTGAAAAGCACCTGAAGTTTGACCCCAAGGCACCGCACTGGCCGGACCGTGACCGCTTCATCCTGTCGGCGGGCCACGGCTCGATGCTGCTGTACGCGGTCATGTATCTGACCGGATACGAGGATATCACGCTGGACCAGATCAAGGGTTTTCGGCAGTGGGGCATGCGCACGGCGGGCCACCCGGAATATGGCCACGCGGCAGGGATTGAAACGACAACCGGCCCCTTGGGTCAGGGCATCGCCAACTCGGTCGGTTTTGCCATTGCCGAGGCCAACCTGCGCGCCCGTCTGGGGGCCAAGGTGCAGAACCACCGCACTTACGTGATCTGCGGCGACGGTTGCCTGATGGAGGGGGTCAGCCAGGAAGCGCTTGCCCTGGCTGGCAAGCAGAAGCTGGAGAACCTGATTGTCCTGTGGGACAACAACGGCATCACGATTGACGGCAAGGTATCGCTTTCCGATGTCACCGACCAAAAGGCGCGCTTTGCCGCGTCGGGCTGGAATGTGTTTGACTGTGACGGCCATGACCCGGTGGACATTGACCGCGCCCTGACCGCGGCCAAGGCTTCGGGCGGGCCGTCGATGATTGCCTGCAAAACGC
>JAYSQA010000245.1:0-3795 GCA_043721775.1 Rhodobacterales bacterium
CGATGCGAAGCGAACGATTGAAACTGGGCGTGACCGACTGTAATGTTTCACCCATGCGTGCGTCCGATGCTGCCGTCGGTTTCTGTCTAGCAGCTTGAATCTACAGCGCTTTCAGGCGCACGCAACCAAACTCGCCGAGTTCGGTGAATAAGGCGGGATCAGCCGGTGATCTGACCGGCGTTGTAAAGCTGCACGTTGTGGCCGGTGATGTCGACCCCGTTGAATTGACCGCTGATGGTGCCTGCGTTGGTGACATGGTAATCCGAGGCGATGCCGTTCATGTTCACCCCGACCTCGCCAAAGATCACCCCGGTTGAGGCGACGGTCAGATAGCCATCGCCGGCAAGGTAAAAGGTGGCGCCATAAGCCTGCTCCCCATTGGCCGTCAGTTCCCCGCCACGGTCAGACGCGCGCCCCCCCGCGACGCAAACGGACGAGACACCGTCCGTCATGATCCCCCCGGTGGAAAGAACAAGGCCGACCTGACCGTTGCTCAGAACCCGCGCGGTGGTCTCTGCGGTTGAAAGGATGAAACTGGTCATGGCAAAATGCTCCTGTCGGTTAAATCAAAAGGGTTCGGGTCAGGTTAGGCTGTGGGCAAGCCATGGGTCAATCCGGATGGCGCGGTCCAGCCCGCCAAGGGTTGCACAAACCACCGGCGGCTGGTGTGATCCGGTCTGGCCCGGTGCGGCGGGCAACCGGGCCCCAGATCAAGACATCTGATGCGTCGAAATTGGCCAGCGTCAGCCCCTCTACCACGATGGAGCCGCTGCCCTGATAGCCCATGTCAATAAAGATGCCGGTGGGGGTGTCATCCGCGTACGCCTGTATCTGGCCAAAGGTGTTGAAGCCCAACAGGTGGATGTCGAGCCTGTCGATGCCATTCTGAAAATCGGTGACCAGATCGTCGCCGCCACCCCGGATGAAGATGAAACGATCCGCCTCGGTTCCGCCGGTCAGCGTGTCATTGCCGTGGCCTCCGTTCAGCCGGTCAACGCCTGCCCCGCCCGACAATAGATCATCGCCATCACCACCCTGCAAGGTGTCGCACCCGCTTCGCCAGACAGCACGTCATCGCCCGCCAGCCCCTGCACCAGATCGCGGCCAAGTCCGCCGGACACCGTGTCATCGCCAAAGCCCCCGTTCAGTTGATCGTTGCCGTCATCGCCGTTGACCAGGTCGTCACCAAGATTGCCGGTCAGGCTGTCATTGCCAGCGCCGCCGTACAGAGCATCATCGCCGCCATTGGCACGCATCACGTCACTGTCGGCCTCCCCATACTGGGTCTCGGCCCCGATGCCGCCCAGAACGGTGTCGTTGCAGGTGCCGCCAAAGACCAAGCCCTGATGCCCCTCAGAGCCGTTGAACATATCCGCACCTTCATTCAGGTGGACAACCCTTGCAGCGTGCCGGTGTTGGTCACCACATCGCCCAGACTGCTCAACTCCAGCGCCGTAGTCGACCCATGGATCATCCCGGCATTGCTGATGACAGCCTGCGTCGACCCGTTGAAGTAAACCGCATAAGCGCTTGCAATCGTGCCGGTATTCTCTATCTGAAACTTCAGCCCACCGGCCGAGTATACCCCGTAAAAGCCGGTGATCAGCCCGCTGTTGTCCAGCATGTTAAGATGTGACGACAGGCAGACCGCAATATTTGTCCCCATGATCGTCCCCGCGTTCATCACCTGCGAATCCACGGCATTGGTCAGACCATACTGGGCATGAATGCCAAGATTGCAAGAGATCGCACCGCCCGCCAGCACGGTCACCACAACCCCAGTGGCCGTGTAGATTGCACTGTCGGACGAGGCTATCAGCCCCGCGACCAGCAGGCTTGCGCTGTCAACCTGCACCGCAATCGAGCCTGTCACCAGAGAGGCGCCAGCCAGAACCACCCCAAACTCACCCACATCAAGGCTGTGCGATGCCTGATCATTGCTGGAAATCACGAAATTCGACACGGGATTACGCTCTTGTTCGGATGGGTCAATGGGGGGGAAGGCCTTCGGGAAACGGCGGGATCGGTGAAGCGGATCGGTCGGGCGGCAACATGAGAACGGCAAACCTGGGGCAGCCTGGCGAAATCTGGCAGAACTGACCCACAGGCTAATCCGCGCCTGACCCTCAGGTCAATTCCTGTGCTTGATCATTTCCGACATCCAGGCGTCGCCTTGGGCAATGAAACGCCGTCCGTCTGCGCCAGACTTGCAGACGACCCCGGGGGCAGCATGGCAGACCACTACGCAGATACACGGAAAATTGCCCCCCACAAGATTGACCCCGCACGCGGGGCCACCCTTGGCGACGGCACCCCCAATGACAATGACCGCATCGAGATCGGCCCGACGCAACTGGCCTTCCGGGAATGGGAGGCGGCGGGGCTGCACCTGCCCAACCTTGCCGCGATGCGCGACTACCGCTGGCGCCGGATGACGGATGCGGTAGTGGCGCGCGGCTATGGCGGCGTGCTGATGTATGATCCGATGAATATCCGCTATGCCACCGACACCACCAACATGCAGCTGTGGAACAGCCACAACCCGTTCCGCGCCTGCCTGATTTGTGCCGATGGGCATATGGTGATGTGGGAATACAAGAACGCGCCTTTCCTTGTGACTTTCAACCCGCTGGTCAAGGAACTGCGGTCAGGTGCATCGTTCTTCTATTCGGTCACCGGCGATACCTCGGCCAATGACGCACGGAACTTTGCGGCCCAGGTCGATGAGGTGATGCGTGCCCATGCTGGTTCGAACCGCCGTCTGGCGGTTGACAAGATCATGGTCCACGGCCTGCGCGCCCTTGAACGCGCCGGGTTCGAGGTGATGGAGGGCGAAGAGGTCACCGAACGCGCCCGCTCGATCAAAGGCCCCGATGACATTCTGGCGATGCGATGCGCCCATCATGCCTGTGAGGCGGCGATGGCCGAGATGGAGGTGGCCACCCGCGAAGGCGTGCCATGTGGGGATATGTCGGAAGATGCGATCTGGTCCGAACTGCACAAGGGCAACATCAAGCGCGGCGGCGAGTGGATCGAGACGCGGCTTCTGGCATCGGGCAAGCGCACCAACCCGTGGTTTCAGGAATGCGGCCCGCGGATCGTGCAGAATAACGAGATCGTGGCGTTCGACACCGACCTGATAGGCTGCTACGGCATGTGCATCGACATCTCGCGCACCTGGTGGGTCGGCGATGGACGGCCAACCAACGCGATGGTGTCGGCGATGCACCACGCGCTGGACCATATAAGTGTCAACATGGACCTGCTGAAACCCGGCGCCCGCATCCGTGACATCGTGCATTCCGGGCACCAGCTGGACGATCAGTATTGGAAGGGCAAATACTCATGCAAGATGCACGGCGTGGGCCTGTGCGACGAATGGCCCTATGTGCCCTATCCGGACGCTTGGGTGGAAGGATCGTTCGACCACACCCTTGAACCTGGCATGACGCTGTGTGTCGAGGCGCTGGTCTCGCCCGAAGGTGGCGATTTCTCGATAAAGCTGGAGGATCAGGTGCTGATCACCGAGACGGGGTACGAGACCCTGACGAAATATCCCTTCGATGCGCGCCTCTTGGGGTAGGATGGGCAATCTGCCCATGGCCCCGGCGCAGCATGGGCAAATTGCCCATCCTACCATGTCCCCATCGTTCGGGGCCCCTGCGCGCCAATCCGGGCGCGGTTCTGCGGCGTAAAGGGAGGGCCGACAAGGCCGACAAGGCCGACAAGGCCGACAAGGCCGACAAGGCCGACAAGGCCGACAAGGCCGACAAGGCCGACAAGGCCGACAAGGCC
>JAYSQA010000246.1:0-2337 GCA_043721775.1 Rhodobacterales bacterium
GACTGGATGCTGGTCAGCCGGTCATTGGCCACCGCGCCTGCACCTGACAGAAACACCTGCCGGTTGCTGTCGGCCTGTGCCGCCACGACCGACCTCGACGGATCAGCCTTCACCCGCAGGGCATAGCGGGTGACAAAGGCAATGCAGATCGCAAGGCCACCGAGCAGCAGCACAAAGCGGATCACCATGCCTTGGGTGAACGCGACCCCAGCGGCATTCGAGGCAATGACAGTGGCAAACGGGTTGATCGTCGATCCCAGCGTGCCGATGCCAGCGCCGAGCAGTATCACCGCCACCGCAGTCATCGTGTCGAACCCGGCGACCAGCATCGCGGGGATCAGCAGCGGATAAAACGCCAGCGTCTCCTCCGCCATGCCATATGTCGTGCCACCTAACGCAAATAGCGACATCAGGATCGGGATCATCCAGACCTCGCGGCCCTTCAGCTTGCGCATCGCGGCCTTGATGCCGGTGTCAATCGACCCCGTGGCATTGACCACGCCCAGAAAGCCGCCGAGAAACAGCACGAACAGCGACACGTCGATGGCGTTGGCAGCATAGCTGTCAGGGTCATAGAACCCGGCGGTCGGGGCCAGCAGGATGGAGACGAAGCCCTGCGGGTTGGGGTCCACGGTCTTGTAGGTGCCCGCCACCGCCACCTCGCGACCGACCGCCGCATTCTGTACTCGGTCAAACTTGCCCGCCGGAATGACCCAGGTCAGCCCTGCCATCAGGATGATCAACAAAAACAGAATGGTGTAGGCGGTGGGAAACCGGGAGGCGAGGCCTTTGTCCTTGGGATCTGATGAGGCTGGATTGGGTGCCACGGCGGTTTCCTCTTCGGTCAATGTGCTTGCTGTGTATCGGATGCGAGGTGGGGAAAGAATGCTGGGACGCGCATAGCATAGTCGTCAAAGGCGACCCCAAATCTGGCGCGGGTTTCGCGCTCTTCGGCGCGGGCCAGGCGGGCGTACATCCAGATCAGGAACGGATACATCGCCAGTGTCAGCAGCGTCGGCCACTGCACCAGAAACCCGGTCAGAACCAGCACGAAGCCCGCGTATTGCGGGTGGCGCAGGCGGGCGTAGAGCCCGGTTGTGGCCAGCTTGCCGCTGCGCTGTGCTTCGTAAAGCGTGGGCCATGCCGCCGAAATCAGCCAGAAGCCGCCACCGATCATTAAGAAGCTGAGGATGTGAAACGGTCCGAAATGCGGATTTCCTCCCCAGCCGAACATCATCTCGGGCAGGTGACCCGCGTCGTGCGAAAACCAGTTGACGCCGGGATAGCGGGTCTGCAGCCAGCCGGACATCAAGTAAATCGTCAGGGGAAACCCGTACATTTCCGAGAACAGAGCCACCAGAAACGCGCTGAATGCCCCGAAACTGCGCCAGTCGCGCGGTGTCTGCGGCTTGAAAAAGCTGAAGGCGAACAGGATGAAGATCGCCGCGTTGATAAGTGCAAAAAACCACAGGCCATAGCCGGAAGAGGGAGTGATCATGGCTTTTCTCCGCCAGTTTTGATGGATTCGCTGTTCGGGCTGGCCGGAGGCTCGTTTGGGCTACCGTGCCCGGCATGACCGCCGTGGCTGCCATGACCGCCGTGGCCGCCATGCATGAAGAAGTGCATGAATACGCAGCCGAACAGCAAAGCCACTGGAAACAGGCCGGACGCAAAAAGATGCAGGCGATGTTCATAGCCCAGCAGCAGCGCCGCAATGGCCAGAAATACGATCAGTGTGATGCCTGTCCGCGACTGCCAGAAGGTCGGGACCGGTCCTGGCTGATGCATTGAATGGTCATGCTCTTCCATTTCATTTTCTCCCTGAATGGGGCGACAGCGCAGCCCCTGTTGTGCGGCTGGCCGTTTCGTAAAGCAGTGAGCCAGCGCATGAACGGCCCCGTCTGATGACATCGATTTCGCAGTGGGTTTTGCGAAAGGGTACTTTGATTTCGTCAGGTTGCGTCACGCTGCCACCCCGGGTTCTGCAACTGAACCGAAGTGCCGGTTCGCGTCCCTGACCATGCGAGATACGCACCATCTGGCGTAGAGCGGCGCGAAAAGCTGACCGAGCAAATGCCCGGGAAGGCTGTGCGGCAGCTTGTAATCGATGAACACCCGAACCCCGGTGCCTTCTCCGTTTTGGCGGGTTTCAAACCCCATGATGTAGCTGTCGATGATCAGCATGCGTTGCGGGCCGCGAGTTTCCCAACGCTTGGCGGAAGGCGAGGTCCGGTCCGTCACAACTTCCCGCACGAACAGCGAAAGGCCGAGAAAACTCCCGCCCATCCGGATCACCGAGCCGACAGCGCGGCCCTTGGCTGCATCGAATTCATAGGT
>JAYSQA010000247.1:0-2322 GCA_043721775.1 Rhodobacterales bacterium
AAGGACATGTCGCTTTGGACAGAGATAGAGGCCGCCACGCGCCGCTCTCCCGACATCGCCTTTGCGGCGCAAAAGATGGAATCGCAGGTCGTTGCCAACATACTTGCGGTGTTCGCCTCAGAAACCGGGATGACCATCGCACAGGCAACCCGCCAGTTTTCTGCACCCGCATCGTTCGTTTTGGTGATGGTCAAGGCCGCATCCTGCCTTTCTTTCGGATCGGCGCTGGATCAAACCGAAGTCCGCACCATGATATTGCGCAGCATCGACCAGACCTTGGACGCGATCGCTGCCGCCCGCCCCGCCCGATCTGTTCCGATGTCCGCTTCTCTTATGCCGAAAGACTGACCATGCGTTTGACCGTTTCCCGCCACGCCCTTCTTGTCGCTGTCGCCTTGTCAGGCGCAGGATTTTCACCATCCCATGCCGAAACCGCGGCGGCCCCGGCAGCCGCAATCGTGTTGCCCGCCATTACGGTCACTACCGTCGCATCGCGCAAGCTTGAAGATCACGTTCTGGCCTCGGGCCTGATCGCTCCGGTCGAACAGGTCTCGGTCGTGCCGCTGATCGAAGGCCAGCCGATCGAAAGCCTTGCCGCCGATGTGGGTGACACGGTCACTGCGGGTCAGGTGCTGGCCACGCTGTCCACAGCCACGCTGACCCTGCAGAAAAGCCAGCTTGAAGCCTCGCTCGCCTCGGTCATGGCCGCCATCGCGCAATCACAAGCGTCGCTGACCGAAAGCGAAACCTCTGCGGCCGAAGTGAAGCGGACTGCAGCGCGGACCGCCTTGCTTTTCAAATCCGGGTCAGCCTCGCTAGCGGCCAACGATGCGGCGCAATCTGCCGCAAGTTCGGCTGATGCGCGGGTGGCGGTGGCGACGCAAGGGGTTGCATCGGCGCGGTCGCAGGTCGCCCTTGTTCAGGCACAACTGGACAATGTCACGCTGCAAATGTCGCGCGCGCAGGTGGTGGCCCCGGTTGCGGGTCTGATCACGGCCCGCAATGCCCAGATAGGCTCGGTGGCCTCGGCGCAGGGCAACGCCCTGTTCGTGATCAACCGCGACGGTGCCCTTGAACTGCGCGCCGACGTGGCCGAGGCTGACCTGCCCCGCGTCACCCAAGGCCAGATGGCCACGGTGGCCCTTGCCGCCGACGTTCCCGGCCTGACCGGCACGCTGCGGCTGGTGGAACCCGATGTTGACGTGACCACCCGCCTTGGCCGCGCCCGCATCACGCTCGACAAGCCCGAACTGGTCCGTGCCGGCATGTACGCCGAGGCGGATATTCTGGTGGCCGTTCACACAGCGGTGGCGATCCCGGTCACGGCCCTTGGTTCTGACGGGGCGTTGTCCACCGTCATGCTGGTCAAGGACGGCGTGGTTCGCCGCACCACCGTCACCACCGGCATCCGCGATGGTGGCTGGATCGAGATTCTGACCGGCCTTGCCGCCGGTGACACCATCGTCGCAAAAGCCGGTGCCTTTGTCACCGATGGCGACAAGATCGACCCAATTCCTTCGACAACCAACTAAGGGGGCATAACAGATGAACTTCTCCGCATGGTCCATCCGCAACCCGGTAGCCCCCCTTCTGGCCTTTGTGCTGTTGATGGTGCTGGGCTATCAATCCTTCAACGCGCTGCCGATCACGCGCATGCCGAACATCGACGTGCCCTTTGTGGCCATCTCAGCCAGCCAGCCCGGTGCGGCACCTGCTGAAATGGAAACCCAGGTCACCAAGGTGATCGAGGATGCGGTGTCCGGCATCACCGGCGTCAAGAACGTCTCCTCCAGCGTGTCGGACGGCAACTCCACCACCGCGGTTGAATTCCGCATGGATGTGGCCACCGACAAGGCCGTGCAAGACGTCAAGGACGCGATTGACCGCATCAAGGCCGACTTGCCCGCCGATGTCGAAGCCCCTAACGTCACACGCATCGACGTTGAAGGCGGTGCAATCATGACCTTCGCGGTCACCTCGCCCGACATGTCGTTTGAAGAACTGTCCTACTTCGTCGATGACGTCATCAAACGTGGCCTGCAAGGCAAGACCGGCGTCGGCAAGGTTGACAGGTACGGCGGCGCTGACCGTGAAATCAGGATTTCACTCGATCCGGTTAAACTGGGCAGCTTTGGGGTGACGGCACAGTCGGTCAGCCAGCAGTTGAAGATCACCAACACCAACCAGGGGGGTGGCCGGGCTGATTTCGGCACCGGCGAACAGGCGATCCGCACCGTGGGCGACGCCGCCACCGTGGCCAAACTTGCGGCCACGCCGATAGCCCTGCCCTCGGGTCGCCATGTCGTGCTGTCGGATCTGGGG
>JAYSQA010000248.1:0-2265 GCA_043721775.1 Rhodobacterales bacterium
GTGATCGTCAAGGCCATCAACGGGGTGGAGCATGTCTATTCCTCGACCCGTGATGACAACGCCTTGGTCACGGCGCGCTTTGCGGTGGGGACCAATGCCGACGAGGCGATGTTGCGCGTGCATGACAAGGTGCGCGCCAATATGGACCGGATTCCGTTGGGGATACCGGAACCGCTGATCGTCGGGCGCGGCATTGATGACGTGGCGATGTTGTCTTTGACGCTGTCTTCGGCCCCCGGCCAGAACGTGTCCGCCGATAACCTGACGCGGATTGCGCGCACCCTTCAGACAGAAGTGGCCAAGGCCGACAATGTGGGCCTGACCTATCTGGTGGGCGATGCGCAGGATGCGATTCAGATCCAGCCTGATCCGGATCGGCTCGCGCTATATGGCGTGACCTTGCAGCAACTGGCGCAGAAGGTGGGGCAGGCCAATCGCACGCTGAACACGGGCAAGTTGCGCGATCAGGGTCAGCAGATTGACCTTGTCGCGGGCCAGACCCTGACCGCGCCCTCGGAAGTGGCACATCTTTTGCTGACCACGCGGGATGGCCGGCCGGTCTATGTGGCGGATGTGGCAAAGGTGACCTACGTTGCCGACACCTCGGACCATATCGTGGCCAATATCACGCGCAACGCGGATGGATCCACTACACGGTCGCCTGCCGTGACGCTGGCGGTGGCCAAGCGGGCCGGGGCCAATGCGGTGGTGGTGGCGGCAGAGGTTCTGACCCGGGTCGAGGCGTTGAAGGGTCATGTGATCCCGGACAGCGTGACGGTGACTGTAACGCGCGACTATGGTGCCACGGCCAATGAGAAGGCCAATGAACTGCTGTTCCACCTTGGCTTGGCGACCGTTTCCATCATCGTTTTGGTGTTTCTGGCAATCGGCTGGCGTGAGGCGATCGTGGTGGCGATCGTCATTCCGGTGACGATCTTGCTGACGTTGTTCGCAAGCTGGATCATGGGCTACACGCTGAACCGGGTCAGCCTGTTCGCGCTGATCTTCTCCATCGGCATCCTCGTCGATGACGCCATCGTCGTCATCGAAAACATTGCCCGCCACTGGGGCATGAAAGATGGCCGCAGCCGCTCTGCCGCAGCGATTGACGCGGTGGCTGAGGTGGGCAACCCGACCATCGTGGCGACACTGACAGTGGTTGCTGCACTGCTGCCGATGCTGTTCGTCTCGGGCCTGATGGGGCCCTATATGTCGCCCATTCCGGCCAATGCCAGCGCCGCAATGATCTTCTCGTTCTTCGTTGCGGTCATCATCACGCCCTGGCTGATGGTCAAGATCGCGGGCCGGGCTGACATGACGGTGCATGGCCAGGATGATGCTTATGGCGGCCATCATGGCGGCTGGCTGGAGCGCGCCTATAACCGCGTGGCGCGACCTTTGCTGAAGACAAAAGCGCGGAGTCTGACCTTTCTGCTGGTCACCGCCACGCTGTCATTCGGGTCACTCGTCGGTCTTTACACCAAGGATGTCACGGTCAAGCTGCTGCCGTTCGACAATAAATCCGAACTGGCGGTGATGATTGACCTGCCCGAAGGCAGCAGTGTCGAGGCGACGGACCGTGTCGCACAGGATATAGCCGAAGTCGTCATGGAAATGCCCGAGGTCACCACCGTGCAGACCCATGCAGGCACTTCTGCGCCTTTCAACTTCAACGGGTTGGTGCGCCACTATTATTTGCGCCAAGAACCGCAACTGGGTGAAGTTGCGATCAACCTGACGCCCAAGGGCGAGCGCGCACGGGCCAGCCATGCCATTGCTTTGGACATTCGAACCAAGCTGGCCAGCCTGACCGTACCGCCAGGCACCAGCATCAAGGTGGTAGAACCGCCACCCGGCCCGCCTGTGATCTCAACCCTTCTGGCCGAGGTTTATGGCCCCGACGCCGCCACCCGCCGCGCCGCCGCTGCCGAAATCGCGACGGCTTTCAAGGCGGTGCCCTTCATCGTCGATGTCGACAACAGCTATGGCACCCCGGCGCGACGGCTGCGGGCTGTGGTGTCAACCGACAGTCTCGACTTCTTTGGCGTGCAGGAACAGGACGTGTTCGACACAATCGCACTGCTGAACGGCGGGCAAACGGTCGGCTATTCCAACCGGGGTGCCGGCCGCCTGCCTATCCCGTTGCAGATGGCCCGCGCCAAGGGTGACCGCGTGATGGACCAGCGCTTTCTGACAACACCGATCCCGGCAAATGTGCTGCCCGGTGCCAAGTCGGTGGTCGAACTGGGCGATGTGGTGACGGTG
>JAYSQA010000249.1:0-29809 GCA_043721775.1 Rhodobacterales bacterium
GCCTTCGATGCAAACCACCTGCGCGCCGAGCTGGATCGCAGGGAGGCACAGGCCATCATTCCCGCCAGACGCAACCGCATCATGCACATCCCGCACGACACCGAAGCCTACAAATGGCGACATCTCATCGAAAACTATTTCAGCAAGATCAAGGAGTTCAGGGGCGTGAACCCAAGGTATGACAAAACCGATACCAGCTATCGCGCAACATGAAACATCGCCGCGACCATCATCGCGCTTCGCTAAATGTCCACAGGCCCTACAACCGCTGGCATTCTTTGCGGGATTGATGATGAAACAAAACGATCCTCAGTCACCGCAAAACGTCGATTCCGACCAGCCAGACGCGCCCGAAAACGGTCACTCAGGTTCGATTGACCACCAACTCTTTGCGTTGAACGCGAAAACGCGCTCCATTGCTGGGCAACTGGGGTGGTTGCTTGCAAGCCTGTGGAACCTGTTCGCGACACGGCTCGACCAGTTCGCAACGCTCCCTCTTTGCGAAAAGTACCCTTGGATTTTGGTCGTGCTGGGCTTCCTTCTGCCCATCGTCGCTGTGCCCTTCGGGATAGCCTGGGTGATGTGCTTCGTGGCGACCTGCAAATTCAGTGCAACCCCACAAACGCACTTCATGGCCTTCAAAGGCGCCCTGACTTGAAATCCAACCCGATTCGTCCCCAATTCTTAACGCCCTCTCGTCTCCCGGCGCGTATAGATCAAAGGAAGACGCAAAGAAGACCCATTCAAGACCGCCAATCCCGCCCCAATCCCCTCGTTAGCCCAGCGTTCCAACCCCTTACCTCGCAATTCCTCGCCCCCTGCCCCGTTGCATCCCCACCCCTCCCATGCCACTCTCGGCCCCGGAGGCACCCCATGTCGAAAATCATCATCTCCTGTGCGATCACCGGCTCGATCCACGTCCCCAGCCAGTCGCCTTACCTGCCCTGCACAGCCGGGCAAATTGCCGCATCAGCCATCGGTGCGGCGCAAGCGGGGGCCGCCATCCTGCACCTGCATGCCCGCCATCCTGAAACCGGCCGTCCCTCGGCTGACCCCAGCCATTGGGCTGGCTTCCTGCCCACCATCAAGATGTCGACTGATGCCGTGGTCAACATGACCACCGGCGGTTCGGCCACCATGACCCTTGACCAGCGCCTTGCCGCTCCCATGGCCGCCTCGCCCGAGATGTGCAGCCTCAACATGGGTTCGATGAACTTCGCCCTTTACCCCATGCTCTCCCGGATCAAACGGTTCAAACACGACTGGGAGCGGCCCTTTCTTGAAAATTCCGATGACGTGGTCTTCAAGAATACCCCGCGTGACATCGCCCATGTCCTGACCGAAATGGGCCAGAACCGCGGGGCGCGGTTTGAATTTGAATGCTATGATATCAGTCACCTGACCATGCTGAAGCACTTCGTCGACCGTGGCCTGATAAAGGCCCCGATCTTCATCCAGTTCGTGTTCGGGGTCCTTGGCGGGATGCCCCCCGAGCCGGAAATTCTGACCCTCCTGAAACGCTCTGCCGACCAGCTCTTTGGCGACAGCTACCAGTTTTCCGTCCTTGCCGCAGGCCGCGCCCAGATCCCGATGGCAACGATGGCGGCGGCAATGGGCGGCCATGTGCGCGTCGGCCTTGAAGACAACCTTTACCTTGGCAAAGGCGTTCTGGCGGAAAGCAACGCCGCCCAGGTCACCCTGATCCGCGAGATTGTCGAGCGTCTTGGCCGCACCATCGCCACCCCGGACGAGGCCCGCGCCCTCCTGCACCTCAAAGGCCAGGGCAAGGTGGCGTTTTGATCACCTGTCGTCGTGCCTTGGCCAGCGATGCGGCGCTGATCCACGATCTTCTGGTCGAAAACGCCACCCATGACGGCGGGGCCATATCGGGCACGCCGCAAACTCTGCTGCGCCACGGGTTCGGCCCACATCCCCTGTTCCGCGCGGTTCTGGCATTCGATGACCAACCCCTTGGCCTGTCATTGTTTTTCCCCGAGTATTCCAGTTGGCGCGGCGCAACCGGCGTCTTCATTCAGGACCTTTACCTGCGGCCCGCCGCCCGGGGCAAGGGCATGGGACGCGACCTTCTTGCCGCTTCGCTGGCCGAAAGCGCTGACTGGCAACCACAGTTTGTGACCCTGATGGTGCAGCGCAAGAACACCGGCGCGCGCGGCTTTTATGCAGCGCTTGGCTTTGGCCCCCGCGATCCCTCTGACCAGCTTATCCTTGAAGGAGAGGGCCTTGCCGCCCTGACCGCCCGATGATCACCTGCTACCACCCGGGCCAGCGCGCCCATGATCCGCAGTTCTTCCTGTCCTCCGGTGCGCCAAAGCCCTGCCCCGAACAGCCCGCGCGCATCGACGCCCTGTTGGCGGGCGTCCGGTCCCTCGGCCTGCAAATCCAGACCCCGCAGGACCATGGCCCCGATGCCATCGCCGCCGTCCATCCCCAGCGCTACCTGACCTTCCTGCAAACCATTCACCAGCGCTGGCAACACATCCCCGGCGCCTCGGCCGAGGTGATCCCCAACATCCACCCCGCCAACCGCACAGATGGCTACCCGCTGTCTGCCGTGGGTCAGGCGGGCTACCACATGACCGACACCTCCTGCCCGATCTCGGCGCAGACCTGGGGTGCCGCCTATGCCTCGGCCCAATCGGCCATAGCGGGCAGCGAGTTGATATTACAAGGAAACCGCTCCGCCTATGCCCTTTGCCGCCCACCCGGCCATCATGCGTTCGCCGAACTGGCAGGCGGTTTCTGCTACCTCAACAACACCGCGATCGCGGCCCAGCAACTGACCCTGTCAGGCCGTAAGGTGGCTGTCCTTGACGTCGATCTGCACCATGGCAACGGCACGCAAGGCATCTTCTACGACCGCCCCGACGTGCTGACCGTTTCACTGCACGCCCATCCAGAGCGTTTTTATCCGTTCTTCTGGGGCTACCCCGATGAACGCGGCGCGGGCCCGGGCGAGGGCGCCAACCTCAACCTCTGCCTGCCCCGTGGCAGCGCTGATGCGGCTTTCCTGCACGCCCTGCATCAGGCCCTTGATGCCATAACCCTGTGGGGCGCCGATACAATCGTCCTCGCCTTGGGTCTTGACGCTTTCGAGGGCGACCCGTTCGCAGGCCTCGCCGTCACCACCCCGGGCTTCGCGCAGATTGGTCGGAATATCGCCGCCCTTGGCCTTCCCACCCTTATCGTGCAGGAAGGCGGCTACCTCTGTCCCGCACTTGGCCAGAACCTCGCCGCCGTTCTGAAAGCCTTCCTCTGACCCCTTTCACATTGGTTCAAATATCCCGGGGTCCGGGGCTGGCCCCGGGGGCGGCCCAAGCCCGCAACGCCTGAAGGTCATTCCGTGCCCAAAGCCACATCCCTTGCCGGCATCGCCCTGATGCTTGCCGCCATGGCTGTCCTGCCCGGCATTGACGTCATTGCCAAGTTGATGGGACAAGCAGGGATGCCGGTAATGCAGATCGTCTGGGCGCGGCTGACCTTCGGCGCGCTGCTGACCCTGCCCTTCGCGGCAAGACACACCGGGCTGCGCGGCCTGATACCCAATCACCCGGCCATCCATACCCTGCGGGCAAGCCTGCTGATGGCCTCGACCTTCCTGTTCTTTTCCGCGCTGAAGTTCCTGCCGATCGCCGATGCGCTGGCGATCTTCTTCGTCCAGCCGCTGGTCGTGACCGCCCTTTCGCCACTGATCCTGAAAGAAAAGGTCGGAGCCCGTCGCTGGGCCGCCGTCTGCGTGGGCTTCATCGGCACACTGATCATCATCCGCCCCGGCGTCGCGGCGCTGAACCCGGGCAACCTGCTGGCCCTGACCTCTGGCACCAGCCTGGCACTTTACTTCCTGCTGACCCGCCGCATCACCGGACGCGCCAAGGCTATCGTCACCACCTTCCACACCAATGCCATCGGCGCTGTCCTCGCCACGGTCCTTGTTGCTTTTGTCTGGCGGACGCCTTCGCAAATGGAATGGGCGCAGTTCCTGGCCCTCGCCGCCATCGCCAACATTGGACATTACTGCATCGTGCGCGCCTATGACCACGCCGAGGCTTCGCTGCTGGCCCCGCTGGCCTATACCGAGATGGTGACCTCCACCCTCATGGGACTGATCTTCTTCGGCGATTTCCCGGACGGCTACACCTTCCTCGGCGTCGGCATCCTGATCGCCTGCGCCATCTACATCTCGCTGCGCGAGCGGCAGGCACCGGCGTAGGGTGGGGTTCAACCCCACCCTACCGAAGGTCACCGGTAGCATGGGCAATCTGCCCATGCCCACGCAACATGGGCGCATCGCCCATCCTACCTAGGCCCAAACCCCGCGCAAAACCCGCCGGGTGACCCGCTCCACCACCACGTCCCCCGCAATCAGCCCGGCTACCCATTCGCAAGACCCGGCGTTGTAAACCGCCCCCAAACCCCGTCGATACTCCACCATGCAGCCATTGCCCCGGCTGGCACGGCCCATGGTCTGCGCATTTACCTTGCCGTAAACCACCAATGCCACCTCCTCGGCATCCAGCCGCCCGATGAAAGCATCCGCATCCTGCGGCCCGGTCGAATGCGCCAGCGTCGTGGCCGGCGACAACCCGATGATGGTCAGATCGCCCGCCAACCCCGCGCCCTCTGCCGCAAAGGGCAGGCCGTGGGTCATCGTGTAGTCAATCCCGTCCACCTCATAGCCAAAGATCTTCGCCCCGGCCCCCAGCACATCGCCGTAGCCAAGCCCGCTCTCCCGAACCGACCAATGCTCGGGCCGGTAAATCACGAACCCGCCCGAGCCGTGGGCAGCGCACCGGCTCCACCCGGCATAGACCCCCATCGAGCCGGTGATCCCCATCGTCGCCACCGCAGGCCGGCCGATCTGCGGGTGGTCCCAATAGCTGGTCAGCCGGGTCGGGTCCGCAGTCGGGTCATTCTGCGAGGCCGCGTATTTGTAGCAGGTCTGCACGCTTTGATCGGCCGAAAGCCTTGTCTGCCAGAAGAAATTCCCGGCGAACCGCGCCAACTCGCCGCCCCGGTCAATCCAGGCTTCCAGATGGTCGCGCATCGCCCATGTCCAGTATTCGTCGTGGCCGACGATCAATGCGCGCGCATAGCCCGCCAGCAGGCCCGGGTCGGCGTGCAGGTCAGCTTGCGCCGCATAAGACAGCGCAATCCCCTGCGCTTCGCACCACAGCGCAAAGGGCCGCTCGAACGCGCCCCAGCCCGAAGACGCGTATTTCTTCGAAATCCCCTTGGTGCGGGCAAATTCCATATGCGGATAGCGCGGCTTTGACAGCAAAGGCGAAGCGTGCGGGATGCGGGGCGCATCCTCGGGCCAACGCACGAAACCCTTGGCCCAGGGACGATGGATTGATACCTCTGGCGCGAACTCGGCCCGGTGCGGCCCCGTGATGCCCTGATAATGGTTCGAACCGCCCCAATCGTTGTAAGCGCACCACGTCCCGGTGGCGAGGATCATCAGCAGCCCCTCGGGCATCGCCGCCTTCAGCACGAACATATGTTCCGACTGGTGCCCCGCCACCGTCAGCCGCACGATATAAACGCCGGACCGCCAACCTTCCGGGATCACCAGCCGATACCGCTCTGGCCAGCCGCAGCCCGCAACCGAGCAATCCTCGGGCACAGGCTCAAAGGTCAGTGCCACCCTGGTATCGACCAGCCTTTCCGGCGCCAGCCCATCGCGCAGAATTTCCAACCGCGCCTCATCGGCGGAGGACATGGCGTGCAGCGCCAGCACCTCGCCCGGACCATAGCTTACGCGGTCGGTATAGCCCCAGACCTGCGCCCGCGCAGGATCAACCGAGGCCACCTCGTAATAATGCCCGGTCACAGCACTGCCATCATCATAGGGGCCGGCGACAAAGAAATCCTTGAGGCTCATCGCATCCCTTCCGCAAAAGCCCGCTCTATGAAGACGGCAGAGCGTATCAGGCAGGTTTCCACATTGGTCCGGCGGAAGATACCGTGGCCCTCGTCGCTGAACTGCATCACTTCATGCGGGATGCCCGCCGCCGTCAATTCCCGCACCGCGACATGGGTGTTTTCCGGGCTTACATTGCTGTCAGCCAGCCCATGTACGATCATCACATGACCCCGGATGCGGCTGATGAAATTGCCTGGGCTGGCGTTGGCGTATTTCTGCGGCACCTCGTCGGGCGTGCCCCCCATCATCTCTTCGCAATAGGCGCGCAGGTGGGGCTGGTCGGTCTGATCATAGTCAATATCCAGCTTGTACATGCCACACATGGGTATCGCCGCCGTCACCAGATCAGCAAAGCGCGTGATGGCAAACCAGCTGGAAAAGCCGCCATAGGAATTGCCCACCACCGCCACCTTGCGCGGTACATGGCCTCGGGCAATCACGGCCTCAATCCCGGCGCGGATGTCGGCCTGTTCGCGCCCGCCCCAACCATCAACCTTCACAGCCTCGCGACAATCATAGCCAAACCCGGTTGAGCCGCGATAATTCGGGTCCAGAACCGTATACCCCGCTTGCACCCAGAAGCCGATCCCGGGGTTTACCCAATCCTCGGAATGCCAGGTCGGGCCGCCGTGAATATAGGCAATCAGGCCCCTGGACTTGGCCTCGGGTTCATAAAGCCAGCCCTGCACCTTGCGGCCATCCGGGGCATCCCACCAGAAATCGCGCGGGCTGCGGTGGCGACGGGCCGAGGGTTGCGCCTGCGTCAGCCGGCGACAGGTGCCATCGGGGGCAACCCTGACAAGGATATGCGGGGCGGAAGCGTCATAAGCCTCAGCCAGCCAACCGCCATCGGGCAGGGCGGCATGGGGCAACAAGCTGCGGCGGCCCGACAGGTTCGGGAAGGGCCGCGGGCCAGAGGCATCAAACAGCACCGCCCCGGTATGGCTGTTCTTGTGGGTGATGCAGGCGAAAACCCCCCGCCCCACCACCACCTCATGCGGGCAAAGCTGCGGCTCGCCCCCCAGCCACCTTGTCGAGCCGACCGAGACCGTGAAAATCCCCAACTCATCCCGCCCGCCCCGGTCTGTCACCACCACGATCCGGTCATCGTCCAGCCACTTGCCCCGGCTTACCTGCGTGGCCCCCATGGCAAACACCTCGCGCAGGCCTGATCCGTCGTCATTCATCACCCAGGTCTGGCCAGACCCTGCCGCCCTTTCGCTAAGGTTCAGCAGAATGCGCGCCCCGGAAGGCGATTGCAGCGGCGGCTTGCCGTTGAAATGCGGCGTCCGCGCCAGACAAGCCCTCGCGCCAGAGGTCAGGTCCTGCCGCCAGACGAGCCCCTCTGCGGTCACCGCCTGCGTCGCATAGTCATAATCGGCGGCAAAGATCACCGCCTTGCCATCCCGCGTCATCTCGCCGCCATAGACGAAATGGCTGTCCTGCTTAGGCGTCAGCAGCCGCAGCCGGTTGCCCACCCGGCGGTCCAGCAGCATCAGATGGTCATGCTCATCCGCATGGCGCGACTGGGCGAGGATCAGCACCTGCCCATCGGGTGATACATCCCGGATCTGGAAATGGTCGGTTCCGAAGGTCAACTGCTCCACCGGGCCCGAAGCGTTCAACGGGGCGCAGAACACATCCTCCACCTCGCCAAAGCCCGCCGCACACCAAAACGCCCAAGCCCCATCAGCCGAGGCATGGACATGCGAGATTTGCGGCAAGCTGGCCCAGGCGCGGGCGAGGGTTTTCAGGTCATCCATGGCAGAACCTTCACAACGGGGCATCAACGAAGTGACAAGCGGCCTGACGGTCGCCATAGGCGCGCAATTCGGGCCGTTCAGCATGGCACAGGCCCTGCGCCCTGGGGCAGCGCGTTGCAAAGACGCACCCCTTGGGCGGGTTCAGGACCGAGGGCAACTCCCCCGTCAAAGCCATCCCCCGCCTGCCCTTTTCGCGCTCCGGATCAGGTTCGGGCACGGCCTCCATCAAGGCTTGGCTGTAGGGGTGCAAAGGTCCGGCATAGAACGCATTGCGCGGTGCGACCTCCTCCACGCGCCCCAGACACATCACCATCACCTGATGGCTGATATGCCGCATGACGGCGAGGTTGTGCGAGATGAAGACCAGCGCCAGCCCCATCCTGTCTTGCAAATCCATCAACAGGTTGATCACCTGCGCCTGAATAGACACGTCCGGCGCCGAGACAGGCTCGTCACACACCATCAACCTGGGTCGCCCGATCAAGGCCCGCGCAATGCCAACCCTTTGCGCTTGCCCACCCGAGATTTCATGCGAATAGCGCCGCACAAAATCCTCTGACAACCCGACTTCTTCCAGCGCCACAACCGCCCGAGCCAGCCGCGCCGCCCTCGACACCTCCGGTGCGAAAGTGGCCAGCGGGCGTGACACGATCTTGCCCAAGGTCATCCGAGGGTCCAAGGCCGCCAAAGGGTCCTGAAAGATGATCTGCATCTCGGCCCGCTTCTTGCGCAATTCTGCCGCAGGCATCCCGGCCATATCCTGCCCCTGCCACACATCCTGCCCCCCCGTGGGCATCATCAACCGCAGCAAAGCCCGGCCCAAAGTCGACTTGCCGCAGCCGCTTTCCCCCACGATGCCAAGCGTCTGCCCCGGTTCCAGCGTCAGGTTCACCCCATGGACAATAGGCAGGATGCGCAAGGCTGAAAACAACCCCGGCCCGGCCACAGGATACCCCACATCCAGATTGCGCGCCTCCAACAGGGTCATAAAGCCTCCACATGGCAGGCAAGCTGGCGCGAACCGCGTGTCACCAATGGCGGTTGCGTAGCACAATCCGCCAGCTTCACCCCGCAGCGTGGCGCGAACGGGCAACCCGGCAGCATCGCGCCCCCCGACCGCGGCGTGCCCGGAATCGTTCCCAACCTCGCCTCCAAAGCATCGCCCAGCCGAGGCGTCGCGGCCAAATGCCCCTTGGTATAAGGATGGCGCGGCGTGGCAAACATCTCCTCCGCCCGCCCCTCCTCCATGATCCGCCCACCGTACAGCACGATAACCCGGTCCGCCATCCGCGCCACCACGCCCGGATCATGCGTCACAAGTATGACCGCCGTGCCAATTTCGCGCGCCAGTTCAGACATCAAGTCCAGCACCTGCGCCTGAATGGTCACGCCCAAAGCCGTCGTAGGCTCATCCGCCAACAGAATGGCGGGCCGCGCCAGCAAGGCCATGGCAATCATCACCCGCTGCCGCATGCCGCCGGAAAACTCATGCGGATAAGCCCGCGCCCGCCGTGCCGCATCGGGAATCCGCACACGGGTCAGCATGGCCACCGAAGCCTCCCAAGCCTGGGCCCTGCTCATCCCCTTGTGCACGATCAACCCCTCCGCCAACTGATCCCCCACCCTCATATAGGGGTTCAGGCTGGTCATCGGGTCTTGAAAGATCATCGACAGATGCGTCCCGCGCACGCGGTCCAACGCCGCCTCAGGCATCGCCAGCAAATCCTGCCCCTGAAACACCGCCTGGCCCCCGGCCCGGCCATTCCCGGCCAAAAGCCCCATCAGGCTGAACAGGATCTGGCTTTTGCCCGACCCACTCTCCCCGACAATCCCCAGCACCTCCCCCGGCGCCACGCCAAAGGAAATCCGATCTACCGCCCCAACCTCGCCCTGCGGTTGGGCAAACCGCACGGTCAGGTCCCTGACGGTCAGCACATCAGCGGTCATTGGGGTCAAAGGCATCCCGCAATCCATCCGCTATGAAGTTCAGACAAAACAGCACCGTGGCCAGCAACCCGCCGGGCAACAAAAGCAAGCGCAAATCGGTATCCATCGCTGCCGTCCCCGTTTCGATCAGATTACCCCAGGACGCCTGCGGCTCTTTGATCCCAATGCCAAGAAACGACAGGAAGCTTTCAGAAAGAATAACTTCCGGCACCAGAAGCGCACCATAGACAATCACCACACTCGCGCAGTTCGGCACAATATGCTCCACCACAATCGACCACGGCGCCACCCCCCCCCCCGGCCCGCGCCGCCTCAATGAACTCGCGCTTGGCCAGACTTTGCGCCTGCGCCCGCACGATCACAGCAGGCGTCAGCCAAAGCGTGAAGACGATGGCCGCGAACAGCGCCACATTGCCGCCGCCAAACAACAGGCTCAGCAAAATCACCAGGATGACATAGGGAAAGCCATACAGCACCTCTACCGCCCGCATCATCAAACGGTCGGCCCGGCCCCCGGCATAGCCCGCCACCGCGCCATACAGAATGCCAATCCCCCCCGCCGTCACCGCCCCCAAAAAACCGATGCCAAGGGAAACCCGCCCGCCCTCCAACACCCGCACCAGCAAATCCCGGCCAAAATCATCGGTGCCAAACCAGTGTGGCGAACCGAAATCCACCGGAGCACTGATGAAATCGAAATCCGCATCCTCACCCGTGAAAGGAAACGCGAACGGCCCAACGAAGCAGGCCACGGCAATCAGCACCAGCGCCAAAGACACCATCGCCAACCGGTTCGCCCCAAACCGGCGCACCTGCAACTGAAAGGTCGACAGCGACCTAACCATGACTGCGCACCTTCGGGTCCAGCCATCCACGCACCAGATCGGTGCCGATGTTGAACAGGATCAGCAAGCCGCCATACAAAAGCGTGATCCCCATCGCCAAAGGATAATCCCGGTTCAGCGCCGCATCCACGAAATGCCGCCCGATCCCCGGCACGGCGAAAATCGTCTCGATCAGGATCGACCCGGTGATGATCCCCGCCGTCGCGGGCCCCAGATAGGCGATCACCGGCAACAACGCGCCCTTCAGAACATGCCCCACCAAAACCCGCCGCGCGCCGATCCCCTTCGACCGTGCCGTGCGAATGGAGTTCTCCCGCATCACCTCTATCATCGAAGACCGCGTCAGCCTTGAAATATAAGCGATATTCGGCAGGCTCAGCACCACCACCGGCAGCACCAAAGACCGCCAGCCCTGATCTGACCCGCCCACCGGCACCCAAGCCAGCTTCAGCGCAAACAGCACCTGCGCCAGCGGCCCGATCACGAAGATCGGCACTGCGATCCCCACAACCCCCACGGTCCCGGCCAGATAATCCACAGCCCCATTGCGCCGCAGCGCCCCCACCACCCCAAGCGCTACCCCCACCAGCGAGGCGATCATGATCGCCCAGAACCCGATGGTCAGGGAATAGGGCAGCCCCGCCGCGATCAGGTCCCAAACCGAATAATCCCGAAACCGCAGCGAGGGCCCAAAATCCAGATGAACCAAGCCCCAGACATAGCGACCAAACGGCATCCACACCGGCTCATCCAGATGGAGACTCGCCTTGATATGCTCCAGCACCTCGGGTGAGATTTTGCGATTCCTGGAAAACGGCCCCCCCGGCACCAGCGCATGACGAAAAAGGTCGCCACGACCAAAGCCGCCAGCGTCACCACCCCTTCCCACAGCCGCTTGGCCAGAAACCTCAGCACCGCACCCTCAGCCCTCGCCCGTTTTTCATTTGTTCATAAATATCCCGGGGGGTCCGGGGGGCTGGCCCCCCGGCTTTGGCCCCCGGCAAGGGCATCACTCCAACGACAAAAACTGCGAGTTGTTGTACCCAGCCGCCGAATCGCCCCAGCCATGCACGGAAGGTTTGACCAGATGCCGGCCCGGGTTGATCGAGATCGGCGCGACGACGAAGTCGTCCAGCAATATCTTCTCGGCCTTGCCCAGCGCCTCATAGCGCGCCGTCCGGTCGGGCAGTTTCGCCGCCGCATCCATTGCTGCGTCATTCTCCGGCTTCACCCAGTTATAACCCGGTTCAGCCGAGGGGCGCATATAGGCCAGAACCGTCTCCGGCCCGGCAAAATCGCCGATCAGATCATCCGGGAACACATCCCACGGCCCGGCATGAAAGGCATCCAGCCAGGCCTTGCGCTCCATCGGCGGGATGTCGTTTTCCACGCCCAACAGCTTCTTCCGCATCAGCGCCACGCCTTGGGCCCGCCGCTTGGAATCCTCGGCTATCGACACCACGATGTTGATCTTCAACGGATTGTCCGGCCCATAGCCCGCCTTGGCGTACAGCTCTTTGGCCAAAGCCCCACGCCCGGTTTGCGTCATGCTGGCTTCGGCGATCACCGGGCCATGGTAATCGGGGTTGAAGCCACCGGCCAGGCTCATCACCGGAATACTCTCGCCCTTGACGATCTTGCCTTCCAGCGTATCCCGGTCAATGGCCAACGACAACGCACGGCGCAGGTCGATGTTCTTCATGGCGTCATGGGTCAATTTGAACGAGTAATACATGATTTCGGTCGAGGGGGTTATCTTCACCTCAGCCGGGGTTGCCGCCCTCAGCGTCTCGATCTGGTTCAAAGGGATGTCATAGGTGATGTCCAACTCACCCGCCTGATAGCGCTTCAACTCGGTCGAGACGTCTTCCGTGACATGATACTTCACAAAGGGGATTTTCACATTGGCCGCATCCCAGTAATTCGGGTTTCTTGCAAGCAGAACATGGCTTTGCGGGACAACCTCCTTGATGATGTAAGCGCCATTGCTGACCATATGGGCCAGGTCGATGAAGGCAGCTGCGCCGTATTGGTCGAAGGACGGCTTGTGCAAGGGCGCCACCTGAAAGCCGCCCATGATCTCCAGCATGTCGGGGGCGGGGGCCAGAAGCTGAAACACCACCGTGCGGTCATCAGGCGCCGTGACACCCAGCGTGCCCGGGTCCATCGCGGTGCCGTCCGACAGTTCCTTGGCCCCCTTCACCTGCACAACCGATTAGAAATAGTACCCTCTTTCCGAGGCCGTATCCGGGTTCAGCGTCCGCAGCACGCCATCCACGAAGTCCTGCGCCACCAGCTAGGCGCCGTTCGACCATTTCAGCCCGTCGCGCAGGTGAAAGGTGAAAGTCAGGCCATCCGGGCTGATATCCCATTTTTCCGCCGCTCCGGGGATGATCTTGCCGGTCTCGTCATAGCTGACCAGCCCTTCATAGGCGTCCATCTGAATCCAGGCCGCAGCACCATCGAAGTTGATCTGCGGGTCCCGCGAGGACCATTCCGACCCCACCCCCCGGTCCAGCGTATCATCCGCCCAGACCGGAGCAGCCATCCCCAGCGCCAGCACCAGAAGCCCCGTCAACAGTCCGACTTTCCGTCCCATCCCCGACTCCCCTGTTGAACGTTTGTTCTATAGTGACAGCAGATCACCGCTTCGCACAACAGTTTCTCCGGCCACATGCGCCAGACTTTGCCCGCGCAGGCAGGACCGCCAAAGTTCCGTGCGAAAGAGCAGACCGCTGACCGGTGCGGTCACCGCCATCCGCCTGCGGCTGACCGGGTCGATGACATGGCCAAGCACTTGGCCCGCCTCCACCAGATCGCCGGGCTGGGCCGACCAGATCACCACACCGCCCTGCGGCGCGAAAACCTCGTCCGCGCCGCCCAGCGGCAGATGGATGGCATCGGGGAAGGCTGGCTTGCCACAGCCCTCCACCGCGCCGATCCGCGCCAGAAAGGTCATCAGATTGGCCGCGTCCTTCGCCGCAACCCCGTCGTCCACATCAAACTGCCCGCGATATTCCAGCGTCGCCGAAAAGCAGCCCATCGGCACCGCTTCGCCAAACCGCGCCCGCAATTGCCGCCACGGCACGGTATGCGCCTCGTCAAAGGCATGGCCGCCCGAGGTGTCCTCGATCAGCGCCAGCCTGGCCCCGACAGCCTGACACAGCCACGAGGTCACCTCTGGCCGCGCGGTTGACGCGTAAAGGTGCATCACCGCGAAATGGTCGCAATGCAGGTCCAGCACGTAATCGGCATCACAGGACCACGCCATCAGCCCCACCTGCAATTCCTGCATGTCCGTCCTGGGCTGCATCTTGGCCAGTTGTGCCCGAAACGCTCGACGGATCAGCCGCCGGTTCTGGCTTGGGTCCTTGCCCAGAACCCCCTCCAACCCCCCTGCCACCAGCTTGCCCAGTTCCGGATAGCCCCGGTTGAAGTTTTGCAGCGTGTCGGCATCCCTCCGCCCCAAGGGCCGCTGATATGTCCACTGTGACAGGCCAATCGGATTGGCCACGGGCACCACACAAATCTCGCCCCTGATCTCGCCCCGGCCGGAAGCCTGATCCAGCAGGTCCATCAGGTGTTGCAGCACCAGCACGCCGGGCATCTCGTCGGCATGCAGCCCGGCCTGCAAATAGACCTTCGGCTGTGCCCCCACCGCGCCATAGCGGTAAAGTGTCAATTCGCGCCGGGTCCCGGCTGATGCGCCGGTCAAGGCCAAAGTCTCAATAAGCATGCCGCATCCACTGATTGTGCGTCATCTGGCCCGCGATTGACGTCCCCGTCAAGTGCTTGCGGCGGCGGCTCAACTTTCGGTCCGGGTTCCCGGCAGCCGTATCACCGTAACCGAGGCCGCGGCCTCTGCCACCACCTTGCTTGACACCGACCCCAGATAGCGCCACGCAGTCGAGTGCCCCCGTGCCCCCATCAGAATATGATCCGCGCCGATCTGGCCTGCATGGTCCAGAATGGCCTGCGCCGGGTCCGGGCCCTCCAGCACGGTAAAGGTCAGTTGCGCTTCCGACAGGTCAAGGTCCGCAGCCCAGGCCCGCAAGGCCACCAGCCGTGATACATGCAGATTGTCACCCAAGGCATCCAGCATATTCTCAATCCCCAGCCGCGCCGTGCGGATGATGTTGACGCAGGCAATCCGTGCATCCGGTTCCAGCGTCAGCATCCGCCGCACCCACATCAGCAAAGGGGCGGCCAGCGCATCGCCCTCGGGTGTCAGGTCAACGGCCACCAGCAGGATCGGCGCTTTGCCCAACTGAACACCCACGCCATGCGGCCGCGACAGGGCGGTAACCTTGCGCATCTTGCGCCAGCGGGCGAACACCTTGGCCCAGCCATCGGCTTTCACCTTGTGCGCCCGCTCGGTCAGGGCAACCTGTGCCGGATGGCGCAGATCAAAGCGCAGTTGCGCCGCCGATTGATAGCGCTTGGCCGGATCGACCTCCAACGCCCGCAGGATCACTTCCTGCAACCACTCCGGTATCTCGGGCCGCAAGGCGCGCGGTGGCACCGGGTCGCGCCACAGCCGCTTCCTGACCCCCCGCAGCTGCTGCGGCATCCCGAACGGCGGCTTGCCCGTGGCCATCTCGTAAACCATCGCGCCAAGGCTGAAGATATCACTGCGCAGATCGTCGCGCTGCCGCAGGTACTGTTCCGGCGCTATATAGGGATAAGTCCCCATCGGAATGGCGAACTCCTCCTCCAGCAGGTCGGGCAGTTCGTCATGCCGGGCAAGGCCAAAGTCGATCAGCACCATCTCGCCCGTGGGCCGTTGCAGGATGTTGGCTGGCTTCAGGTCCAGATGCACGACATGCTGCTTGTGCAGGGCGTGCAGCGCCTCCGCCATCCGCGCCGCCACCTCCAGCAGGTCCGACAGCGGCCACGGCCCCTTGTCGAACTTCTGCTGCAGGCTGCCACCGGGGATCTGCTCCTGCACAATATACGGCAGAACCGAGAAATCGCCCTGCCCCAGCACCCTTGGCACATGCGGCCCGGTCAGACGCGGCATGATCATCTGCTCGACCTCGAAGCCCACGATGGTCGGACCGTCGTCGCCATCCAGAATGGTCGGCACCTTCATCACCATCGGCGTGCGGTACAAGGCGTGCGTCACCGCCCAGATCGAGGCGAACCCTCCTTCATGCAGCTTCTCGCCCAAGGTGAAGCCGTCCACCTCCAACCCCGGTTGCGGCCTCAGCATCGCTCAATCCCCATTCAACAATCGCAGGGCAAGCGCCTCCGGCAGCCCCGCCGCCCGCACCTTCACAGCCACCGCCCCACAGTCATAAGCCACCCGGCGAAAGGTCAACTCGCCCGGCACCTCGTCATAAATCGCGTATGATGCGGCGGGGTTGCGGTCCCTTGGCTGCCCCACTGACCCCACCACGGCCAGCCAGCGCCTGGACCGCAGCAGCGGCAAAGGCACCCCGAACTTCACCCGCGTCCCCGCCACCGGCCCCCGCAAGTCAACCGAGTACAACTGCGGCACATGCACATGCCCGCAAAACGTGACCCGCGCCCGGCTGGCCTGCAAACAGCCCGCCGCCGCCACGTCATTGGTGACATAAATCCACTCCTGCGGCGCTTGCGCACTGGCATGAACGAACAAGGCGCCCTCCCGCTCGGCCCGCATCGGCAATGCGGCCAGAAACGCCACCTGCGCCGTACTCAGCCGGGGCCGCGTCCAGTCAATAGCCTTGCGGGCAGTGCTGCCCATCCCAGCACTGCCAGACGCAATCGCTTCGTCATGGTTGCCCTTCAGAACCACCGCCCCCAAGGCCGCCAATTCCATCACCCTGTCGCAACACCACTCCGGGTCCGGCCCATAGCCGACGATATCCCCAAGGATGACAATGCCGTCACAGCCCCGCGCCGCCTGATCGGCCAGCACAGCCGTCAAAGCCTCCCGGTTGCCATGAATATCCGTCAGGATCGCCAACCGCATCCAGCCCGCCTCCCCACGGTCGATACCTTGAAACCTTGGCGAAGTTCCCCGCCAGATACCATGCGACCCTGCCGCACGCCCCCCCTTGCTCTACGTCGCCCTGGCAACTCTGCCCTCCCCGGCCCCCATTCATTTGTTCATAAATATCCCGGAGGGTCCGGGAGGCTGGCCTCCCGGCGGTGTCAGCCCGCACTCGGCCCGGCATGCAGCACCGCCAGCGCCGCCGAGACCAGCCGCGCCATCGGCCCATCGGCCCATCGTCGCGTGAGGTTAATATCACCGGCACTGAGGCGCCTATCACCAGCCCCGCCGCTTCCGCATGTGCCAGATGCGTCAACAGCTTGACCAGCATGTTCCCGGCATCCATATCCGGCACGATCAGCACTTCCGCCCGGACCGCCACCGCGCTGCGGATGCCCTTGGTGCGCGCCGCCGCCATATCCAGCGCGTTGTCCATCGCCAAGGGCCCATCGACCAACCCGCCGGTAATCTGCCCGCGCTCTGCCATCTTCGCCAGCAACGCCGCGTCCATCGACGAGGGGATATCCGGCGTCACCGTCTCCACCGCCGACAAAATGCCAACCCGAGGGCTGGCGATGCCCAGACTATGCGCCAGATCAATCGCGTTCTGCACGATATCAACCTTGGTCATCAGGTCGGGCGCTATGTTGATCGCCGCATCCGACACCAGCAAGGGATGCGGCAGCCCCGGCACATCCATCACGAAAATATGGGTGAACCGCCGCCCGACCCGCAAGCCCTTCACCCGGTCCAACATCGGATGCAGCAGAACATCGGTGTGCAGGTGCCCCTTCATGATCGCCTGCACCTTGCCAAACTGCACCAACTCCACCGCCGCCAGCGCCGCCGCCTCACTCGATGCGCCGACAATCTGCACCCCCGTCAAGTCCACCCCGCAGGCCGAGGCCGCAGCCCTGATGCGCGGACCATCCCCCAGCAGCACCGGCACGATCAAGCCATGATCGCGCGCCAGCATCGCCCCGCCCAGCGATTGGGGCTCGTCCGGCCAGACCACCGCCGTCACCAGCGCGGGCAAAGCCTGCGCCCGTTTCAGGATCGCGTCGAAATGCCGGTGCGTCTGCACCAGGAGCCCCGGCAGGTCGCGGTCATCAAACGACATCGGCTGTGTCGGGGCCCGCACCCCGGCCACGCCGCTGACCAGTTCCACCCCGTCCGCCAGCCGCACCACCTGCATCGCCAGCGTCACCAGCGCCTCTGGCCCCAGCGCCGTCACCGTCACCCGCGCCACCAACTCGTCCCCGGCCCGCGCCTGGCCGGTAAAGGTCAGATCCTGCCGCTGATACATCGACCCCGGCCCCGGCAGCACATTGCCCAACACCGCCGAGATCATCGCAGCCAGAAAGATACCCGAGGCGGTAGGGCCGTTCGCCCCCACGCCACCGCCCTCGCCAGCGCCACCGCCCTCGCCAGCGCCATCACGGTCGGGCAAATGCATCGGATTGTGGTTTCCGGTGGCGACAGCAAACACATAAAGATCATCCGCCGTGCAAAGCCTGCGCAACTCGGCCGTGTCACCGATTTTAAGCGTGTCGAAGGGGCGGTTTTCCATGATCATGGGGTCAGTTAGGCACCAGCCCCGCCGAAGGGCAAGTGCATTTCCTGCAACACCCGGCTCAGATCAACGCCCGGTATTGACCAGTCCGATCCAGCAACACCCGGCTCAGATCAAGGCCCGATATTGGCCATTCCAATACAGCAATGCGCCCTGCCCGGCCGATGTGCGAATGTCCAGAACCCGGCCGATCAGGATGGAATGCGTGCCCCGGTCAATCATCTCATCCACCCGGCAGGCAAAGGCCATCGGCGCGTCGGCCAAAAGCCGCGTACCCTCGGCAGCCTCAGCCCACAGCGCCCCGTCATAACGCGCGGCCCCCTTGATGCCGACCACGCCCGAAAACCGCTCGGCCACCGCCTGCTGGCCCGCGCCCAGCGCCGACCAGCCAAAGACGCCGTAAGCCCCCAGCAAAGACCAGCAGGACGAGGCCCGGTTGATGCAGGCCAGCACCATCGGCGGTTCCGCCGTCAACGAGATGCCGGTGGTCACCACCAGCCCGTTCGCCTCTGCCCCCTGCCCGACGGTGATCAGACTGCACGCCCCCACATAGCCGCGCATGGCGGCCTTGAAGGCTTCGGGGCTGGGTTGATGGGGGGCTGTGTGGTCCATACTTGCCAGATAGGGCAAACCCCCTGCCATTTCCAGCGACGGTTTACCTTGACTGGCACAGGGCCTAATCTTGCCCCACCTCGAATCCGGGAACCCCATGTCCGCACCCAATTCCTCTGGCGACCCCGCCTACCGCGTCCTTGCGCGCAAATACCGGCCCGAGACCTTTGCCGACCTTGTCGGCCAAGAGGCGATGGTGCGCACCCTCAAGAACGCCTTCACGGCAGACCGCATCGCCCACGCCTTCATCATGACCGGCATCCGCGGCACCGGCAAAACCACCACCGCCCGCATCATCGCCAAGGGCCTGAACTGCGTAGGCGCTGACGGCAAAGGCGGCCCCACGACCGAGCCTTGCCTTGTCTGCGAACCCTGCCGCGCCATCGCCGAAGGCCGCCACGTCGATGTGCTGGAAATGGACGCCGCCTCGCGCACCGGCGTCGGCGACATACGTGAAATCATCGACTCGGTCCGCTACCGCGCCGCCTCCGCCCGCTACAAAGTCTACATCATCGACGAAGTGCACATGCTGTCCACCGCCGCCTTCAACGCCCTGCTCAAAACGCTGGAAGAACCGCCGGAACACGTCAAATTCATCTTCGCCACGACTGAGATTCGCAAAGTCCCCGTCACCGTCCTGTCGCGCTGCCAACGCTTCGACCTCAAGCGGATCGAGCCAGAGGTGATGATCACCCTCCTGCAAAAGATAGCCAAGGGCGAGAATGCCACCATCACCGACGCCGCCCTTGGCCTGATCACCCGCGCCGCCGAAGGCTCCGCCCGCGACGCGACCTCGCTTCTCGACCAGGCCATTTCCAACGGTGCCGGCGCGGTAGAGGCCGAAGCCGTCCGCGCCATGCTGGGCTTGGCCGACCGGGGCCGCGTGATGGACCTGTTCGACATGATCATGCGCGGCGCCGCCGCCGAGGCGCTGAACGAACTGGCCAGCCAATATTCCGACGGAGCCGACCCCCTCGCCGTCCTGCGCGATCTGGCGGAAATCACCCACTGGGTTTCCGTGATGAAAATCACCCCCGACGCAGCCAATGACCCCACCGTTGCCCCCGATGAACGCACCCGCGGCCTCGACATGGCCGCCCGCCTGCCCCTGCGCAGCCTGTCGCGCATGTGGCAACTCCTCCTCAAAGCGCTGGAAGAGGTGGCCCTCGCCCCCAACGCCATGATGGCGGCAGAGATGGCCGTGATCCGCCTCACCCATGTGGCCGACCTGCCCGATCCCGAAACCCTGCTGCGCCACCTGCGGGGCGTGCAACCCACCGGCCCCGTCGCAGGCGGTGCGCCCGCCGGTGGCAGCGCCCTCCATGCGCCCATGATGCGCCTCGCCCCCTCGCTGCCCGCACGCGGCCCAATGATGCAAGGCGGCCCAAGCGGCACCGCTCAGGCCCTGGCCCTCCAATCCGTCCCCGAAACCCAGTACCAAACCTTCGACCAGGTCGTGGCCCTCATCCGCGACAAGCGCGACATGAAACTGCTGTTCGAGGTGGAAGCCACCCTCCGCCTCGCCCGCTATGCCCCCGGCCGGATCGAGTTCGAACCCACCCCCCAAGCCGTCCCCGACCTTGCCGCCCGCCTGGGCCAACGCCTGCAAAGCTGGACAGGCACCCGCTGGGGCGTCTCGGTTGTCGCCTCCGGCGGCCAACCCACCATCCTTGAAGACCGCGACCGCGACCTCACCGCCGCGAAAGCCGAGGCGATGACCAACCCCCTCGTCCAGGCCATCATGGCCGCTTTCCCCAAGGCCGAAATCTCCGCCATCCGCACGCCAGAGGCCTTAGCAGCCTCCGCAGCCGACGCCGCCCTCCCCGAAGTTGAAGACGAGTGGGACCCCTTCGAGGAAAGCTGACCCCCAAGCAACGCCCGCCGCACCCCCAAACCGCGCCGCCGCTCTTGCCAGCCGCGCCTCCGCCTGCCTCGCCTCCGCCTGCCTCGCCTCCGCCTGCCTCGCCCAAGCCTGACCCTTGCCCCAAGCCCCGATTTTGCCTATCTCTAAGCCAGACCAAAAGGAGAAGCCGATGCTGAAAGGTTTTGGCGTCATGGGTGACATGGCCAAGATGATGAAGGCCGCCCAGGACGTGCAAGGCAAGATGGCCGAATTGCAGGACCAACTCGCCCGCATCGTCGTCACAGGGGAATCCGGCGCAGGCCTCGTCAAAGCCCGCGTCACCGCCAAGGGCGAGGTCACCGGCCTCGACATTTCCCCCAGCATTCTTGTGGCGTCCGAAAAGGAGGTCGTCGAAGACCTGATCATCGCCGCAATCCGCGACGCCCAAGCCAAGGCCACCACCCGCAGCCAGCAGGAAATGGCCCGCCTGGCCGAGGCGATGGGCCTGCCCGCCGACTTCAATATGCCTTTCTGAACCTCTTTCACTGTGGTCCAAATATGCCTCGGGGGTGATGAGCGATCAGAAATCCTCCAGTGGAGGATTTCCGCGAAGAACGCCCGGCCCGTGGCTGGGATGAGGGGGTGCCCCCCCCCAGCCAGGTCCGCAGAGCGCCTCCCTTGAAAGCCATCCCATGACCGAAGCCCCGCGCGACATCGAAACCCTGATCGACCTGATGTCCCGCTTGCCGGGCCTTGGGCCAAGGTCTGCCCGCCGCGCCGTGCTGGCGATGCTGAAACGGCGCGAGGGCCTGATGGCCCCGCTCGCCCAGGCCCTCGCCGGCGTGGCCCTCTCTGCGCGCGACTGTAAAATCTGCGGCAATATCGGCACCGCTGACCTTTGCGCCATCTGCGCCGATCCGGCCCGCGCCACGGGCGAGCTTTGCATCGTCGAAGACGTAGCTGACCTCTGGGCGATGGAACGCTCCCGCGCCTTCAAGGGTCGTTATCATGTGCTGGGCGGCACCCTGTCCGCACTCGACTCCATAGGCCCGGAACAACTGCGCATCCCGGCCTTGGTGGCCCGCGTTACCGCTGAAACGGTGCGCGAGGTGATCCTTGCCCTCAACGCCACTGTCGACGGCCAGACTACGGCGCATTACATCGCCGACACGCTGGACGGCACCGCCGTTCGCATCACCTCGCTGGCGCAGGGCGTGCCGATCGGCGGCGAACTGGACTACCTGGACGACGGCACCATCGGTGCCGCCTTGCGCGCCAGACGGACTGTCTAGGTGTTCAGTCCCGGCATTTGCGCGCCGGTGTCAGGGTTCCTCGGCGGGGGCCATCTGCCCCCATCACCCGATCAGGATATGTGCCGAAAGCCCGATGATCGAGGTCACCGTCAGCAGCGAAATCGCGTCAGGGCCGAAGTCCAGCACGACATGGCCGTGGTACATCGTGGCAGAGTCATGCACCACCTCCGCCGCCGTCTTGACCGCCCCGCCCCAAAGCGAGGCCGCCAGCGACAATTCATCCACCGATTTGTCAAAATCGGTGATGGTGTCCCGGCCCGACCCTGCGGCAAAGACGAAATCATCCGCCCCGCCATTGCCCGCCATCCGGTCATTCCCGGCATTGCCGATCAGCGTGTCATTGCCGCCCAGACCCACCAGCCGGTTGGCCAGCGCATTGCCTATCACCGTATCGGCCCCGCCACCCCCCGTCGCATTCTCGATCTTGCAATTCAGCGCGATGGACACGTTCTGGCTGAACCCGCCGATGTCCGAGAAATGTCCGGCGTTCAGGTCAATCTTCTGCGCCATGGCAAAGCCCGACAGATCCAGCGTGTCTTTGCCCGCCCCGTCCCAGATGCACAACAGCGGTGCTGCGTTCCTGGCAAAGTTGTACACACCGCCCACATTGCTGTGAAAACCGTAAACGCTGTCGCCAGCCCGCGCGCCCGCATTCACACCGTAAAGCTGCTGCAACGCGTAAATGTCATACATCATCAACGTCTGGGCGTAA
This sequence comes from Rhodobacterales bacterium, assembly GCA_043721775.1. Classification (GTDB taxonomy): domain Bacteria; phylum Pseudomonadota; class Alphaproteobacteria; order Rhodobacterales; family Rhodobacteraceae; genus Stagnihabitans. Next base: position 22,527 of record JAYSQA010000249.1, read on the forward strand.
TGGCCGGGCGCATTCGGCTCGGTCTCGACCGCATCGAAATAGCTCATCACCGAGTATTGTGAACTGTCCTGCCGGAACTGGGCGTAGGCGTCGTAGGTGATGTCAAGGTTCGGGTCCGCATCATAATCGCCCGGATGATCCAGACCCATGGCATGACCCAACTCATGCAGAATAACAAACGCGCTGTAGCTGCCCGCCGGAAACCGGGTCTGCGAGACAGAGTCGGTGTTCAGCCACAGATCGCCATCTTCCGATGTCGCATCGGTGGAGCCTGGAAAATTGGCGAAAGCTCCCGCCCCGTCGGTGGTAGAGGTGTACTGCCCGATCAGGAAGGTGGCATCATTGGTGTAACCGTCCGGTGCGACCCGCTCGAACGTCAGGTTGGCCACATCCGAGTAATTCGCCAGCGCCCCTGCCACCGCGGCCATCTGCGCCGTTGTGGCCTGATGAAACGCCACCGGGTTGAGGTCGGCATCATAGGCCGGCCCCTGCGACCGGAAGCCATAGGTCAGATGCACGGGCGTAGCCGCGTCAGCAGCCCATGACAGACCCTCGCGGTACAGTTCCGCAGCCCCCAGTTCCACGCCATAGCTGACCTTGCTGCCCACGGTCATCGACAAGCCGTACTGGCCCTTGGACCCGGTGTCGACCGCCAGCACGTCCAGATAGTAGGTGCCCGTCGTCGCCGCAGTATAGGTCAGGCCAGCCGAATATCCCGGCCCGCCGTTGTCATTGCGCAGCAAACTTTGCCCGGCCTCGCCGTGCAGGATCAGCTTGGGGTTGGTCACCCCGCTATCCAGCGCCCCGACACCCACCGCACCAAAGCTGTAGGTCGTCCCGGCTTTCAGGCTCACCGCCACCCAGTCGTGCTGGCCCATACCCAGAACGCCCCGAAACTCATCCCCGTCCGCGATATGGTAAGGCGTCAGCGTCGAGGCTGGGGCATCGGTGGTCTCGTGGATCGTGGACATGAACGCTGCGTCCTTTTCAAGGGCCTGTTCAACGTCTGGTAGCACAACCCTCCTGCTTTCCAATTAAAAAGAGGTCCGGGCAAGGGATCAAACCCGGCGCACAGCGCAACACCCTGTCATGCTTTTGGAAACAATCAAAACAAAAGCCCGCGCAACTTGGGCGCGGGCTTCAGGCTTTGCAACGGTCAGGCGACCTTACAGGTCGTCATCATCATCATCATCATCGCCATGCGGCATCGTGAAGAAGCTTTCCGCATCCGAATAATCGGCGGGCTTTTCTTCGCGGCTGGGCTTGTCCACCCGGGTGAAGGCGGCCAGCCCCGAAGGCATCTTCGGCTCGTCCTTCATCCCCAGCGATTGTTCGGTTGACACCAGCTTGCGGCGTTCGTCATCCGACATCACGACACCTTCGGCAGCCTTGCGCCGGGCGGCAGCCTGCACGGCGGTGTCAAGTTCGGTCTGGCGGCACAGGCCAAGGGCCACCGGATCAATCGGCGTGATCTGGCCGATGTTCCAGTGCGTCCGCTCGCGGATGGCCTGAATGGTCGGCTTGGTGGTGCCAACCAGCTTGCCCACGGCGCCGTCCGACAGTTCCGGGTGGAACTTGACCAACCACAGAATGGCCGCCGGACGATCCTGCCGCTTGGACAAGGGAGTATACCTCGGCCCCCGGCGCTTTTCCTCGCCCACGGCAGACTGGTTGAACTTCAGCTTCAGCTTGTGCAGCGGGTCTTTCTGCCCACGCTCAATCTCGATTGCGTCCAACTGGTTGTTCGACACCGGGTCGAAGCCTTTCACGCCGGTCGCCACGTCACCGTCGGCGATCCCCTGCACTTCCAGCTCGTGCATTCCGCAGAAATCAGCAACCTGACGGAAGGTGAGCGTGGTGTTGTCCACCAGCCAGACGGCGGTGGCCTTCGACATCAGCGGCTTTGTCACCTTGATCACTCCTTTACAAATCTTTCCCAAGCCGGGAAAACGGCTGCGACCCGTGGGCCGCGATCTTCTCGTTCTCAGGGGGAAGTCTGGGCCGATATAGTGAAATTCTTCGGAGGTTGAAAGTACCAAATGCGAATGATTGCCCTTGCCCTCTGCTCGCTTCTGATTTCCGGGGCTGCAAAAGCCCAGGATACCCAGCCCGGTGGCTTCGATTATTACCTGCTGGCCCTGTCATGGACCCCGAACTGGTGTGCTGCGACGGGTGATTCCCAAGGCGCGTCCGAATGCGCAAGGCATGGGCTGACCTTCAGCCTGCATGGTCTTTGGCCCGAGTATGAGGCGGGCGGTTTCCCTTCGGGCTGTAGCACCAGCGCCAAGGACCCCTCGCGCAGTGACACCGCCGCAATGGAGGATATCATGGGCAGCGCGGGCCTTGCCTGGCACGAATGGAAGACGCATGGCCGCTGCACCGGCCTGACATCGGACGCTTATTTCGCCCTGATGCGCAAAGCTTACACCGCCCTGGTCCTGCCGCCCACGCTGGCGCAGGTGGACCATACCGAACAGGTGGCCCCGAAGGCGCTGCAAGACGCCTTCCTGCAAAGCAACCCCAGCCTGACCCCGCAGGATATCGCCGTCACCTGCGACCAGACCATGATCACCGAGGTCCGCATCTGCCTGACCAAGGATCTTGCCCCGCATCCCTGCGGCGCGGCCGTCCACGCCTGCACCCTGCCAAGCGCCGAACTGGATGCCGTCCGTTAAGCCGCCGTCCGTCAAGCCGCCGTCCGTCAAGCCGCCATCCGTCAAGCCGCCATCCGTCAAGCCGCAGGCACCAGCAAACCCCGCTGAACCGCCGGGCGGGCAAGGAAGCGGTCTATGTATTTTTCAACATTATGACACTCATTCAGGCCAGTCATATCGCCGACCTTGTAGAAATCGCGCAAAGCCCGCAGCCAGGGCCCGATCGCCATATCGGCAATTGAATAGTCGCCCGCAACCCACGCCCGCCCCTCCAGTGCGGTATCCAGCACCTTCAACAGCCGCGCGCTTTCCACCCGGTAGCGTTCCTTCGGGCGCGGGTCTTCAATCTCTTTGCCCGCGAAAGCGTGGAAAAATCCCAGTTGCCCGACCATCGGCCCAAGGCCGCCCATCTGGAACATCAGCCATTGCAGCACCTCGTAGCGGTTGGCCGAGGGCAGGAACTGGCCGGACTTTTCCGCCAGATAGATCAGGATCGCGCCACTTTCAAACAACGCCAAAGGCCGTCCGCCCGGACCATGCGGGTCGATGATGGCGGGGATCTTGTTGTTGGGGTTCAGGCTTAAAAACTCGGGCGTCGTCTGGTCATTGCGGGAAAACTCGACGCGGTGGGCGTCATAGTCCAGCCCCATTTCCTCCAGCGCTATGCCAACCTTGACACCGTTCGGCGTGGGCAAGGAATACAACTGGATCGCATCAGGCTTGCGGGGCGACCAGCGGCGGGTGATCGGGAAATCTGCAAGGCGGGTCATGGCGGCGCTCCTTTTACGTGAGCGCTTAACATAGGTTAGTTTTCTCGGTTAAATAAGAGACCGACCTGTGCAATGATCGCAAGGCTTCTGCGCAATGCCGCAAGGCAGCATAGCCGGCCAACAACGGCAGGCCCAAGCACCGCCGCACAATCAGGGAACAGTGGAATGATCAAAGAGTTCAGAGATTTCATCGCCAGGGGCAACGTGATGGACCTTGCCATCGGTATCATCATCGGCGCGGCCTTCACCGCCATCGTAGGCTCGCTGGTCAGCGACCTGATCAACCCGATCATCGGGCTGATCCTGGGCGGCGTGGATTTCACCAACATGTATGTCGTGCTGAAAGGCACCGTTCCGGCCGGAGCAGGCCTGCAAGCCGCGCGCGACGCCGGGGCAGCCGTCTTCGCCTATGGCGCGTTCATCACCGCCGTCATCAACTTCCTGATAATCGCCTTCGTGGTGTTCATGCTGGTCAAGTCGGTCAACCGGGTGATGCCAAAGCCGGTTGCGGCCCCCGCAGCCCCCGCCGGCCCGACCGAGCTTGAGGTTCTGCTGCAAATCCGCGATCAATTAGCGAAGTAATTGATATAAAAAGCAAAAGGCCCTCAGATCACCGAGGGCCTTTTCTTCATTCTGGCGCCGGACTCTGCCACAGCGCAGATCCAAATCCGGTGCTGAAGGTCCGCGCCAGGCCGGAAAGAAACGTGCGGCCCCAAGCGCTTTCGTTTTTCCACCCCGCCAAAGGGTTCAGATCTTCAGCGCCTCACTTGCCGAAATCACCGGCAGCCCCAAAGCCACGCCCACCGCCGCATAGGTCAGATGGCCCGCGTGGGTGTTCAGCCCCGCAGCCAGATGCCTGTCGTCGGCACAAGCCTTGCGCCAGCCCTTGTCGGCCAGGGCCAGCATGAACGGCATCGTCGCGTTGCCCAAAGCCAGGGTCGAGGTCCGCGCCACCGCCCCCGGCATATTCGCCACGCAATAGTGCATGATCCCGTCCACCGCATAGACCGGGTCCTGATGGGTGGTAGCATGCGACGTCTCAAAGCAGCCGCCCTGATCAATCGCCACATCCACCAAAGCCGCCCCCGGCTTCAACTCCGCCAGTTGCGCGCGTGAGATCAGCTTGGGTGCCGCCGCCCCCGGGATCAGCACCGCGCCAATGATCAGGTCGGCAGCCCGTGCCAGTTCCATCGTGGTCGCCGCATCGGCAAAACCATTCTTGAACTGCCCGCCAAAGACATCGTCGAGATAGCGCAGCCGGTTGACCGACCTATCCAGCACCGTCACATCCGCCCCCATGCCCGCCGCCACCCTGGCCGCATGGGTGCCCACCACGCCGCCGCCCAAGACCAGCACCCGTCCCGGAAGCACGCCCGGAACCCCGCCCAACAGCACACCCCGCCCGCCATTGGCCTTCTGCAAGGTCCATGCGCCAACCTGAGGCGCCAGCTTCCCCGCCACCTCTGACATCGGCGCCAGCAAGGGCAAGCCACCCCGGTCATCCGTCACCGTCTCATAAGCAATTGCCGTGACACCACTGGCCAGCAAATCCGCCGTCTGCACCGGATCAGGCGCCAGATGCAGATAGGTGAACAGCACCTGCCCCGCGCGCAGCCGCTTGCGCTCAACGGCCTGCGGTTCCTTGACCTTTACAATCAATTCGGCCTCGGCAAACACTTCCTCCGCGGTCGCCACAATCACCGCCCCAGCCGCCACATAGTCGGCGTCGGCAAAACCAGCGCCGACCCCGGCTTGGGTTTCCACCATGACATGGTGGCCATGATGCACCGCTTCGCGGGCGGCATTCGGCGTCATCCCAACGCGGAATTCCTGCGGTTTAATCTCTTTCGGGCAACCGATCTTCATATGCTCTCTCCCTGTGCGCCAAGATCAGTTTCGCGCAACTTCACCGCAGAAGGGTTGAGATTTCGCTGGCAGGAAAGCCGGAAAACGGTAAGATATCCTGCGAAACCGCCCCGAAGCGAAAGGATTTCCCATGCCCGAGGCGCTTGACGCAATCGACCGGCGCATTCTGGGGGTGCTGCAAAAAGATGCACGCGTGACCAACGCCGAATTGTCCGAACGGGTGAACCTGTCGCCCTCGGCCTGCCACCGCCGCGTGCAGCGGCTGGAGGAGGACGGCTATATCGCCGCCTACGTGGCCCTGCTCGATGCCCGCAAGATGGGCAAACCCACCATCGTCTTCGTGGAAATCACCCTGCAATCCCAAGCCGAAGACCTGCTTGACGCCTTTGAACGCGAGGTGGCCCGCGTGCCCGACATCCTGGAATGCCACCTGATGGCAGGCTCTGCCGATTACCTGATCAAGATCATGGCCGAAGATACCGAGGATTTTGCCCGCATCCACCGCCGCTTCCTGTCGCGCCTGCCCGGTGTCCGGCAGATGCAATCGTCCTTTGCCCTTAGAACGGTCGTGCAGACCACCGCGCTGGCGGTCTGACACGTCTGATTATCCCGCTAAAATTCGCGAACCTGATCAGGCAACCAGTTCCGTCCAGACCGTGAAATTCTGCAAAACATGCGGCCCGAAGGAGTGGATCAGCGGCACATCCGCCGCATCGCGCCCGTAAGCCACCACAATCCGCCCGATCCGCGGCTTGTTGTTGCGGGCGTCAAAGGTATGCCAGCCGCCGTCCATAAAACACTCCATCCAAGCGGCGAAATCCATCGGCCCGGTCACCGGCACGCCAATATCCCCCAGATAGCCATTCACATAGCGCGTCGGAATATTCATGCAGCGGCACAGCGTAATGGCCAGATGGGCGAAATCCCGGCACACCCCGGTCTTTTCCTGCCAACCCTCATACGCCGTCCGCGTCACTCTTGCGTTCATGTAATTGAACTTGATGTGGTTATGGACGTAGTCAATGATCGCCTGAACCCGCGTATGGCCCGGCGGCACGCCGCCAAACATGTCCCAGGCAAACTGGCTAAGACGATCCGTCTCGCAATAGCGGCTGCCCAGCAGGTACATCAGCACCTCATCCGGCAAGTCCGCCACCGGAGTTTCCTTCAGCCAGGGCTTATACTGATCGGGCAGATCGGTCCCCTCAATCGTGCAATCGCTGCGCAACCGGAACAAACCAGCCGGAGCGACAACCCGTCGGCAGGTGTTGCCAAACATGTCCCGATAAACCGAGGTTGGCACGGCAGGCACCGTCTCGATTGCCCCTTGAATGCGCAGATCATCGCGTCGTTCATCCCTGACCGACATCATGCAGATCAGCGGCGTGTCCTGCGTCATGGATACCGTTATGTCATAGCCAAACCGAACAAGCATGCGTCACCTTTCAAAAGTGCCTTGAAGGCACGCTGACACTTGCCTTAGTCGCATTCGCAGGACTTGGCCCTTCAAATGTATCAGTTGGCCGGAAAATTCCGCCCGCTGCTCGGAAAAAAGGCAAAAACCACCGGGACCTGCGCCCCGACACCGAACCGGGAATGGATCGCGCTATCATGGGTAACATCAAGAATCTTGCCCAGCGTAAAGATGCTGTCTTCACCAAAGAAAGATAAGATGCCCTCCTGAACATTCCCCGTTAACACAGCGTTTTCAATGACTTACTTGGCGGCCCTAAAGAAAAACCCCCGACCTTGCGGACGGGGGTTGATCGGGTGGGCATCGCTGCCCCAGTGTTCGTACGCGTCGGCTTGTCACCTCAGGTTTCAAGACCGGCTGTCTGATTAAAGACCGCCTTCACGCTGAAGCTTTTTGCGCGCAAGTTTCCTTGCACGGCGAACGGCTTCGGCTTGCTCGCGCGCTTTTTTGACGGAGGGCTTCTCGAAATGTTGCTTGAGCTTCATTTCGCGGAACACGCCTTCGCGCTGGAGCTTTTTC
>JAYSQA010000250.1:0-9660 GCA_043721775.1 Rhodobacterales bacterium
GAAGTCATCCCCCGAAGGTGGGTGGTCGAGCGCACCTTCGCATGGCCCGGACGCTGTCGCCGGATAGCGAAGGACCGGGAGAAAACCATCGCCAGCGCCAAAGCATGGCTGCTCATCGCCCACATCCACCGTCTCATCCGCCGTCTCATCCGCCTGCTCGCAAGGCCATGACATCACACAGATAGTTTCGAAGCAGACTCTGAGGCGCGGGCGCTGGAGAAGGCGGCCGGGCTGGCTGCGGATGCGATTATTTTTGATCTGGAAGATGCCGTGATCCCATCGGAAAAAGCGGCAGCGCGCGCGAACTTGGACGTGTTCCTGCGGGACACGGACTATGGCCGGAGGCAACGGCTGGTCAGGATCAACGGGTTTGATACCGTCTGGGGGCGGGCGGATGCAGCGGCCTTTGCCATGCATCCGGCGGTGGACGGCATTCTGGTGCCCAAGGTGAACCGGGTGGCAGATTTGGATGCCGTGGCGCAGGTAACGCCGGACAAACCGTTGTGGGCGATGATGGAAACTTCGCTGGCCATGTTGCACGCCGCCGAGATTGCCGGTCATCCGGCGCTGCGCGGCATGGTGATGGGGACCAACGATCTGACACAGGACCTTGGTGCCAGGGCCCGCGCCGACCGGCTGCCACTGGCTGCGGGCCTTGGCCTTTGCCTGCTTGCGGCGCGGGTCTGGCGGCGGGTCATCATCGACGGCGTCTTCAACAGTTTCCGCGATACTGCGGGACTTGCGGCCGAGTGTGAGCAGGGCCGCGACATGGGCTTTGACGGCAAGACGCTGATCCATCCCGATCGGGTGGCGGTTGCCAACCGGGTCTTCTCGCCCTCGGCCACCGAATTGGATCTGGCGCGGCGGCAGATCGAGTCCTTTGCTGCGGCAGAGGCATTGGGGCAGGGTATTGCGGTTCTGGATGGAAAGATCGTCGAGAACCTGCATATCGTGGCCGCGCGGGCGTTGCTGGAAAAAGCCCGCGTGATCGCGGCAATGCAGAGGTGAACATGCTGTTACTTGTCTTGGGGGTCCTGCTGTGGGCCTATTCTCATTTGATGAAACGGGTGACGCCGGGGTTCCGGGCGAAACTGGGCGACGGGCCTGGCAAAGGGGTAGCCACGGTGCTGGCTTTGCTGGCGCTGTATCTGATGATTTCGGGCTATCGGTCGGCGGATGTGGTGGTGGTCTGGTCGCCGCCTGCCTTCATGCGCAATATCAACAACCTGTTGATGCTGATCGCGGTGTTCTTGCTGTTCATGCAGGCGAACCGGGGCGTGTTGCGCACGGTGATGCGGCATCCGATGCTGACGGCGGTGAAGACCTGGGCGCTGGCGCATTTGCTGGTGAATGGCGATCTGGCCTCGATCATCCTGTTCGGTGGGATGATAGCTTGGGCGGTGGTGGAGGTGATCATGATCAACAAGATGGAGCCTGCCTGGGTGCGACCGGCGAGGGGGCCGGTGACCAACGACGTGATCTATGTGGTGATCTGTCTGGTGGCGTTTGGTGCGATTATATGGGTCCACACATGGATGGGTTATCCGCCGCTGGGGTAAGGCTATGAAACTATATCGTTTTCTGTCGGAGGATGACACGTCTGCCTTCTGCCACAAGGTGTCAAGCGCCCTGCACATGGGGTGGGAGCTGCACGGCTCGCCCAGCTATGCGTTCGATACCGCCAAAGGTGTCATGCGCTGCGGGCAGGCGGTGGTGAAAGAGGTGCCGGGGAACTATGCGCCCGATGTCAAGTTGGGGGACCAGTAGGGTGGGGTTATAACCCCACCCTACTGGGGCGGGCGATCGGGCGGGGGCGAAATGAGGGCGGAGGGCGATGAAGACCAATCCGGGGCGGTTCTTTGAAGACTATGAGGTGGGTGACGTCATCACCCATGCCGTGCCACGCACCCTGTCGGGCGGCGAGCGGGCGCTGTACCATGCGCTTTATCCTGCACGGAGCGCGCTTTATTCCTCCGATGCGTTTGCCCGCGCCTGTGGTCTGCCGCAAAGCCCGCTGGATGATCTGATCGCCTTCCACACCGTCTTTGGCAAGACCGTGCCCGACATCAGCCTGAACGCCGTGGCCAATCTGGGCTATGCCGAGGGGCGCTGGCTGGCCCCGGTCTGGCCCGGGGACACCTTGCGTGCCGAAAGCCGGGTGATCGGGCTGAAAGAAAACTCCAGCGGCACCAGCGGCGTCGTCTGGGTGCGCACGCGCGGGCTCAATCAGCATGGGGCCTCCGTTCTGGAATTTGTCCGCTGGGTGATGGTGAAAAAGCGCGGCTCCGGCCCGGCACCTGACCCGGTGGTGCCTGACCTTGCCACCTCGGTCGCGCCTTCACAGCTTGTCGTGCCCAAGGGCCTCGATTTCAGTCACTATGACTTTACCCTCGCCGGAGAGCCGCACCGCTTTGCCGATTATGCCGTGGGCGAAGTCATCGACCATGTCGACGGTGTGACCATCGAAGAGGCTGAGCATATGCTGGCCACCCGCCTGTGGCAGAACACCGCCAAGGTGCATTTCGACGCGACCCAGCGCCCCGACGGCAAGCGGCTGATCTATGGCGGCCATGTCATCAGCCTTGCCCGCGCGCTGTCCTTCAACGGGCTGGCCAATGCGCAGATCATCGTGGCCCTGAACGGTGGCGCCCATATCAGCCCCTGCTTTGCCGGGGACACCGTGCGCGCCTGGTCGCAGGTGCTGGACAAGGCCCCGACAGCAGCCCCCGGCGTCGGCGCCCTGCGGTTGCGGCTGGTGGCCACCAGGGACGGCACCCCGCCCTTCCAGTTGCGCGATGTTGCCGGCAAATATAATGCGGGGCATCTTCTTGATCTTGACTACTGGGCGTTGATCCCGCTGTGAAGCCGTGCAAACCTGCCTCGGAACGTTCCGGGGGACCTTATGCTACGACACATCACGGCGTTTTTCTGTTTGTTGGCATTGACTGGACCGGCGTTGACCGGACCGGCCCTGGCAGGGGAGCCTTATCAATTCCCCGAAGATCAGAACGAAGCCAATTTCATCGCCAACGAAATCATCGCCACCTTCTACCATGAACTGGGCCACGGCCTGATCGACGTCCTGCACATTCCCGTTCTGGGCAAGGAAGAAGACGCCGCCGATACGCTGTCTGTCATCCTGATGAATGACGTCTGGCAAGAGGACGCGGCGACCGAGATCCTGACCAGCGACGCCACCGCTTATGCGCTTGCCGCCGCTGACCCCAACGCGACAACCGATGACAGCGCGCTTGCGGACGTGCATTCACTGGACATTCAGCGCTATTATGCAGTCGTCTGCCTGTTTTATGGCGCCAACCCTGACGTTCGCAAGCAACTGGCGATTGATCTGGAATTGCCCGCCGAAAAGCTGGACTCGTGCCCCGGTGAATACCAGCAAGCCGCCGATGCGTGGAGCGCGGTTCTCAAAGGAACCGACCCCGGGCCGGACAAGAAGGGTCTGGTGATGGCCCCCGGTCAGGAAGGTGTCCCCCTGGCCGAAGTTCTGGCAGACGAGGTCAAGTCGCTGAACGAAAAGTTCGGCCTGCCAGAAGAGATTTCCGTGATCGTGGCCGATTGTGGTGAGGCGAACGCTTTCTACTCGCCCGCGGACAAGACCATCACGATGTGCAACGAATATGCGCAAGACCTGCAAAGCAAATGGGAAGCGCAGCCGAAGTAGCCCCAAGCCGGACTGGCCTTGCAAGATCTGCGGGCCGTGACACGACGTCAGGCCGTGTGATTGCCAGTCTTGCAATGCCTTGGGAAGGGCATCGTGCAGACGCTATGCTTGGTCCCAGCCCTCAACCGCTTGTTATATTTGGTGCGGGTGATACTATACCGCCATTGTCTGACCGGGCACTGGCCCCGCGCAGCCACCATAAAACGACCTGGAGTGTCCCTCATGCGTCTTGCAGTCTTGTCAACGATCCTAATGATGGCAGCGTCGGTGCAACCGGCTCTTGCGGGCGGCCTGACCGTCCTTGGCCACGTGGCACTCAGCTTTGCGCCGGGCGGCGACCGTGCCACCCGCGATGACTTCAACGCCTATGTCGAAGGCGATTTCGCGAATTTCTACCTTGCTGCTTCAACCGACATCGACAACGTCAAGGCCTCGGACGAGGTTGACCTGTCGCTGGGCTACCGCAACACCACGGCGGGCGGTCTGGCCTATGATGCGTCTTACACCCGCAACTATTATCCCCATGACGGCGGCGATTGCTGCGCCGACTATGCCTTGTTGCTGAGCATGCCGTTGAATGACAAGCTGACCGGAACCGTGGATGGCAATTACTATACCGCCGACGAAACCTCGGATGCGCATGTCACGCTCGACTATGCGCTGAACGACAAGATCACCCTGACCAGCAAGTTGGGCGTGGTGCAGAACGCAGGTGCGCCCGACACCAGGGAATGGGAGCTGGCCGGAACCTACGCGCTGGGTGCCGAGACGGCTTTGAAGCTGCATTATTACAAGGGCACCGACTACAAAGGCTACCTTGGCCTTGACCTGACGTGGGATACCACCCTGTTCGGCGGCTGATGTCGTGGCGTGATCACAGAATTTCCTGCTGTGATCACAAAGCTGAAATTCTTGCCCTGATACCGCAAGCATATTGGTTTTGGGGTCTTCAAGGCAGGTGACAGCGCGAATTTGGGCGCTAAAGCAAGACTAGGCAACTTCTGCACCGCAGCATTTCCGCGCTGCGGTCCGACAACGGGAAAAGGGCATCGACATGGCCGAAGCATCGGGGTCTTCCAAGCGGGGCGAGCGACCGCTTTCGCCGCATATCCAGATCTACCGGGTGCAGATCACCGCAGTCTCGTCGATCCTGACGCGGATCACCGGGCACGCGCTGATGGCCGGGGTGGTGCTGGGCGTCTGGTGGCTGGCCGCCGCCGCAGTCTCGGACGCGGCCTTTGCCACGGCCAATGCTGTCGTCACCTCGTGGTTCGGCAAGCTGGTCTTTACCGGGTCACTTTGGGCCATCTGGTATCACTACCTCGCCGGTCTTCGGCACCTGTACTACGACGCGGGCCACGGGCTTGAAATCAAGACGGCCGAGAGACTGGGCTGGGCCTGCGTGACAGGCTCTGTCGTCTTGACCTTTCTGACCATCCTGATCGTGTGAGGCATGAAATGCGCTATCTGACCGACCGCAAACGCGCCGTAGGCAAAGGTGCCTCGCACACCGGAACCGATCATCACTGGGCGATGACCGTATCCGCCGTGGCCCTCGCCTTCATGGTGCCGACCTGGCTTTACATCTTCGGTCACGCCATCGGTGGCACGCGGGCCGAGGTCGTGGCGACCTTCGCCCATCCGTTCCCCGCGATCCTGACCGCCCTCGTGCTGGTGGTGTCGATGCGCCATTTCGCCAAAGGGTCCACCACGATGTTTCAGGATTACGCCAAGGGCACGGCCCTGAAATCCGGCATCGTCTTTGTCTATTCGCTGGCCGCCGTGATCGCGGCCGTGGGGCTTTATGCACTGATCCGCATGGCACTCTGAGGTTATGATGAACGCTTATCCGTATGAAGTGCATGACTATGACGTGGTTGTCGTGGGGGCTGGCGGTGCCGGTCTGCGCGCGACCTTGGGCATGGCAGAACAGGGCTTGCGCACGGCCTGCGTGACCAAGGTTTTCCCGACCCGCTCGCACACCGTGGCAGCCCAGGGTGGCATCGCGGCGTCCTTGGGCAACATGGGGCCGGATTCATGGCAGTGGCATATGTACGACACCGTGAAGGGGTCGGACTGGCTGGGCGATACGGATGCCATGGAATATCTCGCCCGCGAAGCCCCGAAGGCGGTTTATGAACTGGAACACTACGGCGTCCCCTTCAGCCGCACGGAAGAAGGCAAGATCTACCAGCGCCCGTTCGGCGGTCACACCACCGAATACGGTGAAGGCCCCCCGGTTCAGCGCACCTGTGCTGCCGCTGACCGCACCGGCCACGCCATTCTGCACACGCTGTACGGCCAATCCCTGAAGAACAATGCCGAGTTCTTCATCGAATACTTCGCCATCGACCTGATCATGACCGAGGGCCGCTGCACCGGCGTCGTGGCGTGGAAGCTGGATGACGGCACCATCCACGTCTTCAACGCCAAGATGACGGTTCTTGCCACCGGCGGCTATGGCCGCGCTTACTTCAGCGCCACCTCTGCCCACACCTGCACCGGCGACGGCGGCGGCATGGTCGCCCGCGCTGGCTTGCCCTTGCAGGATATGGAGTTCGTGCAATTCCACCCGACCGGCATCTACGGCTCTGGCTGTCTGATCACCGAGGGCGCACGTGGCGAAGGCGGTTACCTCACCAACTCCAACGGCGAACGCTTCATGGAACGCTATGCGCCGCATTACAAAGACCTGGCCCCCCGCGACTATGTCAGCCGCTGTATGACGCTTGAAATCCGTGAGGGTCGTGGTGTGGGACCAAACAAGGACCATATCGACCTGAACCTGAACCACCTGCCCAAGGCGACGCTGGACCTGCGCCTGCCCGGCATTTCCGAATCCGCCCGCATCTTCGCCGGGGTCGACCTGACCAAACAGCCGATCCCGGTGCTGCCCACGGTTCACTACAACATGGGCGGTATCCCCACGAACTACTTTGGCGAGGTTCTGAACCCTACCCATGACGCCCCCGACGCCGTCTTCCCCGGCCTGATGGCCGTGGGGGAAGCCGGTTGCGCTTCGGTCCATGGTGCCAACCGTCTGGGGTCGAACTCGCTCATCGACTTGGTGGTCTTTGGCCGGGCTGCGGCGATCCGCGCTGGTGAGATAGTGAAGCCTAAAGAGCGGTTTGCCCCGGTCAATACGGGCCAAGTCGACAAGGCCCTGTCACGCTTCGATGCCCTTCGTCATGCCAACGGTGCAATCCCCACCGCCGATCTGCGGCTGGAAATGCAGCGCACCATGCAGGCCGACGCCGCCGTGTTCCGCGCCGAAAAGACCCTCGCCGATGGCGTGGTCAAGATGGAGGCCGTGGCCAAGAAGATGCCCGACATCAAGGTCACCGACCGCAGCATGGTTTGGAACTCGGACCTGATGGAGACGCTGGAACTGACCAACCTGATGCCCAACGCGCTGGCCACCATCTTCGCCGCCGAAGCCCGCAAGGAATCCCGCGGCGCCCATGCGCATGAAGAATACCCCAAGCGCGATGATGTGAACTGGCGCAAGCACTCGCTGGCCTGGGTCGACGGGCCAGAGGTCAAGCTTGATTACCGCGCGGTCCACAAGACTCCTTTGACATCGGAACAGGACGGCGGCATCAGCCTCAAGAAAATCGCTCCGGCAGAGCGGAAGTTCTGATCATGGCGGGCTCTTCCGGCACACCCCTCGCCCGCAAGCTGGGCCTGAAGGCCGGGCAGGCGGTGGCCTTTGTGGGCTTGCCGGACAGCCTGCACCACCTGCACGACGCCGCCGAATACCGCCGGATAGAGCTTGCCCCCGACTGGCGTGCCTTGCCGGAAGGCGCGCGCGATGTGATCCATATGTTCACCACGCAGGCCGCCGATCTGCGGGCCGCGTTGCCGGTGCTGCGCGACCTGATCACGCCTGACGGGATGATCTGGGTAAGCTGGCCCAAGAAGGCCGCCAAAATGCCGACCGATATGACAGAAGATGTGATCCGCAATGCAGCGCTTTTGGATATATTGGTCGATGTAAAGGTCTGCGCCGTGGACGCCATCTGGTCTGGCCTGAAACTGGTTGTTCGCGTCGAGGCGCGGGCCGCCCATGTGAATTTTGGCGTGAATGCAGGGGTAGCCGCATGAAACGTATCGCCTTTCTTCTTCTGACGCTCGCCGCTTGTGATCCGCAGCTCGTGGTCGACAAGACCATCGCCCGCACGGCTGAAAGTGTCATCTCCAACGTCACCGGGGCGGATGTGGCCAATTGCGTGGTTGACCACGCCCAGCCGGTCGAACTGCAAATCCTCGCCCGTGATATTGGCGTGCAGGCCGGCACCCGCACCAAGGCCATCATCCGCGGCATCCTGGCCCGACCCGAGACGCAAACATGCCTGACCCGCGCCCACCTTGCCACCCCGGACCTGAGATGATGCGCCGTTTTGCCTTTCTGGCGCTGCTGGCCGCCTGCGGCCCGATGGCGTTGCCCGATGCGGAACGCGCCTGCATTTCGGATGCGCAAATGGCCCAGCACCCGCGCGGGTCAATCGGCATCGGCATGGCCTCGGACGGCAGCACCGCCACCCATATCGAACTGGGGATATCGTCGGATTATCTGATGCACCGCGACCCCGATCAGGTCTATGCCGCCTGTGTCCAGAACCGCGCGGGCCAACCGCCCTCGCGCCCCTTCTCTGCCATGCCCGAATCCCGTTCGTGACCCCGAAAGGCTGACAAATGGTTCAGTTCACTCTACCCAAGAATTCCAAGGTCCGTACCGGCAAGACCTGGCCCCTGCCCTCTGCCGCCCACGTCCGCAAGTTCCAGATCTATCGCTGGAACCCGGATGACGGTGAAAACCCGCGCATTGACACCTATTTCCTGGATATGGACACGTGCGGCCCCATGGTTCTGGACGCCCTGATCAAGATCAAGAATGAGGTTGACCCGACTCTGACTTTCCGCAGGTCCTGTCGCGAGGGCATCTGCGGGTCATGTGCGATGAACATCGGCGGCATCAATACGCTCGCCTGCATCTATGGCCTGGATGAGGTGAAGGGTGACATCAAAATCTATCCGTTGCCCCACATGCCCGTCATCAAGGACCTGATCCCCGATCTGACCCATTTCTACGCCCAACATGCCAGTATCATGCCCTGGCTGGAAACCAAGACCAACGCTCCCGAAAAGGAATGGCGCCAGTCGATCGAGGACCGCGCCAAGCTGGACGGTGTCTATGAATGCGTGATGTGCGCCTGTTGCAGCACCGCTTGCCCAAGCTATTGGTGGAACAGCGACAAATTCCTTGGCCCGGCGGCTCTGTTGCACGCCTATCGCTGGATCGTCGATAGCCGCGACGAGGCAACTGGCGAGCGTCTGGATGACCTGGAGGATCCCTTCAAGCTGTACCGCTGCCACACCATCATGAATTGCACCAAGACCTGCCCCAAGGGCCTGAACCCGGCCAAAGCGATTGCCGAGATCAAGCACATGATGGTCGAACGGGTGGTGTAACGGCTTCGGGGCGCTGAAGATCGTGCCTTTCCTCGGGCTGATCCTTGGGTCTGTCGGGCTGTTTGTGGGCATCTCTGGCTGGCTTTTGCTGTGCGGTGGGGCGTCAAAGCCGGGCTGGCGTGGGGTCTGCGGCGCGCTGGCGTTGCAAATATCGGCAGTATGCCTGATCTACGGTGTCTTGCGCGGAAGTCCGGACAATGGCCTGTTCATGGCCCTGTTTCCCCCGCTTGAGGTGGTAGAGCTGGCGCAATTCGGCCGCTACACGCGATTTATGACGCTGCTTGCTGCCGGCATCGCACCTTACGCCGTGGTGGTGCTGGTGCTGTGCCTTGCATGGCGCCCCTTGCGCCGATGGAGCCTTGTTCTGACGGCCACGGCAGCCATGGCGGCGGCGTTGTTTGTCGGCGATCATACCAACGGCCCGTTCAATTGACCTGTGCCCAGCTTCTGGTTGTGATTGAGGTTACGGTATTTGGGTCGTTGGCGAAGCGGTTCCAGGCGGTGCA
>JAYSQA010000251.1:0-5771 GCA_043721775.1 Rhodobacterales bacterium
ACCAACTCCGCGCCAGACCCCGTTGCACAACCCGCCTGCAAGGGCAAAACTGAAACCCGGAGTCTCGCTCAGGTCGGATAGAACTTGGGGGCAACGTCACTGAAACGCTACATCGTCCGCGAAATCTTCAGGCATCTTTGCCGACCAGAAACATTGGAATCCCAGTATTGACAAATAATAGGAGCTTCACAAGGTGGGTGTTCAGGCTGCGTGTAATATAGCAGAAACTGATTTTGGAAATCGGTCAACGAACATGGAGCGCATACTGTTCTGATCCGGACATCTTGACCGATCTGTCCGGAAAAGACCGCAGACCAAGAGGCTGCCATGGACCGACGCATCGCGCGAACGAGGAAAATCATGCAAGAGGCGCTGTCTGCGTTTACCTTGAAACTGGGCTACGGGGTGGTGACCATCAAGCAGATCTGCGATGCGGCGTATGTCAGACGATCTACCTTTTATGCCCATTTCACCAACAAGGATGATCTCAATCGCTCGGGCTTGGCTCCCCTGCGTCATCACCCCGATGACGCCCAGACCATTGACTGTGGCAGCATCCGCTGCGGTTGCAGCCACAATCACTTCCGGGCGGCCATCGGTATCGCTCGCCGATCGCGTCCTACTCATCCCGGCCGATCCGGCGCGACATTTCCTGGTTTCAGATCGCACGCCCTGACGACAGGAACATTGCCATGACCCAAGCGTTCCTGCCGCGAAGCTGGCTTGTCGCATTCTGTCGCTACATGCTGGTGATCGCGATCGGAAATCTGGTCTGGGAGGCGATCCAGTTGCCGCTTTACACGATCTGGGTTGCGGGGTCATGGTCGCAAATAGGCTTCGCATTGGGGCACTGCACACAGGGTGACGTGCTGATCGGGGCTGGGGTGCTGTTAGGAGCGTTGATGCTTTGCCGCATGCCGAAATGGCCGATAAGCGGGCATCGGCGGGTGGCCGCTGCAACAGTGATCCTCGCAGTGATCTATACCATCTTCAGCGAATGGCTGAATGTCGAAGTTCGCCACTCCTGGGCCTATCGGGACATCATGCCGACATTGCCTTGGCTTGGCACCGGGCTGGCGCCTGTTCTGCAATGGATCGTCGTACCACTTTTGGCACTTCAATATGCCCAAAGCGCTAACAAAAATCGTTGAGGTTTAACGCTTTGCAGGTGCCGTGCGTTGCTGGCCACCAAGGCGGAGAACGGTCTCATCGCCGCCGAAAACACTACGACAGGTTTCGCCACGCCGTCGCGCGTCTGGACTTGGCCAAATTGCGCCGACAACGCTGGTCCCCCGGGGCCTGGCTTTGGTGCCAAAGAGCCTAGCGCCTTGCGTCCAATCGTTTTTCGAAGCCCTTGCCCAAGTCAGATTTCCTGCGTTTTGATACCGGTTCAGACGTGCCGTCACCGCCCAGAGAGGTCAGGATGGGGCAATCTGGCCGACTGTCACCGTGGCAGTTATGCGAGAGGTGTTCCAGCGTCGTTACCATCTCTTGCAATTCACGCATCTTCTTTTGGAGTTCGATGACATGATCGGTGGCAATGCGTTTGACATCTGAACTGGCCCGGCTGCGGTCGCGCCACAGAAGCAGCAGATCCTCAATCTGTTTGACGGTGAAGCCCAGATCCCTGGCGCGGCGGATAAAGCGCAGAGTCTGAATGTCATTTTCCGCGTAGATGCGGTAGCCTGAACCGGTGCGCATGGCGGGGCTGATGAGGCCGGTTTCTTCGTAATAGCGGATCATCTTAGCCGAGATTCCGCTGGCTGCGGCGGCTTCCCCGATGTTCATTTTACACTGCCTTTGGCTGCAAACCGTTTCAGTCGCAGGGCGTTGGACAGCACGAAGACTGACGACATCGCCATCGCCCCTGCCGCCAGCATCGGCGACAACAGTGTGCCGTTGACCGGGAAAAGTGCGCCCGCCGCCACCGGGATCAGCGCCACATTATAGGCGAAGGCCCAGAACAGGTTCTGGCGGATGTTGCGCATCGTGGCCCGGCTGATGCCCAACGCCTTGACCACTCCGCCCAGATCGCCTCCCATCAGCACCACATCGGCGGTTTCTATCGCCACATCGGTGCCGGTGCCGATTGCGATCCCGACATCGGCCTCGGCCAGCGCTGGTGCGTCGTTGATGCCGTCGCCAACAAAAGCAACTTTGCGTCCGCCCTGCCGTAACGCCTTGATTGCGGCGACTTTGCCTTCGGGCAGCACCTCGGCCACCACTTCGTCAATGCCCAGTTCCGCGGCGATGGCTTCGGCAGTGTGGCGGTTGTCACCGGTGATCATGGCGACCTGTAGGCCAAGCCGATGCAAGGCGGCAATGGCTGCGGCGGTCGCAGGCTTGATCGGGTCGGCCACAGCGATCAGTGCCGCCAGCCTGCCATCGATGGCGGTATAAAGCGGGGTCCGCGCACGCTTGGCAAACTCGGCAGCACTGGCGTCAAAGCCCCGAATATCCACTCCGATCTGCGCCATGAAGCGGTCCGCGCCAACCTCGACCCGCTGGCCCCCGACCGTGGCCCTGATACCGAAACCGGGGATGGCGTCAAACTCTGTCGCAGCCGCCAGAACCAGACTTTCGGCCTTGGCAGCCATCATGATGGCAGCGGCGACCGGGTGTTCAGATCCGGCCTCGGCAGCGGCCACCAGCGCCAGAACCCCGTTGCGGGAGAAGCCCTCGGCAAGGATCAAATCGGTCAGCAGCGGACGGCCCTCGGTCAAAGTGCCGGTCTTGTCCAGCGCCACCACCGTCACCGAAGTCAGGCTTTGCAACGCCTCGCCGTTGCGGAACAAAACACCCAGTTCGGCCGCCCTTCCGGTGCCGACCATGATCGAGGTTGGCGTCGCTAGTCCCATCGCACAGGGGCAGGCAATGATCAGCACGGCGACGGCATTGACCAAGGCAAAGGACAACGCGGGTTGCGGCCCCCAGAGCAACCAAACTGCAAAAGTCAGCGCGGCGGCGGCCATCACCGCAGGCACAAACCACGCCGTCACCCGGTCTACCACGGCCTGAATCGGCAGCTTGGCGCCTTGCGCGCTTTCCACCATGCGGATAATCCGCGACAGCATCATGTCGGCTCCGACCTTTTCGGCCCGGTAAGTGAAAGCACCAGTTGTGTTGATGGTGCCGCCGGTCACGGCAACGCCCGCCTCTTTCAGCACCGGAACCGGCTCGCCCGAGATCATCGCTTCGTCGACATAGGACGTTCCTGTCAAAACGTTGCCGTCAACCGGAAGCCTGTCGCCGGGCCTGATCTGGATAACGTCGCCGGGCCGCACCGCCTCCAACATGACCTCGACCACCTCGGACCCGCGTAGCACACGGGCGGATTTGGCCTGAAGCCCGACCAGTCGGCTGATCGCTTCCGAGGTGCGGCCCTTGGCTTTCGCCTCCAGATAGCGGCCCATCAGGATCAGGGTGACGATCACCGAGGATGCCTCGAAATACACATTCGCGGTGCCTTGCGGCAGAAGGCCGGGCGCGAAAGTGGCCACGACCGAATAGGCCCATGCAGCGGAGGACCCCACAACAACTAGCGAGTTCATGTCGGGCGAAAGATGCCAAAGCGCCGGAATGCCCTTGCGGTAGAACCGCAGGCCGGGACCGAATTGCACTGCGGTCGCCAAGAGAAAGTAGAAGACATACAAGGGCATATCGCCCACTGTCATGCCCAGCCACATATGCAGGCCGGGGATCAGGTGACGCCCCATCTCCAGCAGGAAGATCGGCAGGGTCAGTGCGGCGGCAATCAGAAAGGTACGGCGCAACCGCCCCTGTTCGGCCGCGCGCGCCGCACTTTTGTCAACGCCAGCGGCCAGAACGGCACGTGGTTCATAGCCAGCGCGGCGCACTGCGGCGTCAATGGCGGCAGCCAGGGCTGGGCTTTTGTCCAGCACCCGGATCGTCGCGCGTTCGGTCGCCAGATTGACCGAGGCCGCAACCACCCCCGGCACCGCCGCCAGCGCCTTTTCGACCCGCCCGACGCATGAGGCGCAGGTCATGCCCTCGACCCCAAGGTCAAAGGTCTCTGGCTCCACCTCATAGCCCGCGCGGCGGATGGCAGCGACGACCGCCTCATGGACGGGCTGGCCGGCATAGCGCACCTCGGCCCGCTCGGTCGCAAGGTTGACCGAGGCCGAAGCGACACCCTCAACCCCGGCAATCGCCTTTTCCACCCGCCCGACGCATGAGGCGCAGGTCATGCCCTCAACCGAGATGAATTCAGCTGGCCCGGAACGCGGGGAAGCGGCGAAATCTTTCATAGTCATCGTCTTTCAAAGGGGAACCACCTTCCGACCCGATCCGGGGCATGGCGGCATTTTAGCAGGAGGGGCCGCTGGCGATTGCGGCCCCGGGTTCTTGTGCGGCGGGTCAGGCCGGAGTGAACCCGGCCTCGACAACCGCCTTCTTCACAGCGTCCGCGCTGGCGCTGGTTTTGACCTGCACCTTATGGGTTGCAACGTCGATCACCAGTTCGGCGGTAGGATCAACCGATTTGATGGCAGCCGTCACGCCACGGGCGCAGCCGCCGCAGGTCATGTCGGGAATGGTCAGGTCAAGCATGGGTCAGTCCTTTCAGACAATCCGGCAAAAGCGCCATTGTTGTCAGATGGGGCTTCCCATCATGTCAAGGTCAAGGGGCAAGGCCGCGATCCTTTGAAATTCCTCGGATGCTGCCGCGACGACTTGCCGCAACCTTGCGATCAAGCCAAGCGCGACTTGACCTGGGCCGTTGGAAACACTACCTTCCGGGTATGACAAATCCGCGTCCCATCCCGATTTGGTCACACGCGGTGCGCGTTGTGCTGGTGCTGGCGCTTCTGGCCATAGCCCCGCTGTATGAGGCGGCGCATGCGATGCCAACTGCGGCAGCGATGTCAGCTACAATGCCAGACATGACGGCGCAAACCGGGGTTGCCGAGCCGATGGCGGATGGCAAGGGCACCTCGCACAAGGCCCATGATGCCGCCTGCCGGATTTTGTGCTTTGGCTGGGTGGTAAGTTCGGTGCCAACCCGCCCTGAAGGGCTGGTCACCAAATTGACCCTTGTCTTGACCCCCACTGTCATTGCTTTACCGGAGAGCATAACCTCCGCACCCAACGACCACCCGCCAAAACGCGCCCGCTTCGTCTGAGACAATGCCGTATCTACGGCTTTTCCCAACATCGCGCCCGCACGGGCGAACGGAGCATCCCATGACCCCCCTTCTGAACCGCCGCAGTTTCCTTGCGGCCACGGCTGCATTGGCTGCCACCCCCGCCCTTCCGCGCTTTGCTTACGCCCAAGGCGCACCCCTGACCCTGAGTGCCGCCAAGCGCACGCTGGACATCGACGGTCGCGCCGCCACCGTCTTCGGCCTTGTGAACGGCACAGGCGGCACAGGCCTGACCCTTGACCCCGGCCAGCGGTTCACCGTGGACCTGACCAACACGCTGGACGTCGAAACTCTGATCCACTGGCACGGACAGATCCCGCCCAACCTGCAGGACGGCGTGCCCGGCATGCCCGCACCCTTGCTGAAGCCTGGCGAAAGCCGCAGCTATGACTTTGCGGCCAACCCCGGCACCCACTGGATGCACAGCCATGTGCCCTTGCAGGAAATGGCGCTGCTTGCAGCACCACTGATCGTGCGGACAGTCGAGGATGCCAAAGCCGACCGGCAAGAGGTGGTCATGCTTTTGCACGATTTTTCGTTCAAAACGCCCGAAGAGGTCATGGCCCAGATCACAGGTGGTGCCGCGATGGGCGGCATGGCGATGGGTGA
>JAYSQA010000252.1:0-8076 GCA_043721775.1 Rhodobacterales bacterium
GCTGGGGGGTTTCACACCCCCCAGACCCCCCGTGGGATATTTGTGAACAAATGAAATAGGGGGGCGGGGGGGCGAGGTCAGCCGCCGTTTCCGTATTTCTGGTAGAGGTAGAAGCCGACGCCGGCCACGATGGCCACGCCCAAGGCGGCGAAGGTGATTTTCCACACGCTCCACGGGCGTTCGCCCTGCACTTCGCCGGTTTGGCCGTTCACCAGGAAGCGGTAGCTTTTGGCGTTGTACTTGTAGGCGGCCATCCAGACCGGCAAGAGGATGTGCTTGAAGGTTTCCGCCGCGTAGCTGGTGTCGACGGAATCGATCCTTTGTTCATCGCCGCCGATGTCACGCCGCACATCCTCGCGGATGGTGTTGGCCATCTTGGCTTTGGCGACTGTGTTGCCGTCAGCCAGCGCCACCGTATAGCCCTCGGCCTGGAAGCCTGCGAGGTAGTCGGGGGTATAGGTCTGCATCTGGCCAAGGTCCCACGGTTCCAGCCCCTCGCCCAGACGGCTGGGCAGCGAGGTTGACGCGATGGTCAGCACATCGTCGAATGCGCGGGCAACGCTGCCGGAGGTGGGATACCAGCGGGTTTTCTGGACTTGCTCCTGCCGGGTTTCATTCTTGCCGTTGACGTTCACCGTGACGGTGCGGGTTTCGTAGTAGTGGACCCCCTTGGCACCCCGATAGCTGGATTGGGTGTCAGCGTCGAAGGTCCAGTAGGGCACATAGACGCCGTTCATCGCCCGTCCGGCCCGGGTGAATTCCAAAAGCCGGTTGGGCGCGAACCAAAGCGAGCCCAGCCAAGCCACCAGCGCCTTGCGGGCGGCGGGTTCATCCAGCGCGAAGGGCAGCACGGCTTGCGGCTTCAGCTTGCGTTCTGTCCCGGTGTCGACCACGACGGGTGAGGCGCAGAACGGGCATTCGGTGGCGTGCGATGCGCCCTGAAACTCTACCACGCCGCCGCAGTTCGGGCATTTGGTCGAGCGGACCTCGGCGCTGGCAGTGGCGGGCAGGTCGTCGGACAGGCCGCTGGACAGGGGCAGTTCCTGGAACGCCTTCTGCTTGCCGGGCTTCGCCCATGGGCCCGATCCCAGAGGACCGTCGGGCGATATGACCTGTTCAAAACCGCAATGGTCGCATTTCAGCACGGTCTGGCCCGGTGAAAAGCGCAGTTCGGCCCCGCATTGCTGGCAGGGATAGCGGTGTTCTTCCGTAACGGCCATGGCTTATTGTCCCGGTGCCGGTGGCGGCGGTGGGGGCGGCGGTGCCATGGCGGCGAAAAGGCGGGCGAGTTCGGTGTCACCCGCAGCCTTCCAGCCATCTTGCCCGGCGGTCCAGACCATTGACCCACGCGTCAGACCGCCCGAGGCCACAAGGCCCGCCAGATCGGCATCGCCAAATGGCCCCTTGGTCGCACCATTGTCGGCCACATGCCATTGCTTGGCCACGGGCGGAGGCGGCGGCGCAGCCGCTGCGGGCGAAGTGCCCCACGGCCCTTGGCTCCCCATGCCAAAGCCCATGCCCGCGCCCATGGCGGCCCCCATCGTGGCCCCCATGGCAGAGTTGGGTGCAGCCAACCCTTCAGCCGCATTGAACTGCATGTATTTGTTCAGGTCGCCCGCCAGCCCCATCGAGGTGCGTTTGTCGAGCACCTTTTCCACCTCATCTGGCAGCGAGATGTTCTCGATGTAGAATTCCGGCAGGGTCAGGCCATAGTTTGTAATGGTGGGCTGAATGGCTGTCGCGACCAGTTTGGCAAGGTCAACGGTATTGGCCGCCATATCCAGCACCGGGATGCCGGATTTTGCCAGCGCCTGGCTCATCTGCTGGACGATGACGTTGCGGATCTGGCTGGTGATCTCGTCGGCGGTGAATTCGCCATCGGTGCCGACGATTTCCTTCATGAAGACGGCAGGATCAGCGACGCGCAGCGAATAGGTGCCGAAGGCGCGGATGCGGACCGGGCCGAATTCCGGATCGCGGCACATGATCGGGTTTTGCGTGCCCCATTTGAAGTTGTTGAAGCGGGTGGTGTTGATGAAATAAATCTCGCACTTGAAAGGCGACTGGAAGCCATGGTCCCAGTGCTGCAAGGTCGTCATGATTGGCATGTTGTTGGTCTGCAACTCGTACAGGCCGGGGCCGAAGACATCGGCCAACTGGCCTTCATTAATGAAAACCGCCGCCTGACCTTCCCGCACCGTCAGCTTGGCACCGTATTTGATGGCATTGTCGCGCCGTTCAAAGCGCCACACCATTGTGTCACGCGTGTCATCTGTCCATGAGATGACGTCAATGAATTCGCCCCTGAGGAACCCGAAAACCATGTTCACCCTCCATCCGCTGTGCGCGGGTTAACTGTTGCCGTCCAGAAGACGGGTTGCAAGTGTTTCGACGATGGGCCGCGCTTGCGCCTCGGTCATGCCGGGGTGCAGGGCGGGGTCGTATAGAATGCGTAGCATCAACTCGTCCTGCCGTGTCAGCAGGGCAAATTCCTGATCGTCGTTGAAGATCGAGGGCCGGGCGGCGTTACTGTCATTGGGCAGGCCAAGGGCCTGGGCCAGTTCCTCGTCGATGCAGGCCAGCCGCATCAGGTCGGGGTGTTCGGACGGGATCACGGCGACAGCGCGGGCATAGGTCGAGGTTTGGTCATCCGACTGGGTCAGGACCTGGCAATAAGTGTCCGTGTTCATCTGCGTGACAGATGCCAGTTGGCCTGCCGTCAGGCCGGGCATTTCGCGGGTGATGGCGGGGCCCATGGCGGCGCGTTCGTCGACAGTGGCAATATGGACCCAGAAGTTGGGGTTGCGGTCATCCAGCGTTATCGGATGGCCTGTGACCTTGGCCAGTCGTGCCAGATAGCCGACAACCCGGGCGGTGTCGGTGGCCACCTGTTCGGCGGGCACGGCAGGACCAAACAGCAGTGCCACGCGGACAGGCTGCCCCCAGCGCAGCAAGTGGATCGGGGCTTGCGTGCTGTGCTGGGTGATCTGGCCGCCGGAGTATTCTTCAAACAGTGCAATCTTCAGGAAGTTTTCCTTGAGGTTGCGGTCGGTGAAGGGGGCATCCTCGGGCGCGGTTTCGGTACGCAGCAGGGATTCCGACAACAGGGCCGCCTGAACGCTGACATAATGCGTCCGGACGGCAGCACTTGCGGCGGTTTCGGGGACCGGCAAAGCTGCCACCGTCGGCGGGGCAGGCCCCCGCACCACCGGTGGCGTACCACATCCTGCAACCAGCAGTGCCGCCACAAGGGCGGTCTGCCGTACCCCAAAGCCGAACTTCTGCTGCATCAGCCTTGCAATGCGCCCCCGATGGTGTCACCCAAGCCGGTGGCCTTGGCATGGGCTGCGGACAGCGTGTCGCGCAAGGCACCTTCCATCTTCACCAGTTCCTGTTCCGCCGCAGCCCGCTTGACCTTGCCTTCGTCCGCAATCGCTAGGCTTTCCTGAATGGTGGCGATCAGGGTTTCGTTGGCGGCCTTCACCGCCTCGATGTCAAAAACGCCGCGCTCCATCTCAGTCCGCACGATCTTGTTGCTGTCTTGCAGGTTCTTGGCATTGGCAGTCAAAAGCTCGTTCGTCAGGTCGTTGGCGCCCTTGATCGCCTCGGCGGCTTCACGCGACCGCTGGATGGTGACGGCCTGCGCCAGTTGGGTTTCCCACAAGGGCACGGTGTTCATCAGGGTGGAGTTGATCTTGCCGACCAGCGACTTGTCGTTCTCCTGCACCAGACGGATCGAGGGCAGCGACTGCATGGTGACCTGACGGGTCAGTTGCAGGTCATAAACCCGGCGTTCCAGATCATCGCGGGCGGCGCGCAGGTCGCGCAGTTCCTGCGCCTTCTTTACCTGATCATCGGCGGGGGCGGCTTTGACGGCGGCATCGAGTGCGGGGATCGTGGTGGTGTCCAGTTCTTTCAGCTTGGCTTGCCCTGCCGCGATATAAAGACCCAACTGGTCATAGAACGTCAGTGTCTTGGTATAAAGGATGTCAAGCGCCTTGATATCCTTCAAAAGCACAGTCTCATGCATCAGCAGGTTTTCGGTGATCTTGTCGATCTGGGTCTGGACCTGTTCGTAACGCTCCATGAATTGCACCAAGGGCGTTGCGGCCCCGGTCAGGCGTTCCCACCAGCTGCGCTCGCGGCCCGCATCAAGTTCGGTGCCGGAAAAGCCGCGAATGGTGGTGACAATGTCGGACAGCGCTTGCCCGGCGGGGCCTACGTCCTTGTTCTTCACACCCGCCAGCATTTCCTGGCTGATCTGTTGCAGTTCCGCCTGCGCCCTCGACCCGAACGAGATGATCGACTGGGTGTTGGACATGTCAATTTCGGCCATGCGCTGGGTGATCTCGGCCGCTTGTGGCACCGAGGCTGCTTCAAGCGGCACAATGGCGGTGGTCATTTCCGGAATGATCGCGGCGGTGACCTTTTCAACCTCGGCGAGGGCGGTCGTGGCGGCGGCGGCTACGGTCTCGGTCATGGCGTTCTCACTTTTACAGGGCGGGATGGGGACTGAATGGGAAGGGCGTCCGCGATTGCTAGCCTTCCAGCTTAAGCCGGTCGCGTAACACCTGAATTTCAATATCCAGATCGGTGTTGTTGTTGGACAAAAGCGCCTGGGTGCGGCTGGCGAAGTTGGTTTCAAGGTCACCCAGCAGCGCTTCGTAATCGGCCCGGGCCTTGGCATCACGGTTGGCCTTGTAGACATCGGCGAACTTCACCGTCGCATCGCGGGCGCCCATCAGGTAAATCGACAGGTACTTGCGGGCGGCGGTCAGATCACCGGGGTCATTCTCGACCTGCCGGAACAGGGTGCGGGCGGTGGTGGCAAAGCGGTCAACCCGCGCTTCAAGCGCGCCGTCATTGGCACGCAGGATGGCGTCTTTCATGGCGGTCAAATAGGCCTCGCCCTCGGTTACGGCGCGGGCGACACGGTCGGTCTGGAAGGTGTCCTGCCCCGCCATCCCTTTGGCTTTCAAGGGGTCCGGGCCGAAAGCACCGATGTGAAGGGCGGCAGCGACAAGGCCGAACAGCAAAAGGTAAAGCGGGTTGGCCATCCAGACCACGGCCCCGGTCATCAGGGCGGCCCCGGTGATGGCTGACCCAAACAGCTTGCGCGGGATGGCCGGGCGGCGGGCGATCTTGCGGGCGTCAAACTCGGCATGGGCTTTCACACCTTCGCGGGTCAGCCATGCCGCCAGCAGCAAAAGGCCAGCCGCGCCGAGGCCGGAGAAGAGGGCCGAGGGTGTGCCGGCAAAGGCTTTGATGAGGAACGGAAACGGCAGCAGGAAGGCCAGGTTGGCCTTCAGCATCGGGCCACCCGGTGGCGGGGCGGCCTGAATGACGGTGGGTTCCTGCGGAGTGCCGCCCTGGTTCGGGCTGTACTTTCCGACGATGCGCTGTGCCATCAGCGGCCTCCGCCGAAAGCCACGTAAAGCGTCAGCCCGAACAGCAGGGCAAGCGACAAAGTCTGTAGCGATCTGGCCGACATATGCAGTCTCCGCCGGGCTTAAGGAACAGGGCAGCAAGTTGGCGCAGACTATAGGCGAGGGGCGGCGGGCTGGCTATAGAGCCCTGCGGAAATCCGCTTGGGAATATCGCCGCATTTTTCCCCCTCGCCTTTTGGGGGTCAGACCGGTCGGCGCGGACGTGGCGGGCGGGTCGGATCACCGCTTGGCCCGGTCTTGACGGGTTTCTTGGTGCGCGGTTTGGGCGCATCGTTCAGTGCGTCATTGCGGCGGCGCGGGGCAGGGCCATCGCTGCGCGGTTTGAAGCCTTCGCGCGAAGGGCCGTGGCTGACACTGCGACCGGCGGGCTTGGGTGGCGGCGCTTTCTTCGGCGCTTCTTCTTCCGCCATGGGATCAAGGCCCAACTGGTCACGCAAGACGCGCGGCTTGACCTCTTCGATACCGCCGGGCTCCAGATCGCCCAGGCGGAACGGGCCATAGCTGACCCGGATCAGGCGGTTCACATACAGGTCAAGCGCATTCAACGCCCGGCGGATTTCGCGGTTCTTGCCCTCACGCAGGCCGATGGTCAGCCAGGCGTTGGCGCCCTGAATACGGTCCAGAACCACGACCATCGGTTGAAAGCGTTCGCCGTCCACGACGATGCCCCTGCGCAGGGGTTCCAGATCAACATCCGTCGGGTTGCCGTTGATTCTGACCCGGTACTTGCGCAGCCACCCGGTCGAGGGCAGTTCCAGCCGCCGCTTCAACTCGCCATCATTTGTCAAAAGCAAAAGGCCCTCAGAGTTGAGGTCAAGGCGGCCCACCGACATGACACGGGGCAGGTCCTCGGGCAGGGTTTCAAACACGGTCTGGCGGCCCTTTTCATCGGATTCCGACGTCACCAGCCCCTCGGGCTTGTAATACAGCCACAGCCGCGCCGGTTCGGCAGCCTTCACCGGTTTGCCACCGACAGTGATCTTGTCGCTGCCCGTGACGTTCAGCGCGGGCGAGGTGATGACCTTGCCGTTTACCGCAACCTCACCAATCTCAATCAGCCGTTCCGCCTCACGGCGCGAGGCGATGCCCGCGCGGGACAGGACTTTGGCGATGCGTTCGCCAGCGGGTTTGGCACCAGCCATCGTGCCCTCGGGCTTGGCGGGGGCTTCAGCCTTGGCCACGCTGCGCGGTGCTTTCGGCGGCTGCCAAACGGCGGATTTGTCAGGAGGGGTTGTCTTTTCGGCCATCACGGGCATCCTTCATACGGGAAATCGCCCCTGCGGGCGGTTGGCGCGCGTCCTGCGGGCCTGTGGGTTCCATAAAGCACCGGGGCTGCGAGATGCAATTGAAATTCCGGTCATTCATGGCGCAAGCTCTTGCCGAGGCGCAGTCTGCGGGCATCCGCGGTGAAGTTCCCGTGGGGGCTGTGGTGGTCTTTGGTGACAGGATTGTGGCGCGGGCGGGCAACCGAACCCGCGAGATGTCAGACCCCACCGCCCATGCCGAGGTGCTGGCGATCCGCGCCGCATGTGCCGCACTCGGGTCTGAACGACTGCCCGGCCATGACCTTTACGTGACGCTGGAACCTTGTCCGATGTGCGCGGCCGCGATGTCCAACGCGCGGATCGGGCGGCTTTACTATGGCGCGGCAGACCCGAAATCCGGCGGTGTAGCGCAGGGGCCACGGGTCTTCAGCCATCCGCAATGCCATCATGTGCCAGAGGTCTATGATGGTATTGCCGCCTCGGAATCAGAGACTCTGCTGAAAGCCTTTTTTGCCGGCCGGCGGTAGCCCAAAATTTTTCGTCGAAAAATTTTGGGTGGGTAGCCGTGCAAATTCCGTTTTGCGATGGGGAAAGGCGGTGCTGACGAAACTGTGTCCAAGGTCAAACAGGAGGGGCGTCATGTTGAACATTGCACACACTCCTGCCTGTGGCAGCGCTGGACTTTGACCGATGTATCGCGGCTGACCCGACAGATACCGGCCTGACCGCCTGACCACAGGCAACCCTTTATCTTGACCTCATCGGCCATGGACCGGTTCATTCCGTCCAACAGCCTCGATCTCCCTTTGCATGGAGCGTGCTGCGACGCGCGGCCCGACATTTATCATGACCCCGACATCTTTCGTACCGTTGCCGACATCTTTCGTACCATTGAATGACACGAACGACCTGCCCCTGCCGAATTTGCGCGCCTTGATCGACCATCATGGCACGTTTGCCGTGGGGTTCGCCTACTTGCGGGCCGCGCTGATGCGCAAACCGCGCCCGCCTGATGACCTGGCAGAGATGCTCAGCGACCATCTGCTGCGGGATATCGGTCTGACGCCCGGCACCCCAGAGGCGAGACTTTGCCGCCGGGCTGGGATATGTAAGGCTCAGAGTCTGCTTCGAAACTATCTGTGTGATGTCATGGCCTTGCGAGCAGGCGGATGAGACGGTGGATGAGACGGTGGGTGTGGGCGATGAGCAGCCATGCTTTGGCGCTGGCGATGGTTTTCTCCCGGTCCCTGGCCATCCGGCGACAGCGTCCGGGCCATGCGAAGGTGCGCTCTGCCACCCACCTTCGGGGATGACTTCAAAGCCCTGCGCGGGGTCGGAACGCCTGGCGATCTGCAGGGTCCGGC
>JAYSQA010000253.1:0-1602 GCA_043721775.1 Rhodobacterales bacterium
AGACAACCAGAACGCCGTGACGATCCGGGTGTTCCAGGGTGAGCGTGAGATGGCGGCCGACAACAAGATGCTGGGCCAGTTCAACCTTGAAAACATCCCCCCCGCCCAGCGCGGCGTGCCGCAGATCGAGGTCACCTTTGACATCGACGCCAACGGCATTGTCTCGGTGAAAGCCAAGGACAAAGGGACCGCCAAGGAACAGCAGATCACCATCCAGGCATCGGGCGGGCTGTCGGATGAGGATATCGAAAAGATGGTCAAGGACGCCGAGGCCAACGCCGACGCCGACAAGGCCCGGCGTGAGATGGTGGAAACCCGCAACCAGGCCGAAAGCCTGTTGCATTCGACCAGGAAGTCGCTGGCCGAACATTCCGACAAGGTGGACCCGTCCACCGTTGAAGTGATCGAACTGGCGATGGCCGCCTTGGAAGACACGCTGAAGTCGGAAGATGTCGGCAAGATCAAGGGCGGCATCCAGAACCTGACCGACGCTGCCATGCGTCTGGGCGAGGCGATCTACAAGGCCAGCGCCGAAGCCAGCGAAGGCAAGGATGAAGGCGGTCCGCGCGACGTCGATGACGACGTGGTCGATGCGGACTTTGAAGACCTCGGCAACAACAAGCGCAAGTAAGCGGATGATGGTGTGCGCGGGCGGTCCCAGGAAGGGGCCGCCCGTAACCCGTTGACGAAACGAGGTCCAGACGTGGCAAAGCGCGACTATTACGATGTGCTCGGGGCCCAAAAAGGGGCGTCTGCGGAAGAGCTGAAGAAAGCCTACCGCGCCAAGGCGCGAGAGCTGCACCCCGACAGCAACGCCTCCAACCCCCAGGCCGAAGCCCAGTTCAAGGAAGTGAACGAGGCGTATGAGGTCCTGAAGGACGAAACCAAGAAAGCCGCTTATGACCGTTTTGGCCATGCCGCCTTTGAAGGCGGCGCGGGCGGCGGCGGGCGCGGCCCGTTCGGCGGCGGCGGCGGCGCAGGTCCGGGGCAGGGCGACTTTGCCAGCGCGTTCTCGGACGTGTTCGAAGACCTGTTCGGCGATTTCATGGGCGGACGCGGGCAAGCCGGCGGCGGACGCGGCCGCACCGCGCGCGGGTCAGACCTGCGTTACAATCTGCGCGTCACGCTGGAAGAAGCCTTCAAGGGCAGCCAGAAAACCATCAACGTGCCCAGTTCTGTCGCTTGCGAGGTCTGCAAGGGCACCGGCGCCGAAGGCGGCGCCGAACCTGTGACCTGCCCGACCTGTTCGGGCATGGGCAAAGTCCGCGCCCAGCAGGGCTTTTTCACCGTCGAGCGCACCTGCCCGACCTGCAACGGCATGGGCCAGATCGTCAAGAACCCCTGCAAGGCCTGCGCCGGTGCCGGCCGGGTCGAGCGTGAGCGCGCGCTTTCCGTGAACATCCCCCCCGGCGTTGAAACCGGCACCCGCATCCGCCTTGCCGGCGAAGGCGAGGCAGGCATGCGCGGCGGCCCCTCGGGCGATCTGTATATCTTTCTCGAAGTCCGCGAACACCCGATCTTCCAGCGCGACGGCTTGAACCTGTTCTGCCGCGTGCCGGTGTCGCTGGGAACGGCCGCGCTGGGCGGCGAGGTCGAGGTTCC
>JAYSQA010000254.1:0-4234 GCA_043721775.1 Rhodobacterales bacterium
TCCCAGACATCGTAGCCTCCCATGTTGGAAGCACATAGAATCAGAGTTCTCGACGCTTGGGAATCCCCAGAGTCAGATCACCGGGCCGTTGGTATAAGATGCCATCTGCCACGACGCCTCTGCCCCCAGCGCCTGCATCACCTCTGCCCCGATACGGAAAGAGGTCAGACGCGCCTGATGGCTGTGCATCATGCCGGTCAGAATAACCTCATCCGGCTGATATTGCGCGATCAGTGCTGCCAGCCTTGCCCTGACCGTGGCAGGCGAACCCACCGCCGCACAAGACAAGGCCTGCTCTACCCCCGCCATGACTTGGCGCGGTATGGCCGACAGATCAGCTTGCGGCGGCGGCAACCGCCCCGGCTGACCCGTCCGCAACCTTGCAAAAGACAGCACCTGAGAGGAGCGCAGATAAACCGCCTCGTTATCGGTCTCAGCCGCACTCAACCCCACAGCCAGCATGAAATGCGGGGCCTGCCGCCAGACCGAGGGGCGAAAGGTGCTGCGATAGACCTGAATGGCCTCTGTCAGCATCGCCGGGGCAAAATGGCTGGCAAAGGCGTAAGGCAACCCCAGATACGCCGCCAACTGCGCACCGTACAGACTGGAGCCCAGGATCCAGACCGGCACCTGACTGCCCTCGCCCGGGAAGGCATGCACGGCGGAATTCGGTTCGGGCGTGTCCAGATAATGGATAAGCTCCATCACATCCTGCGGGAAGTCATCTGACGCCTCCATATGCCGCCGCAGCGCCCGTGCCGTGGCCATGTCACTGCCCGGCGCCCGTCCCAACCCCAGATCAATGCGGCCGGGGTACAGCGCATCCAGGGTGCCGAACTGTTCGGCAATGACCAAAGGCGCGTGGTTGGGCAGCATGATCCCCCCGGCACCCACCCTGATGCGGCTGGTCCCCGCCGCCACATGCCCCACCACCACCGCCGTTGCAGCCGAGGCGATGCCGGGCATGTTGTGATGTTCAGCCAGCCAATAGCGATGATAGCCCAAGGCTTCGGCATGGCGGGCAAGGTCCAGTGTATTGGCCAGCGCCTGGCGCGCAGTCTGCCCTTCTGCCACCGGGGCAAGGTCAAGGATGGAATACCGCATGGCGCACGCTTTCCTGTGACCCGATTAACTTTTGGTTTACCAACACCAAGGCAGACTGACCAGCATGAACGCCATGTCGCAGCCATTCCCTACCACTTTCAAACCCAGCTCGATTTGGGGGGATACAATTTTTTCAGCCAAAGCGGTCGGACGCGACGGCATCGTGCGCCGCGCCATCCGGGTTGTGGAGCGTGAGATGGGCCGCAAAGCCTTCGTGTCCGTGGTTCAGCGCTGCGGCTTCCATCTGGTCGAATGCGGCGGTCAGTTCATCGTGATCGGCAACCCCGGCCTGATGAAAGTCACCTGCTGACCCACGCGCAGCCCAAAATGACACGCGCGCAGCCCTAAAATTTTCGACGAAAATTTTTGGGATCAACGCCACTCCAATATCACACCGGCAAACACCACAGCGCCAGAAATGGCTTGTCCTGCGCCCGCATGGCGTGGCGGATGCCGGGTGTGTTGTAGATGGTCTGGCCGGGTTTGCGCGGCAGCCAAGCCGCCTCGCCTTGCAGAAAGGCGCCCTCGCTCAGCACCAGATAAACCTCTTCCGGCGGATGGTCGTGGTCGGGATAGCGGGTGTGCGGCGCCATCAGGCTCAGGCCAACCCAAACATCCTCGCGGTCCTCCAGTGCGCCGGGGCCAATCAGCAGGGCATTGGAATGGCAGCGGGGAAAGTTCGGGCTGGCGGTAGGGCCGGCCGTTTGGCGTACGGTCCAGGCGATCTGCGGGCCAAGTTCGACCAGTGCCCCAGCCAAAGGGGCCAAGGCATCGGTGCGGCCAAGCAAGGGGGCAAGGGCTTGGGGCAGCAGGGTCGCAGCCGCAAGGGCCAGGCCCTTTGGACTACCCGCAGGGCCTGGTTTGGCCAGCCGCTCAAACACCGTCCCCAGCGCCAACCGGGCTGGGGCGGATAAATCCGCCCCAGCAAAAGCCTGCTCCAGCCGGTCAATCACGGCCTGAAGATCGGTACTCCGCATCACTCCGCCGCCGTGACCGAGGGGTTGTTCGGATGCATCGTCCAGTTGGCATACTCGCCCACCACCCGCCCGGTGCGCTGATCAAGGCTGCCCTTCGGCACCTCGACCATGGTGATGCAATCTTCCACCGGGCAGACGTTGACACAAAGGTTGCAGGCAACGCATTCGTCATCCATCACCTCAAACACCCGGCCCGGCTTGATGGCTATGGCCTGATGCGAGGTATCCTCGCACGCCGCATAGCAGCGCCCGCATTTGATGCAGGCATCGGGGTCAATCCTCGCCTTGGTCACATAGTTCAGGTTCAGGAACTGCCAGTCCGTCACATTGGGCACTGCCCGGCCCACAAGATCGTTCAGACCCATGCCCTTGCCGTCCAGATATTCCGACAGCCCCGAGATCATCTCGGCCACGATCTTGAAGCCATAAGTCATCGCCGCCGTGCAGACCTGCACATTGCCCGCCCCAAGCGCCATAAACTCCGCCGCATCGCGCCATGTCGTAACGCCACCGATGCCCGAAACCGGCATGCCCCGGGTCGCGGCATTGCGTGCAATTTCCGCCACCATGTTCAGGGCAATCGGCCTGACCGCAGGCCCGCAATAGCCGCCATGCGTGCCCTTGCCGTCAATCATCGGTTCAGGACTGAAGCTGTCAAGGTTGACAGACGTGATCGAGTTGATCGTGTTGATCAAACTCACCGCATCCGCACCGCCCCGGTGTGCCGCCTCTGCCGGCAGCCGGATGTCATTGATATTGGGGGTCAATTTCACTATACACGGCATGCGGGAATGCGTCTTGACCCACCGCGTCACCATCTCGATATATTCGGGCACTTGCCCCACTGCCGAGCCCATGCCCCGCTCTGCCATCCCATGCGGGCAGCCGAAGTTCAGTTCCACCCCGTCGGCCTCGGTATCCTCGATCCGCGCCAGAATATCCTTCCACGACTGCTCATCACACGGCACCATCAGGCTGATCACCAGTGCCCGGTCGCGCCACTTGCGCTTGACCATCTTGATCTCATCCAGATTGACCTGCAAAGGCCGGTCGGTGATCAGTTCGATGTTGTTCAGCCCCAACAACCGCCGGTCAGCGCCCCAAACCGCCCCATAGCGCGGCCCGTTGACGTTGACAACCGGCGGCCCCTCGGACCCGAGGGTTTTCCACACCACCCCACCCCAGCCCGCCTCATAGGCGCGCTCGACGTTATAGGCCTTGTCGGTTGGCGGAGCGCTGGCCAGCCAGAACGGGTTGGGGGATTTGATGCCGATGAAGTTGGATGTCAGATCAGCCATGGGTCAGGCTCCTGTGTTGAAGGGCGCGAAGGCGTCAGGTTTCCGAACGGCCGAGACGAGGCGGGTCCTTGCAGCGGCTATGACGTTGGCAGAGAAGGTTTCGGGATGACGAAGCACCACGGCTTCAAACATCAACTCCGGGTGGTCTCGTTCAATCAGGTCGGTGAAGCCCTGTGCTGGTTTCCGTTTCAAGGTAAGGGTGGAAACTGTCTTTGCCTCGCCATCGCGCTTGATCATCTGCCTTGTGCGCGCCAGGGGAACCATTCTGCCACGTTTAATGAGCCGCATCTTTTCAAGAGCGTGGATAGTCTGCCAAACGTCATGCTCGACCGTTCCGGGATCGGCTTTGGGCTGGACAAGGCAAAGCCGAAGGAACGCCTCACGTTCCACCACCGCCGATTTCACAAGGCCGGCATTCGCTGTGAACTTGCGCAATTGCAGCGGGTCTCGCGAACCCGCAATGACGTCAAGGGCCTTGCGTTCTGAACCCGATATTTCCACCATAGACCACCTCTGGAAAAGGTAGGATGGGCAATTTGCCCATCACCCTTGAAGCCACACATTGATCTCTTCCGCCGCGTCGCGCCCCTGCGCTACGGCGGTGACGGTCAGATCCTCGCCGCCCGCCGCACAATCGCCGCCGGTCCAGACCATGCCGTCGCGCTGGACCAGCTTGGCGCCATCCCTCGGAAGAGGGGCGTCGCCCAGGGTCTGGCCGATGGCTTTGAGCACCTGGTCCGCCTTCAGGGTGAAGCGGTCGCCCGTTTCATAGGCGAACTCAACGGCTTCGACAGCGCCCTTGCCCAGGATCCGTTGGGGCGCAGCACCATGGATGATCCTCACGCCCAATGCCGT
>JAYSQA010000255.1:0-8408 GCA_043721775.1 Rhodobacterales bacterium
GCACCGTGACCGCTGACGGCTGTATGACATCCGCCGCTGTCATACGGCCGTCATCGACCGGCAGGCCACCGCGACCATCCCGATCCGCAAGAACGAGCGGCCGTGGAACGCGGACTGTCCGGCAGCACGGCCCCGAAACGAGGCCCTGCGCGCCACCCGACATTACGGCAGGGCATTCTGGAAACGCTGGACCGGATACCACGCCCGAAGCCGAATCGAGGCAAAAATGCCCTCGCCGGTTCGCTCGAACCGGTGGCACTCACCGGCTCGGCCTCAAAGCCTTCGGTGAACGCATCGCCGGACGAGACCCCGACCGCCAAACCGCCGAAATCCAGATCCGCATCGCACTCATGAACCGTTTCAATGCCCTTGGAACGACCGAAATCATTCGCGCGGCCTGATGCTAAAGGGGAAAGGCGCTACCTCGCCTCAGGCCTGAGTTATGCAGCAACGCCAAGGGCTACCGAAACGCCGTCGCCATTGTCCGGGCCGATCTGCCTGTCGCAAGTCGGGAATCCTGTTTTTATGAAGAGACCGGGCAGGGCATGGGTTTGCCTGATGATTGCACCGAACGGTCAACCATTTTCAACGACGACGGAGAGTTTTCGCAGTTCACCGCGATGGACATTGCGATGATGCGGGTTGCCTATGATCGGCGGCTAAGGTCAGGGATGCCGCCAGAGGTGGTGATGCGCCTGCTTGACGATATATTGGGGTCCGGCAAATAGCGCCCCCGGGACACGTTGCGTGCAAGCGGTTCCGCCAATCCTGTCAGCGCAGTTGATCTCGCAGAAACCGGTCCAGCGATGCCCGCAGCCGTGAAGGGTTGCCCAGTCTGCCGATAAAGGCCAATTCGTTGCTGATGCCGCAGTCTTCGGGCAGGATTTCGGGGGGCTGGACACTGTGCCTGACCGTCTGGATCAGAAGGCGGCCCGACGGAGTGTGGACCACACCCTTGATCCGGCAGATCTTAGCGCCGTGGCCGTGCAGCAACGCCAAAAGCCACAAGGACACGGCGGCCCAATCTGCCTCCGACGGTATTTGCAGAGTTTCGGCCTGAAAGGGTCTTGCGTCATCAATCCGCAGGTCAAGCGGTTGGCCCTTTTCTGGCGAAAGCGGCACGGTTTGCCCGGCGATTGCGGCGGATAGCACGGCCAGGGGGTTCAACCTTTTCAAGGTGGCCACCAGGTTCGCGCCATGTGCCGAAGACACGGTGTCGTTCTTGGTCAGGATCAAGCAGTCGGCGGCCTGCATCTGTTGCCGCGCCATCATAGACAGGCTGCCGTCCGCAAAGGCATTCTCGGCGTCAACCAGTACTGCGGTCGCCACGATCCGGTAGTCGTGAACCAGCACGGGGTCTTGGGCAATGGCATCCATGATGCCCGCCGGATCAGCCAAGCCTGATGTTTCAAGGATCAATTCCGCTATCGCCTCGCCCCGGCTGCGGCGGTCGGCCAGACCATGCAGCGCCGCCAGCAGCAAGGCGCGACCGTCACAACAGGCACAGCCACCTGGCAGAACCGTGATGCCGGACGCGCCTGACAGCAGGGCACCTTCAACCGCCAGTCCAGCCGCCTCATTCATCAGGACATGCGCCTTCAGACCATGGCGCAGCCATGTCGTCATCCCCCCGCCCGGAAAGCCGCCAAGAATTGTCAACCGCAGGCGGTTTTCAGTCATTCAAGACGTCAATCCTGCGCCCGGTAATGCGTTCCGCCGTAGGCCAAAGGTCTTGCGGACGCGTCACAATCTCGAATGCGCCGGACAGGGTTGACAGGGTGAGACCGTCCGACACCCCGTCATCATGCGCCGTCAGCCCGTAAGGGCGCAGAACGCGGGCAAGGATCGCGGCGCGGTGCAAGCGGGCGCGCAGGCCGTCAGCAGGCCGGCGTCTGTCCAGTGCCCGGCCCGGGCCGGAAAGCCGCAGGCGTTGCACATCAGGTGACGTCTGGGCTGGAGGGCCCGGCAAACGGAAAGCGGGCGCGGAAATCGCGGGCGATATCATCGAACGGGGCCGATTCGACGCCTTGGTGTTTCGAGATATACTCGATCAGGCGTTCCAGCATCAGCAAGACCTGTGGGCGGCCTGCCACATCGGGGTGGATGGTGAAGGCAAAGACGCCGTAATCCATCTTGCGGTAGACCCGGTCGAACTGGTCGCGCCACATTTCCTCGATATCTCGCGGATTGACGAACTGGTGCGAGTTCGGGGCATTCTTCATGAACATCATTGGCGGCAAGTCATCAACATACCAGTTGGCGGCAATATCGACGAGGTTGATTTCGTGGCCATGCTTCAAGGGGTGCATCCATTCGGCGGCGGTCTTGGAATAGTCGATGGTGTTCCAGCTATCGCCAACGCGGGCATAGAACGGCTGGAAATCGCGGTAGCCGTGGCTGTGGTCGTATTCAAAGCCATGCTTCAGCAGCAGGGCAGCGCTGGAGTTCGACATTTCCCACCATGGTGCCACATAGCCGCGCGGGGCCTTGCCGGTCAGGCCTTTGATCAGGTCGATGGATTTGACCAGCACATCCTTTTCCTGTGAGGGCGTCATGGCGATGGGGTTTTCGTGCAGATAGCCGTGCGCGCCAACCTCATGCCCGTCTTTGACGATCATCTCCATCTCCTTGGGGAAGGCTTCAAGTGAATGTCCGGGGATGACGAATGAGGTTTTCAGGTCATATCGCTTGAACAGGCGCAGCAGACGAGGGATGCCGACTTCGGTGGCGAAGATGCCGTGCTGGATGTCTGACGGGCTGTCGCCGCCGCCTTAAGAGCCGATCCAACCGGCGACCGAGTCGATGTCGGCGCCAAAGACGCAGTAGATTCTCTACATGTCAGACTCCGATTGGCATCAGCGCTTCGTCGCGCACAACCGGGCGCGGGGCGATCAGGTCGCGCCATTGCGAATAGGCGCGCGATATTGGCGGGTTTGTCGGGCGTTTCACATGGTTGCCGTGGCCGGGCTGGGGGGAGCCGCCGTTCGGCCCCCACAGGATCGTGCCGCGTGACAGGGTATAGCGGGGCAGGCCGGTGACGGTGAAACCTTCGAACACGTTGTAGTCGATGATCGACTTCTGGGTGGCGGCAGAGATTGTCTTGCTGGCCTTGGGATCGAACACCACGATATCGGCATCAGCGCCGACCGAAATGGCACCCTTCTGCGGATGGATGTTCAGGATCTTGGCGATGTTGGTCGAGGTGACGGCAACGAATTCGTTCATGGTCAGGCGTCCCGTGGCGACACCATGGGTCCACAGAAGGCTAAGCCTGTCCTCAAGTCCGCCGGTGCCGTTCGGGATCTTGGTGAAATCGTCCCTGCCAAGTTGTTTCTGCTTGGTGGTAAAGGCGCAATGGTCGGTTGCCACGACCGACAAGGTGCCTGCCGCCAGCCCGGCCCACAGACTATCCTGATGGCGCTTGTTGCGGAAGGGCGGGCTCATCACGCGCTGGGCGGCATAGTTCCAATCGGGGTTGGCGTATTCGCTTTCGTCCAGCAGCAGGTGCTGCACCAAGGGCTCTCCCCAAACCCGGGTGCCGGCCTGCTTCCAACGGCGGATCGCCTCATGCGCATCCTCGGAAGAGGTGTGAACGATATAGACCGGCACGCCCACCGCATCGGCAATCATGATGGCGCGGTTGGTCGCCTCGCCCTCCACAGTGGCGGGGCGGGAATAGGCGTGGGCTTCGGGGCCACGGTTGCCCTCGGCCAGCAGCTTGGCTTGCAGACCGGCGATGAGGTCACCGTTTTCGGCATGAACAAAGGGGATGGCCCCGAGTTCCCGGCAGCGGGTAAAAGAGGCGAACATCTCGTCATCGTTCACCATCAGGGCACCTTTGTAGGCCATGAAGTGCTTGAACGTGTTGATCCCACGGTCCACGCAGGTCGCCATCTGCCCCCAGATATCCTTTGACCAGCCGGTAATGGCCATGTGGAAGCCGTAGTCGATGGAAGCTGACCGGGCGGCGCGTTCCTCCCACTGCGCCAGTGGGCCAAGCAGGTCGTTGGGCTGCGAGATGATGTGATCCACCACCATCGTCGTCCCGCCCGAGGCAGCGGCGAAGGTGCCGCTTTCCCAGGTCTCAGCCGCGAAGGTGCCCATGAAGGGCATTTCCAGATGAGTGTGCGGATCAATGCCGCCAGGCATGACATAAGCGCCTGCCGCATCTGCGACCGTATCGCCGGACAGGTCCGGGCCGATGGCGGTGATAATGCCGCCTTCGATCAGGACATCGGCCTTGTAGGTCAGATCATGGGTGACGACGGTGCCGCCTTTGATGACAGTGCTCATGGTTCCTCCGGCAGGATGACGCCCGCACGTTCGGTGATCAGGCTGTAAGCCTCGGGCCGACGGTGCAGGGCAAAGTTGAAGACAGTGTCCTTGTAGATGCGGCCCATATCAAGGTCGCATTTGGCGGTGATGACTTCATCCTCCACCGTCACAGCTTGCGCTACGATCTCACCTGACGGAGCCACAATGACCGACTGGCCGCCCATCTGACTGCCCTCTTCATTGCCGCATTTGGCGGTGCCTATAACCCAGGTGGCGTTCTGATAGGCCCCGGCTTGCAGGGACAGGTGGTTGTGGAACAGGGTCAAACTGTCCATCGGCTGAAGGTTCAGGTGGCCGAAGGGGGTGTTGTAGCCCAGCATGACCATCTCGACCCCTTGCAGGCCCATGACGCGGTAGGTTTCCGGCCAGCGGCGGTCGTTGCAGATCGCCATGCCCATGATGCCACCCATCGTGCGCCAGACCGGGAAGCCAAGGTTGCCGGGTTCATAGTAGCGCTTTTCAAGGTGCTGGAACTGGCGGTTCGGCAGGGGCTCTGCCCAGCCGGGCAAGTGAA
Source organism: Rhodobacterales bacterium (assembly GCA_043721775.1). Lineage (GTDB taxonomy): Bacteria > Pseudomonadota > Alphaproteobacteria > Rhodobacterales > Rhodobacteraceae > Stagnihabitans. Next base: position 4,850 of record JAYSQA010000255.1, read on the forward strand.
CCTTGCGGTACTTGCCGATGATGGTTCCGGTTTGGTCGACCAGAATGGCGGTGTTGTAGCGGTGCCGGTCCGGGGTCAGTTCGGCAAAGCCAAGATAGAAGCCGATGCCGAGGCGCTTGGCTTCCTCAAACAGCGGCAGCGTGGCCGTGCTTGGCATTTCGGTTTCGTAAAAGCTGTCAAGTTCCGCCTCATCCTCGATCATCCAGCGGGGAAAGAAGGTGGTCAGGGCCATTTCGGTGAAGACAACCAGCTTGGCACCCCGAGAATGCGCTTCCTGCATCATTTCCAGCAGGCGAGCCACCGTTTGTGCGCGGGTTTCAGACCGGGCAATTGGTCCCATCTGGGCCGAGGCGGTGATGATCTTGCGGGTCATTGCTGCCCCCGAAGGTTCACCAGCGCGGCTGCAAAGGCCGCAGCCGCACCGACGCCGTCAATCACCTTCAGTCCGTGTTCTGCCTCCATCCTTGCGGCAAGATCGGCCATGCCAGCGCAGCCCAGCACGACGGCCCCCACGCCATCCTCGGCCTTGGCGCGGGCAATCTCGGCTGAGACGCGTCGATGCGCGCCGGTGCTTGCGTCCTCAAGGTCCAGCACGGCCACACCGGCGGCGCGCACCCGCACGCAGGCGGTTGCAAGGCCATAGTGAGTCAGGTTTTCCTCGATGATCGGAATGGCAACCGGCAGGGTCGTGACTACAGAAAAGCGCCCGCCCAGCAGCATGGCGCCATGAAACCCGGCCTCACCGATGCCGATGACAGGAATGGAAACGCTGGCCCGCGCCTCATCCAGCGCCGGGTCGTCAAAGCAGGCGATGGCGATGGCCTGCGCGCCCTGGGCTGCGGCCTTGGTGACCTCTGCCAGCACAAACGGACGGCAGGTGGCGTCATCCTCTGGCCCTTGAATGGCAGGCGGCGAGAGGTGGCAGGTTACCCCCGTCACCTCGGCCCCCGGTGCGGCGTTGCGGGCAGCGGCAACGGCTTTATCAGTCATCGAAGCCGTGGAATTGGGGTTGATGACGGTAATCCGCATCATACCATGCCCTTGCCTGCATCAGACCCATTCCAGCTGCGACGACGGTTCATCCCCCAGGCGGTCAGCAGAAACAACCCGATGATTGCGAACGAAAACAGCGTCGTCAGCGTACCCAAAGCGAAGATCACCAGGGTCGTCACATTGGTCTTCATCCCGTAAATCTCCAACGGCAGGGTGTTCTTGCTGCCAGAGGTCAGCAGGGTACGGGCGAATTCGTCATAGCTGAAGTTGAAGCCGAACAGGGCCACCCCCAACAGCAACGGCATGATGATCGGTAGCACCACATGGCGCACGGTTTGCCATGTGGTGGCGCCCTGGTCACGGGCCGCCTCTTCATACGCCGGGTTGAAGCGGTGGAAAACGGCGAATATCACCAGCAACCCAAAGGGCAGCGTCCATGTCAGCTGCGCGCCAAAGCCCGACGTTGCCCAGTGTACCGGAATCCCAGCTTGGCTGAAGAACAGGCCGACGCCCAACGACACAAGGATTGACGGTATCACCAACCCCGCGATGGCCAGATAAAACAGCCAGCCAGAGCCTGCAAACCTTTTGCGGAATGCCAGGCCTCCCATCACCGAGACGACAACGGTCGTCACCATCACCACCAGGCCCAACCGCAAGGATCGGCTGAAAGACCCCCAGATATCACCCACCGCCTGCTGCTTGAACAGCTCGTGAAACCAATTCAGCGAGGCTCCGTTCATCGGAAATGTCAGCCCGCCATTCGGGCCCTGAAAGGACAGGATGCCGATGGTGATTGTCGGGCCGTACAGGAACAGCACGTAAAGGCTGAAGAATGCCGCCAGAAAGTAAAACGAACGCGGACGCGGCTCCATCTAAAGCTCCTTCCGGATATCGACGACGCGCAACAGCCCACCCACCACCAACAGCACGGTCAGCAGCAGCACAACCGAAGTAGCCGAGGCAGAAGGGTATTGCAACAGCCCGATGTCGTTGGAAATCAGCCGCCCGACATTGGCCGACTGGCTGCCCGACATGAACCGCACCGTGATGAAGTCGCCCATCACCAGCGTCAGCACGAATATGGTGCCAATCATGATGCCGGGCCTGGTCAAGGGGATGATCACGTTCCACAGGATCTGCGCGCCAGAGGCCCCGGCATCGCGCACCGCCTCGATCAGGGATTTGGCGATGCGCATCATGGTGTTGAGGATCGGGATCACCATGAATATCGTGTTGATGTGCACGAAAGCCAGGATCACCGCGAAGTCGGAAAACAGCAGCCAGTCCAGCCGGTGATCGACCACCCCCATGCTGAGCAAGGCAGAATTGGCCAGCCCGTTGCGGCCAAGGAAGGGAATCCACGAAATCATCCGGATGATGTTTGACGTCCAGAACGGCACAGTGCAAATCAGCGCAAGGGCGATCTGCGACGTCTGGCTGCGGACATGGAAGGCCAGAAAATACGCAACCGTAAAACCAATGCCCAAGGTAAAGGCCCAGGTCAGCGCGGCATAATCGAAGGTGTTCAGAAACACTTCGTAGGTGACGGATGAACCTAACAGGAATTCATAGTTGCCAAGGTCAAAGGCCGGAACGATGGAAAACTGGGTCGTCTGCCAGAAGCTGACGATGACGATCACCGGAATGACCAGTAACACCGCCAGCACCAGCGCAAGCGGTGCTGCCAGAAGCCAGCCGGTCAGATTGTTAGATTTCAGAATCCTGTCCACGAGCGGCCCCTGCCAGATAAGTCACCCTCTCCCCGCCGGGAAGAGGGCCCGAGCACGAAATGGGCGGCGAGGTGGGGGGGCCCTCGCCGCCATCGCAGCCACAAGCCGCGATGAATTCGTTCCACTTGCGAACCATGTACTGGTTTTCGTCCATGACGGAGTTCCAGCAGGCGACCTGGCCCATCCGGTCGGTAAAGGCGCCGCCGTCGCGCACCGCACCGGCTTTTTCCATGACCTGCCCCGAGGGGCTTTTGATGTCGCCCATGGCGGGCTTGCCTTCGTACCAGAAGCCCCATTCTTCATCCGACATGAACAGCCTGGAGGTTTTCGGAACGGCCGAGTAATAGCCCTGACGCATCAGGAAGCCGCCAACCCAGCCCGACAGATACCAGTTGATGTATTCATAAGCCGCATCCAGCGCCACGCCGGTCAGCTTGGACGACAGGCCAAGCCCGCCGCCCCACGACCGGTAGCCTTCCTTCAGTGGCTGATAGGTGCAAGCGATGCCTTTTGAGCGCACCGCAGCAATCGCAGGCGACCACATGACTGAATGACCACCTCACCCGACGCCATCAGGTTGACCGACTCGTCGAATGACTTCCAGAACGCACGGAACTGGCCGGCTTTCTTGGCCTTGGTAAAGATCGCCATGGTCTGGTCGATCTCGTCCTTGGTCATGTTGCCCTTGTCGCCGTATTTGATCTTGCCCATCGCCTCGCAGACCATCGCCGCATCCCTAGAGGTGGTTCCGGAAATCCGAACAGCCGGGATAGGTGGATTTTCCGCGCAACAGCAGGAAGATGCTGCGAGCGAGGAGATGACCATGACGAGAC
>JAYSQA010000256.1:0-15890 GCA_043721775.1 Rhodobacterales bacterium
ACCATCCGGCGTCGTCGTCGTTTCGGTGAAGCGGTATCTAGGCCCCACCACAACTCCCCGCAAGAGGAAATAACAAACAACGTCGCATTTTCTTCGTAATTCTGGATTTTCTGGCATTCCCATATGGTTAGCCGAAATTTTACCAAACGGTCAGGTCATCTGGCGACATATTGTTGCGCGCCCTTCTGTATGCTTATCGAGAGAACGCCCGTTTTGGCGATTCTTCCGCCAAAAAAAGTCTGATCCCGGCGTCAGGCCGGAATCAGGCTTCGTGCGCCGTTGCGATAGATGCGCGCTCCCAGCAAAAGCGCAAGGATCGCGGCATAGGTCAGCACCTCAACCGTGTAGACCTTGCCGATCATCAGAAAGTGCACCATCGCCAGCCCTGTGGCGAGGTAGGCCAGCTTGTGCAGCCGGTTCCAGCCCTTGGCCCCGATCTTCTTGATTGAAGCGTTGTTTGAGGTGGCCGCCAGCGGGATCAGCAGCAGCAAGGCCGACAGTCCAATGATGATGTACCAGCGCTTGTACAGGTCAGGCAGGATCAGGCTCCACCGCAGGCCCATGTCAATCGTCAGCCAGGCGGTGAAATGCAGCACCACATAGGCAAAGGCCACCAGCCCCAACTGTCTGCGGAACTTCAGAAGGTTCAGCCCCACCCAGCGCAAAGGCGAGATGAACAGCGTGGCGATCAGCAACCGCACCGCCCACAGGCCCAGGCCCCACTCGATGCCGCGGACCGGGTCCACCGCGTTCAGGCCGGTATAGATGACCCACAAGGCTGGCAGCACACCAAGCACATACACCACCCAGGATGGCACCCGGCGGATTTGTTTGTTGATGATATCCAGCATCAGTAGAACTTCGCCAGATCCATGCCTGCGTAAAGGCTGGCCACGTCGTCGCCATAGCCGTTGAACTTCAGGGTGTCCTGACGCCCGGCAAACAGGCCAGCCCCAATCCGACGTTCGGAAGCCTGGCTCCAGCGCGGATGATCGACCTCTGGGTTCACGTTGGCATAGAAGCCGTATTCGTTGGCCGCCATCATGTTCCACGTCGTCTGCGGCATCTGATCGGTAAGGGTGATGCGGACAATCGCCTTCACGCCCTTGAAGCCATATTTCCAAGGGGTCACCAGACGGATCGGTGCGCCGTTCTGGTTGGGCAGCGGTTTGCCATAGAGGCCTGTGGCGATCAGGGTCAGCGGGTGCATCGCCTCATCCAGCCGCAAGCCCTCGCGGTAGGGCCATTCCAGGATGTTCTGCTTCTGGCCCGGCATTTCCTCAGGCCGCAGCAGTGTTTCAAAGGCCACATACTTGGCCGAGGGTTGGACACCCAGCTTGCCCAGCAGCGCCGAAAGCTGGAAGCCCTGCCACGGAATGATCATCGACCACGCCTCGACACAGCGGAACCGGTAGATGCGTTCTTCAATGGGCATCCCGGCAATCAGGTCGCCCAAGGCATAGGCGCCCGGCTTGTCCACCATGCCATCGACCTTCACCGTCCACGGATCGGTCTTCAGCATTGACGCATTCGCGGCGGGATCTTCCTTGCCGGTGCCGAATTCATAGTAATTGTTGTAGCCGGTGATTTCCTCCAGCGTGTTGGGCGCCGCGTCGGTGGAGTATTTGCTGGCTGCCTGTGCTGGCGAGGCCAACAGCGCGGCCCCCGCAGCGGTGATGATCTGACGGCGGTTCAGGAAAAGATGTTGGGGGGTAACATCGGACCAACGCAAAGGGGTCTTGAAGGCCATGTGCAGCTCCTCGCATGCCAAAGGGCAAATGATGGGGCAGACGTGAAGAAAAGCAAACCTTCAGTCGCCACGTAGAACACTACGGCAAGATCGGTTGCGTCGTTTCAGGCTTTGACCTCACAAAGCTGTGATCGGCAGGATGGGCCGTGGCAAGTAGGGTGGGGTTATAACCCCACCCTACGAAAACGCCGCCAACCTGCGCGTCACGATCGGCATGGTCAGAAGCGTACTGGCAACCGCCATCAGCAGCAGGGCGGTGAACGAAGCGGCAGAGATGATCCCCTTGTCCAGCAGGATATTGGCGAAGATGATCATGATCAGCGCTTTGGTCTGCAACAGCCAGCCGATCACCCAGGTCTCGGCCTTTTGCCATCCCAGCAGCCATCCGGCCAGATGCACGCCCGCCAGCTTGCCTCCGACCGAGGCTGCCAGCAGCAATCCCCCCGCCAAAAACACCACCGGCCCGCCCAAGTCCCAACTGGTCCGCAAGCCGGTAGACAGGAAGAATACCGGCATCAGCGCCACCACAACCGCCTCGCGGAAGGCATCGACCCGTGCCTCGCCAAACCAGCGCGCCTCCAGCACCGCGCCGGACACGAACGCGCCCACCATGAAATGCAAGCCAGCCCAATCCGCCGCAAAAGAGCATCCCGCCAGCCAGATCAGTCCCACAAACCACCGGTCCGCCTGTCGCAGCCTTGGCATCAGCCACCGCAGTACGGGGGCCGCCGTCAGAAAGATCAGGATGAACCCCAATTGCCGCCCCAGCCGTTCCCAGTCTAGCAGTATCAGCGCCAGCACTCCCCAGATCGCCACATCGTCCAGACTGGCATAGCGCAGGATCCTTTGCCCCAACGGCTGCCGCAGCAATCCCAACTGCCCGAGAAACAGCACCAGAATAGGCAGCGCCGTCACAGCACAAGCCATCCCGATCCCCAAGACCGTCTGCCACGCCTGCCCCTTGTCGCCAACCCAGCCCGGCATCTGCACCAGCCCAAACGCCACCACCGCGCCCAGAACCAATGGCACCACCAGCGCAAACCCCGCCGCGACCGCAGTTTCGCGCCGCTTGGCCCAAGCCTCGGTCACATCCAGTTCCAGCCCGGCGACAAAGACGAACAGCATCACCGCCCATTGTGCCAAGGCATTGATCCCGGTGATCACCTCACCCCGGAACAGCGCGCCGTAGACCGCAGGTGCCAGCGCCCCCAGCACCCCAGGCCCCAGAAGAATGCCGCCCACAATCTGCACCACAACCAAAGGCAGCGTCAGCGTGCCGCCAAAGGCCCGCCACACCGCCCACGGCAGCGTGAAAATCACCAACAGGGCCAAAAGCAAGCTTTCGCTGATCGACATGCCGCACCCATCGCTGTTTCCGAATGCGGTTCTAGAACGCGACCAGCCCAAACAAAAGGGGCCCGGTTTCCCGAGCCCGCCCTCCTTAATGAACCGCAGCCGAGACCGGTCGTTCCCGCGCCGAGGGCACCACCCGGTCGCCGATCAACAGCCCTTCACGTCCTGCTGACACCACAACCGTGCTGCCATCCAGCACATCGCCCGCCAGCAGCATCTGCGCCAACTGGTCCTGCAAGTTGCGCTGAATGACCCGCTTCAACGGCCGCGCCCCGTAAACCGGGTCATAGCCCTCATCCGCCAGCCAGGCCTTCGCCGCCGGATCAAGCTCCAGCGTGATCTTGCGCCCGGCCAGCCGCGCCGCCAGCTTGCGCAACTGAATCTCGACGATCGCCCCCATGTCGGACCGGGCCAGTCGTTCAAAGATGATCGTCTCGTCCAGACGGTTCAGGAATTCCGGCCGGAAGTGCGCCCGCACCGCATCCATCACCTCGGCCCTTGCCCGCGTCGGGTCAGCCCCTTCCGGCAATTGGCTCAAGGAATAGGCCCCAAGGTTCGAGGTCAGAATGATCAGCGTCTGCTTGAAATCCACCGTCCGGCCCTGACCGTCGGTCAGCACACCATCATCCAAGACCTGCAACAGCACATTGAACACATCCGGATGCGCCTTTTCAACCTCGTCAAACAGCACAACCTGATAAGGCCTGCGCCGCACAGCCTCGGTCAAAACCCCGCCCTCGTCATAGCCGACATATCCCGGAGGCGCGCCAATCAGGCGCGAAACCGCATGTTTCTCCATGAACTCGCTCATGTCGATCCGCACCATGGCGCTGTCATCGTCAAACAGATACTCGGCTAAAGCCTTCGTCAACTCGGTCTTGCCGACACCGGTTGGCCCAAGGAACAGGAACGACCCCAAAGGCCGCCCCTCATCATTCAAGCCTGCCCTTGCCCGCCGTACCGCATTGGCCACCGCCGTAACGGCCACCCTTTGCCCCACAACCCGTTCACCCAGCTTGTCTTCCATGGCAAGCAGCTTTTCCTTCTCTCCTTCCAGCATCCGCGATACGGGAATCCCCGTCCACCGTTCCACCACTTCAGCAATCTGCTCAGGCCGCACGGCTTCCGACACCAAGGCCAGCCCTTCGCGCGCCTCCGCCTCCACCAACTGCTTTTCCAGACTGGGCAAGGTGCCATACTGCAACTCGCCCGCCTTGGCGAAGTCTCCATCCCGCTTGGCCACTTCCAACTCGGCACGGCCACGCTCCAGCTGTTCCTTGATCTCGCGCGCCTTTTCAAGACTGTCGCGCTCCATCTGCCACTTGGCTGTCATCCCCGCCGATTGCTCCAGCAGGTCAGCCAGCTCCTTCTCCAACCGCTCCAGCCGGTCTTTCGAGGCCGCATCGTCTTCCTTCTTCAACGCCTCCGCCTCAATCTGCAATTGCAGAATGCTGCGGTCCAAAGCGTCCAATTCCTCGGGCTTCGAATCCACTTCCATCCGCAACCGGCTGGCGGCTTCGTCCATCAGGTCAATCGCCTTGTCGGGCAGGAAACGATCGGTGATATAGCGGTGCGACAAAGTCGCCGCCGCCACCAAAGCCGCATCGGCAATCCGCACCCCGTGGTGAAGCTCATACTTCTCCTTGATGCCGCGCAGGATACTGATGGTATCCTCCACCGTAGGCTCATTCACCATCACCGGCTGAAAGCGCCGGGCCAAAGCCGCGTCCTTCTCCACATACTTGCGGTATTCATCCAGCGTGGTCGCGCCTACGCAGTGCAGATCACCCCGCGCCAAGGCCGGTTTGATCAGGTTGGCCGCGTCCATCGCACCGTCCGATTTGCCCGCACCGACCAGCGTGTGCATCTCGTCGATGAACAGAATGATGTCGCCTTCCGCCGCCGTCACCTCGTTCAACACGGCCTTCAACCGTTCCTCAAACTCACCCCGGTATTTGGAGCCCGCAATCAACGACCCCATATCCAGCGCCATCAGCTTCTTGTTGCGCAGGCTTTCCGGCACGTCACCATTGACAATGCGCAGCGCCAGGCCCTCGGCAATCGCCGTCTTGCCCACACCGGGCTCGCCAATCAAAACCGGGTTATTCTTGGTCCGGCGGCTTAGCACCTGCATCGTGCGCCGGATCTCATCATCGCGCCCGATAATGGGGTCAATCTTGCCCTCAGCCGCAGCCTCGGTCAAATCCCGCGCATATTTCTTCAGGGCATCATACCCCTCCTCCGCCGAGGCGGAATCCGCCGTCCGCCCCTTGCGAATTTCATTGATCGCCGTGTTCAGCTTTTGCGGCGTCACAGCGCCCGCGTCCAACGCCTCCTTCGCCTTGGACGCGACCATGGCCAAGGCCATCAGAATGCGCTCGACAGGCACAAAACTGTCACCGGCCTTCTTGGCAATCTTCTCGGCCTCATCCAGCACCCGCGCCAGGGCAGGGTCCATGAAGGGCTGCGCATCGCCCGTCACCTTGGGCAACTTCGCCAAGGCCAACGTCAAGGCTTCCGTCACCCGCGCAGGTTCGCCCCCCGCGCGCCGGATGAGGTTAGAGGATAACCCCTGATCGTCATCCATCAGCGCCTTCAGCAGATGTTCCGGCGCCAGACGCTGGTGGCTTTCCCGCGTCGCAATCGTCTGCGCAGCTTGCAGGAACCCGCGCGAGCGTTCGGTAAATTTCTCAAGGTTCATAGTAGCTTCTCCCGTTCAAGCGCCTATCGGATACCCGCAGCAACAGCACATCCCTTTGGCCTTCGCATTCACTTGTGTATGCCCCGCCCGCTTTGCAATGCAACATTCTGCCGCGCTGCAATTTTGTCAAAGGCCACCCATGCCATATCCGTCAGGATAACCCCGTTATGCCGCTGCCCGGATGGCGACACCGGGGGCCGTGGCCTGGACGCGTGCAAAGCAAGGTCAGCCTGACGCAGTATCTGAAGGCAAGCACCCGTGAAACTGCAACGGGCCGCCAGCCCTTCCGTGATCGGGGCCCGCCAGCCTGCCGCTGCGCCAAACCGCGTCCGCCTGCGGTCAAGCCCCGGTTGCATCGCATGAAGCCAGCCTTTTCACCGACTTGAAGGCGACGCAAACCCTTGCCGGGGTTGCGGCGCAAACCAACGGCCAGCAAGCGCCGCTTCTCGCTTCCGCGCGCCGAAATGGCGCTTCTGGCCGCACGCGGGCTGAATATCAGCCGTGTTGTCGCTTGACGATCTGACCTGACGGCCGCCAAATGCACGCCCAACCCTCAAAACCCCAACCGAAGGCAGCCCAGTGCAGACGCTCACCCGGTCCCTTCGCCAAACCGCACTTGACTACGGCTTCTCAGCCATCGGCATCACATCGCCAAACGCCATCCCCGAAGCCGCGACCCGCCTGCGCGCCTTCCTTGCCGCCGACCACCACGGCCAGATGCAATGGCTGGCCGACCGCGAGCCGTGGCGTGCCAACCCAGCCGCCCTCTGGCCGCAAGCCCGCTCGGTCATCATGCTGGCCGAGGTTTACACGCCCGCAACCAACCCGCTGGAAGGGCTCAACCATCCTTCGCACGGCCTCATCTCATCCTACGCGCAGGGCAAAGATTACCACGACCTTGTCAAACGTCGCCTCAAACGCCTTGCCCGCTGGCTGATTGACCGATCCGACAAATCCGGGGCCCCTTGCGAGGTCAAAGTCTTCGTCGACACCGCCCCTGTCATGGAAAAACCCCTCGCCCAGGCAGCAGGCCTTGGCTGGCAAGGCAAACACACCAACCTTCTGTCCCGAGACCTTGGCAACTGGTTCTTCCTTGGTGCCATCTTCACCACGCTTGACCTGCCGAAAGACGAACCCGAAACCTCGCACTGCGGCACCTGCACCGCCTGCCTGGACGCCTGCCCGACGAAAGCCTTCCCCGCCCCCTACCAACTTGACGCCCGCCGCTGCATTTCTTACCTGACGATCGAGCATAAAGGCCCCGTCGATCCCGAACTTCGCCCCCTGATGGGCAACCGCATCTACGGCTGTGACGATTGCCTCGCCGTCTGCCCTTGGAACAAATTCGCCGTGGCCGCGCATGAAATCGGCTACCAACCCAAAGTCGGCCTGCCAGAACTGGCCGATCTCGCCAGCCTTGACGATGCTCAATTCCGCCAACGCTTCGCAGGCTCTCCCATCAAACGCATCGGCCGTGATCGCATGGTCAGGAATGTGCTTTACGCCATTGGCAACGCGGCAAACCCCGCGCTTGCCGAACAGACCCGGCGCCTGACCGCAGACCCAGACCCCACGGTGGCAGAGGCCGCCGATTGGGCCCTTACCCGGCTTCGCGCAGCCGGTCCCGCAAACCGTTGATCTGATCCCGTAACGCCAGCAGGTCTTCCGCTGGCAACCCGCACGCGTCAAAGATGCACCCCGAAATCGCGTCAGCCTCCGCCTGCAACGCCCGCCCCTTGTTGGTCAACGCCACGTGCACCTGCCGCTCATCCTGCGCCATCCGTGCCCGGCTGACCAAACCCATGCCCTCCATCCGCTTCAGCAGCGGCGTCACAGTGTTCGATTCCAACTGCAACGCGCGGCCCAATTCACCCACCGTCTGGCCATCCCGGGTCCACAACTGCATCAGCACCAGAAACTGTGGATAGGTTAAACCCAAGCTGGCCAGCACCGGCTGATAGACCCGCTGCATCGCATGGTTGGCCGAATACAGCGCAAAGCAGATCATGTCAGGAAGCTTCAATTCCGGCAGGGCCATGGGTCACCTCTTCCCCTTGATTAAATCGCACACGATCCAATCGCAAGAGTCTTGACCAAATCGCCCGACTGGGCTAGTCAGTCGCACACGATCAAATCGCAAACGAGGTATCCCATGTCCGTTGACCCGAAATACTGGACCGAAGCCACCGCCACCGGTGGTGGCCGCAATGGTCTTTCCAAACTGGCCGATGGCAAGCTGACTATCACCATGACCTCGCCCAAGGAACTTGGCGGTTCCGGCGCTGGCCATAACCCCGAAGAGCTGTTCGCCCTCGGCTATGCCGCCTGCTACCTTGGCGCGATGCGCTTTGCCGCCGCCTCGGAAAAGCTGGGCACCGTGCCGGACAACGCCACCGTCACCGCACATGTCGGCATGGGTGGACGCTCCGAAGGCGGCTTCGGCCTGGCCATCAAACTTGCCGTCTCGCTGCCCGGCGTCCCCGCCGATGTCGCCGCCAAGATTGCCGAGCGTGGCCATTTCATCTGCCCCTACTCGCACCTCATCGCCGGCAACGTGAAGGTCGAAACCACCCTCGTCTGACCCCAAAGCCCAAAAATTTTCGTCGAAAATTTTTGGGCCTTTCCCTCCATCGCACCCGCTTCGCAGTTGCCCACCCCGCAAGGGCTGGTAATCTGCCGCCAAAATCAAGGGGTGCCATGGTGGATCGTCTAAAAGGTAAAGTAGCGATTGTCTCCGGCGGTGCCACAGGCTGTGGTGCCGCCGCTGTGCGTTTGTTCGCCGCCGAAGGTGCCGCCGTCGGCATCATCGACCGCAACGTTCAGGCCGGTCAGGCGCTGGCCTTCGAACTCGCAACCGCTGGCAAACGCGTGGTCTTCGCCACCGCCGATGTCTCGAAGAAAGATCAGGTCGAGGCGGCGGTCGCCAACATCAAAGCCTCGCTCGGCCCGGTGAACGTGCTGTTCAACCACGCCGGCACCATCGTCATCAAACCCTTCCTTGAAACCGAGGAAGATGATTGGGACTTCCTTTTCGACGTCAACGTGAAGTCGATGTACCTGATGACCCGCGCCGTCCTGCCCATGATGCTTGCGGCAGGAAAGGGTGCCATCGTCTGCACCTCCTCGATCTCTGCCGTCTACGCCACCCCCAACGAAGTGCTTTACGACGCCACCAAAGGTGCGTGCCACATGTTCGCCCGCGCCATCGCGGTCGAATTCCGCGACCGCGGCATCCGTTGCAACGCCATCTGCCCCGGATTCATCGAAACCCCGCACGGCTTGCGAGAGGTCAAGGAACTGACCGCGCTTGGGGTAGACGTCTCCGAAGCCGCCCTGAAGGCCGCCCAAGGCCGTTTCGGCCAGCCCGAAGACATCGCCCGCGCCGCGTTGTACCTCGCCTCCGACGACGCCGAGTTTGTCAACGGCACCCAGCTTTTCGTCGACAACGGCTTCTCGGCGGTGTGAAACGGCCTGTGAAAGTCTGAACAAAAGGTTAACGCCACGGGTAAAAACCAATTAAAATCAACGAACTAATCAAGATTGCACGCGTGCAATCCAACCCAAAGGCCGCCCCATGACAAACGCCCACTGGATCTACACCCAAACCGTGAAAACCTTCGCAGCCGGGGCCGAACCCCCGTTCGAGGACCCGTCCGAACTCCTCGCCTCCTGGGGTGCCGTCTGGGGCATCGACAACGACGTGGGCAAGATCCGGTCGATCCTGATGCACCGCCCCGGCCCCGAACTGAACATCGTCGACCCCTTGAAGCGCCTGCCCGAAATCGGAAGCTACGGCGACCCCGCCACCGGCTGGTACTTCCAATCCGACACTCTCCCCGACCTGCCCCTGATGCAGCGCCAACACGACGCCTTCACCGCCGCCCTCGCCGCCGAGGGCGTGGAAATCCACTACTTGGAAGGCGAGGCTGGCAACCGCCTGAAACAGATCTACACCCGCGACCCGCTGATCATGGTCAAAGGCGGCGCCATCGTCTGCCGGATGGGCGCGCGGATCAGGCGTGGCGAAGAACTCGCCGTCACCCGCACCCTCGCCAAGATCGGCATCCCGATCCTGCGTACCATCTCGGGCCGCGGCATCATGGAAGGCGGCAGCTTCGCCTGGCTGAACGACAAGACCTGCGCCATCGGGGTCGGGGTGCGCGTGAACCGTGAAGGGGCGGAACAGGTGGGCGAGGTCTTGAAACGCCAAGGGGTCGACCTGCTGATCGTTGAACTGACCGGCTACGACATCCACCTCGACGTGTCCTTCCTGATGATCGACTGCGACCTTGCCATCCTGAACCCGATGGGCCTGCCCTATTCATTCCTTGAAGACCTCACCGCCCGTGGCATCCGCTACATCGAGACCGACCCCGGCGATGACCCCTGGATCGTCAACTCCCTCGCCACAGCCCCCGGCAAGGTTCTGATGCCCGAAGGCGCCACCAACCGCACGCTTGACAGGCTGGCGGCGGCAGACGTGACCTGGACAACCATTCCCTACGCTGCCAACCACAAGAATGGCGGCGGGCTGCACTGCTCCACCACTCCCCTCCGCCGCGACAGCCTGTAACCGGCGAATTCCGCCGGTCTGGGGCGGCCAAACCGGCGGAACCTGGCAGCGTGCTAACCCGGCAATAGGACAAACGGCCAAAGTCTGCTATCCTGTCCAACCCAATTGGGAGAGGATCGACATGACAAAACATCTGACGGATCATCAAATCTCCACCAACGCGCAGCGCTTTCAGCACTTTCTGCGCATCGCCCGCGACCGGTCTGAAACAGCATGGCACGCAGTCTGGCAACGCCAGCAACCGATGGAGCAACCGGGGCGGCTTCTTGTCGAATATGCCAGGATCGAACGGGGACGGCGGGTCTAGCCGCGTTGACTTGACGCCGGTAAGCCTGTATCACAGCGGCAGGGGATCCGGTCCCTGCCGCCTGCAAATCAAGGTGAAACCGGGGTCCATCTGCGCAACCTGATCCAGATCGGGACGCATCGGCAACGCAGGCACCCGAGCATCAAGTCCCGCCAAGGACAGACCATGACCGTACTTCCCGGCCTTGATGCCGCCAAGGCCCAAGCCCGCTACCTTCGCGCCGATCTAACCGCCAAAGGGCACCAGATCAGCCATTCCGCAGCCCTTGAACTGGTCGCGAAAAGCTGTGGCCAGCGCGACTGGAACACCCTGCATGCCATGATCGGCAACGAACCGCGTCTGCCGGTTCATCTTGGCCAGATCATCCCCGGGCATTACCTCAAACAGGAATTCCTCGCCGAGGTCATCGACATTCAACAAGTGGGTGCAGCACTGTACGAGGTTACGCTGGCCTTTGACAAGCCGGTTGACGTGGTGACCTTCGACAGCTTCTCCAACTTCCGCAGCAGGGTGCGCAAGGTGATCGGGCCGGATGGACGGTCGGTGGACACAACTTCAGACGGGGTGGCGCACTTGGTGCTTTGGGCATAAATCCAACGCGATTTCCCGGCTCCTGCACAGGGCTTCCCTAATCTTGCCGCGATTTCCGGGCTTGCTTCATTGCATGATGACACATTTCTTGCAGCCCGGATCACCCAACCTTCTGCTGACAAGTCTTGTTGGCTGGCTTGTCGTGGTTAACTTTCTGGCCTTCATGGGCTTCTTCCTTGACCACCGCCGCGCCTTGGCGGATGAGGGAGCCATGCCAGAGGTGCCCTTGCTGGTGCTGTCCACCGTCGGTGGCTGGTTTGGGGCGCAACTGGGGCGGCTGTGCTTTCAAGGCCAAACGCGAGAGCGGTCTTTCGGGGTGTTCCTGAACATGTCGATCCTGCCGGTCCTGGCCTTGGCCGCGATGATGGCAACACAGGGTATGGACTGGTCGGTCGTCACCGATAAGATCGCCGCAATGATTACGCCGAACCCCGATGCTCCGCCGGTTGAGACCGCCGTGGCCACGCCAGCGCCCGAACCGGCAAAGCCCGTGGTTACGAAGCCTGAGGTCAAAAGCATCGCGACGAAGCCTGCCACCAAGGATGTCTCGGTGACAGACTATCCGAATTTGCCCAAACGCATCGGGCCTAGCGCGAAGAAAGCTGCCTGGCAGTCGCGCTAACGGGCGTCCTGTTCAAGGTTCAGCCACAGAACCTCGGCTTGCGTCAGGGTGAGCGCGGCCCCCGGCAAAGTTGACACGATTTCACCGGGCGAGCGCGGGCCGATCAGCGCCAGCGACTGGAAGCTTTGGCCAAGCACCCAAGCCGTCGCAATGTTGTGGGCCGACACGCCCTTTTCCGCAGCAATGGTTGCAGCACGGCGGCGGCGTTCGGCATTGGCCGGGCTGCCGAAGCAGGTTTCCGGTGCCGTATCAGCGGGCAGACGGTTGCGCAGAACCTCGGGCAGGAAATAACCGCGCGCCTGGCTGGACCATGACAGATGCGCCACGGTTCCTTGCCGCAGGAAGGCCAGCGTTTCCTGCGTGTTGGAGGTGATGCACCCAGCCCAAACCGGCTTTTCCATCACCGCCAACGACAGGTTGTTGTTCAGGATGCGGAACGGCTCCAGCCCGTTTTGGGCGGCGTAGGCGTTCGCCTCGGCCAGACGGGCGGGCGACCAGTTCGATCCGCCGAAGATGCCGATCTTGCCCGCCTGTTTCAGCGCGTTCAGGGCATCGACAAACTCGGCGACCGGAACCGCAGGATTGTCCCGGTGCATGATGTAGATCGGAACTGATGTCAGGCCCAACCGGTCCAGGCTGATGTCCAGTTGCGTGCCGATGGCGCGTGGCGTGCAATAGGGGGTGTGGGCACCCTTCGCGATCACCACAACATCCTTGGCGACACCGCGCGCGGCGATCCATTCGCCCAGCACCTTTTCGTGCAAGCCGCCGCCATAGACAAAGCCGGTGTCAAAGGCGTTGCCGCCCGCCTCAATCCACGCATCCCAGACGATGGCGCCCTCGGCCACGGTGTTGCGGTTGTCGCAGCCGATGATCAGCTTTGAGACGGGCAGCGCCACGCCCTCAAGCTTGACCTTCGGAACTTGGGGCAGGCCTTTCGGCAAGACGCCGGGCAGGGTGCGGTTGGTGGCGGGCGTTTCGGCGAAGGTCTTGTAGCCGATCTCGGCCCGCCATTTGTCCAGCGTTTCATTGTTGCCGATGGAATCGGCATGGCTGGGCGCAGGGGCCGGGGCTTGCAGCAGGCCTGCGGCGATGGCTTTTGACACATGCTCGGCTTCGAAGGCGAACAGCATGCGGGGGTCACGCAGCACTTCGGTCCGGGTTTCCTTGCCGATAGTGATGTGGATCGTAGCGTCCGAGGGGCCCACGTTGCGGCCGGGAACCCAGGGGTCGTCAATCACGATCTGACCCTTGGGCCCGGTGATGATCGCCCGGTTGTCCATGTTGCGTGCTACGGCCACCGCGATTTCTGCGGTGAAGCCAGAGGCGAAGGTCAAAAGCCCATAGGCTGCGGCGTCGACGCCGGTTTCGGCCAGAACGCCAGTGCCCTTCACCGAGGTCGGGTTGGCGAAGGCTGCGCCAAGAGCAGCCCCCGCGATCAGCCGGGCCAGAGATACCGGATAGCCGCCGACATCCAGAATACCACCGCCACCCAAGGCCATCTCGTACAGACGAGAGTCGGGTTTGTAAGGCGCGTTGAAGCCGAACTGGGTGCGGATGTGCTGCGGCGTGCCGATTTCGCCTGCGGCGATGATTTCCAGCACGCGGGCGATTTGCGGGTGGCAGCGGTACATGAAGGCTTCCATGAAGAAGCGGCCCTCTTGGGCGGCCACTTCAGTCACCGCGATGACCTCGGCGCTGTTCATGCCGGCGGGCTTTTCGCACAGCACGTGCTTGCCGGCGCGCAAGGCGGCAATCGACAGTTCAGCGTGCCATGGGTGAGGGGTGGAGATATAGATGGCATCCACGTCCGGGTCGGCCATGATAGCCGCATAGGTGGCATGGCGCTTGTCCGCCGGAATGGCGTAAGCCTCGCCAAAGGCATCGCGCCGCGCCGCATCGCGCCCCGCGATGGCCACCAGTTTTCCGCTTGTCGATTGAGCCAAGCCGTCGGCATAGTTATGCGCAATGGCACCCGGGCCGATTATCCCCCAGCGAATGGTCATAAGTTCCTCCCTCAGTTGCCGTAGGGATAGCAGCGAGACTGGCGTGTCCGAAAGCGAAATTTTTACTAAAATATTGCCGCAGCGCAGAGCGATCTGCGAGTGGGTCGCCGATCAGCCCCGGGGCGTTTCAGTAGCCAGGCGGATGATCAGGCGGCCGACATAAGCTTCATGCCCGGGGTGGGTGCCCGCTATTTTGGTCAGACAGGTTTCCAGACGCTGGCAGGCGGCCTCGGGTTGGCCCCGGTTCCATTCCATAATGGCGAGGATGGTCGGGGCGGGCCCGATTCCGTGTCGCGCGGCACCGGGTGCCGACAGGTCGGCCAATATCCGGTCGCGGTCAGGAAAGCGGGCGAAAAAGGCGAAAGCCTCCAGAACTGTTTTTGCGCGCGCGCGGGCAATTGGTTCGCTTTGCCGGGCCTTATGAAATCATCAGCCCGGTTCTGTTTTTTCGCGCGCGCGGGCAATTGGTTCGGGATGGGCAAGCGCCTTCCACTCTTCGACCGTGTTTGGGGCGACACCGGGCGGCTTTACTCTGTCGCGCAATTCGCAATAGTGCGCCCCGAAGGTCTTGGGCAGAGTGGGGCCTTGCAGGATGGCCCTGACTTCAGGCAAGAAAACCCCGATTTCGATGGCGAACAGCCACAAACGCTCGCCAGAAAGAGCATGGTGAAGAAATGGACAACCTGCACCAGTCCGTCCGGCAAGAATCGGTTGAACGCGCGTCCCTTGGGGACAAAGCCCCGTTCCTTGAAGCGCGGGAACAGGGTCTTTTTAGATCTTGGCCACTTCCTTTGTCGCCGAATAGTCGGCAGGCAAACCGACCGCTTGGGCAATGTGCAAAGGCAGAAGCGACATCAGGCGCGGACCAGCTTTTCGTACTCGGTCGAGACGCGCTTGGTCAGGTCACCGACCTCGAACATATGGTCGCCGATCTGGCCCACCGGGGTCACCTCGGCGGCGGTGCCGGTCAGCCAGCATTGTTCGAAGCTGGACAGTTCCTCGGGCAGGATGTGGCGTTCGTGTACAACGATCTGCATGTCTTTCAGCATGCCAATCACGGTTTGGCGGGTGATGCCGTTCAGAAAGGCGTCGGCCATGGGGGTGTGCACTTCACCGTTCTTGACGAAGAAGATGTTCGCCCCGGTCGCCTCGGCCACATAGCCGCGATAGTCGTACATCATGGCGTCAGAGCAGCCCTTGGCCATCGCCGCGTGCTTGGACATGGTGCAGATCATGTAAAGGCCCGAAGCCTTGGCGGCAGAGGGAATCGTTTCCGGCGAGGGGCGCTTCCACTTGGAGATGTCCAGCTTGGCACCTTTGAACTTTGCGTCGCCATAATAGGCACCCCAAGTCCAGCAGGCGATCGCCAGCCGCACCGGATTCGCAGAGGCTGCAACGCCCATCTCTTCGCCAGCACCCCGGAAGGCGATGGCGCGGACATAGGCGTCCGTCAGGCCATTGGCTTTCAGAACTTCCGCCTTGGCGGCGTCAATCTCAGCGGCGGTGTAAGGGATTGGCATATCAAGCAATTCGCCCGACTGTATAAGCCGTTCCGAATGTTCGGTCGATTTGAAAATCTTGCCATTATAGCAGCGCTCACCTTCAAACACGGCGCTGGCGTAATGCAGCGCGTGGGTCAGGATATGGACCTTGGCGTCGCGCCATTCCACCAGTTTTCCGTCCATCCAAATAAAGCCGTCGCGATCATCATATCCTGCCATCTTGGCCTCCCGCTTTGCGAATGTTGCGTACCTTAGGTCCACTTCGGACATAATGTTGCGCGAAATCGTCGGCTGAGTAGCAGTTGTGTTGCAGAATGTCAACAAAGCTGACGTAGTTTGCGGCGAGGATCACTGCGGGTCTTACCTCCTTGTGAAACCGCTTGACGCGGCTCTGTTGCACAAATCGGGTGACGGGCGGATTTCTCCTTCCCCCGGACGGACTCATCCCATGGCTTCAGTGACGGGGATGCCGGGCGCGGTGAAGC